>NZ_JBFANX010000015.1:234050-260219 GCF_040675005.1 Amycolatopsis sp. NPDC049691
CACCCCCCCCGGCCCCCGCGCGGGGGGGGGGGGCCGCGCCGGCACCCCCCCCCCCCCACGCCTCCCACATCCGTAGCGGGGACAGGATTTGAACCTGCGACCTCTGGGTTATGAGCCCAGCGAGCTACCGAGCTGCTCCACCCCGCGTCGTGGTACCTACTTTACGCCCTGGTTGCGAACGGGTGCAAAGCAGGTACCCCTTAGGTAAGCGACGTCACCCTCCAGGCTGCGAACTCGGCGGAGGAGTGCTGGTCCCCGGCGCCGCCGTCTTGGCCGCTTCGTACTCCTTCGCCGCCGCGTCGAGCGCCGCCAAAGCCGCACCCTGGTCCGTGAAGTTTCCGGACTGCTGAGCCGCCCGCAGCTTCGCGATCGCCGCCTGGATGTCCGTCACAGCCTTGTCCAGCGCCGCGTTGCCGCCGCTCGAGTTGGGTGGCGTCGTCGTGGCCGGCGGGGTCGTCGTCGGTGGCGTGGTCGTGGGCTGGCCCGCCTGCGGTGGTGTGGTCGTCGCCTCACCCGTGCCCGCGCCGAAGATCTGGTCGAGCGCCTCCTGCAGCGTCGCGCCGTAGCCGACCTTCGGCCCGTACGAAACCAGGACGCGGGCCAGCTGTGGATAGCTGTTCTGGTTGCGCTGCCGGATGTACACCGGCTCGACGTACAGGAAGCCCTGCGCCACCGGCAGCGTGATCAGGTTGCCGTAGATCGGGATGACGTTGGGGTTGTTGAACAACGTCCGGTCCTGCGCCACCCGTGGATCGCTCTGGAACCGGTTCTGCACCTGCACCGGGCCGTCGACCTGGGTGGCCCCGGTCGCCGCGCTGGGTAGCTGGAGGACCCGGATCTTCCCGTAGTCGTTCGGATCGGAGGACACCGACATCCAGGACGCGAGGTACTGCCGCTGCAGACCGGTGAGCGAGCTGGTCAGCTGGAACGTCGGCTTGCTCTGCCCCGGGGTGTCGGCGAGGACGTAGTAACCGGGCTGGTTCGCGGCGCCGGCCGCGGCCGGGTTCGAGCCGCCTTCGGCCGTCGGGTCCTGCGGGACGCTCCAGAACGCCTGCTGCGAGTAGAACTCCTGCGGGTTGCTGACGTGGTAGCGCGACAGCAGCTCACGCTGGACCTTGAACAGGTCCTCCGGGTAGCGGAAGTGCGCCCGCAGGTCCGGCGAGATCTCGGAGCTCGGCTTCACGAGGCCGGGGAAGACCTTCTCCCAGGCGTTGAGGACCGGTTCCTTGTCGTCGATCGAGTACAGCGTCACGGTGCCGTTGAAGGCGTCGACGGTGGCCTTGACCGAGTTCCGGATGTAGTTGATCGAGCTGTTCGCCTGCCGGGCGACGCCGTTGAGCGAGTCGTTGGTCGCCGCGCCGAGCTGCGTCTGCTGCGAATACGGGAAGTTGTTGATCGTCGTGTAGCCGTCGATGATCCACTGGATCTTGCCGTCGACGACCGCGGGGTACGGGTCGCCGTCGAGGGTCAGCCACGGCGCGACCTTGCTGACGCGCTCGCGCGGGTCGCGGTTGTACATGATCTTCGAGTTGTCGCCGATGGCGTCGGAGAACAGGATGTTCCGTTCGCCGTACTCGGCCGCGAAAGCCAGGCGGTTGAACCAGTTGTCGACCGAGACGCCGCCGCTGCCCTTGTAGTTGTAGCGGTCGGTGGCGGTGTCGTACTCGCCCGGCGCGCCGTTGCCGCCGACGATCGCGTAGTCGGAGTCCGCGGCGGACAGCTCGCCGTAGTAGATCCGCGGTTCCTTGACCTCGATGCCGGGCTGGTTCGGCCCGGGCGACCCCGCGCCCGCCGGGTTCTGCGTGTCGCTGGTGGTGGCGATCGGGTAGCCGCCGTCGGAGTTGGCGTCCTTGACCGCGCGGTCGATCGTGTTGGCCGGCGCGGCGACGAAGCCGTTGCCGTGGGTGTAGACGAGGTGCTTGTTGATCCAGCTGGTCTGGTTGCCGGTCAGGCCCTCGGTCTTGATCTCCTTGGCAGCGACGATGTAGTCCTGCGTCACGCCGCCGACGGTGTAGCGGTCGATGTCGAGCTTCGCCGGGAAGCCGTAGAAGTTCTCGCGCCCGACGCGCTGGGTGAAGGTGTCGGAGAGGATGTTCGGGTCGAGCAGCCGGATGTTCGACATCGTCCCGGTGTCGGCCTTGAGCTGGTCCGGCGTGGCGGAGGCGTTGCCCGTGTAGGGCTGGTACTGGACGTCGGTGAGGCCGAACGCGCGGCGGGTGGCGTCCATGTTGCGCTGGATGGACGTGGCTTCCTTCTCGTTCGCGTTGGGCTTCACCGAGAACTGGTCGAGGATCGCGGGCCACGCGACGCCGACGAGGATGCTCGACAGGATCAGCAGCACGAGCGCGATGGCGGGCAGCTGCAGGTTGCGCAGGAAGGCACCGGCGAAGAACGCGATCGCGCAGATCACCGAGATGCACAGCAGGATCAGCTTGGCGGGCAGGACCGCGTTCAGGTCGGTGTAGGTGGCACCGATGAACAGCGGCGCGCCGCGATCGGACAGCAGCAGGTTGTACCGGTCGAAGAAGTACTCGGCCGCCTTCAGCAGCACGAAGATGCCGACGGTGATGGCAAGCTGCGCGCGCGTCGGGCCGGCGAGCTGCCCGCCCTTGCCGGCCAGCCGGATGCCGCCGAAGACGTAGTGCGAGATCAGGGCGCCGAAGAAGGAGACGACGACGGTGATGAACAGCCAGCCGAGCAGCCAGTTGAAGAACGGCAGGTCGAAGGCGTAGAAGCCGACGTCGTTGCCGAACTCGGGGTCGGTCTGGCCGAACGAGGTGCCGTTGAGGAACAGCTGCACGACCTGCCAGTCGCCCTGGGCGGACAGGCCGGCGATGAGGCCGGTGAGCACCGGGATGCCGATGCCGAAGAGCCGGATCCGGGCGACGATCGCGGAGCGGTAGCGCGCCAGCGGGTCGTCGGCGCCGGAGATCGGCACGAACACCGGGCGCGTGCGGTAGGCGATCATCAGGCTGATCGCGAGCGCCCCGCCGACCAGCAGCCCGACCGCGAAGAACAGGATGATCCTCGTGACCACCTGGGTGGTGAACACCGAGCGGGCACCGACTTCACCGAACCACAACCAGTCGACGTACGTGTCGAGCAAGCGGGCCCCGAGCAGGAGCGCCAGCACGATCACCGCGGCGATGATGAGGAGGATCCGGCTCCGCCGGGACAGCTTCGGCAGGCTCACCGGGGGCCGAGTCGCCACGGTGCACGCTCCTGTCTTCGTCAGCACTTGAACAGGGGCGCACGCGCCCCCTGATTCCCTAACTCTACGGATGCCCGGGGAAGTTCCCGGGACCCGCCCAAACCGGACTCGCGAGGTCGTCGCGCGGACCGGCCTGCCACCATGTGCCCATGGAATCGCAGCAGGCCGGCGTGGCCGCTCTCGCCCGCGAGATCGAGGACTTCATGGCCGCGGGCGGCTGGGACCAGCCCCCGCAGCTGTTCGCGCTGGTCCCGACGGCGGCGCTGCTGGACGAGCAGCCGGAACTGGCCGGGCAGCTCGACCGGGCGAACCCGCTGACGCCGGTGGCGCAGGAAGCGCTGCCCGAAGGCGACCTCGCCGACGCGCTGGCCCGGATCGCGTGGCCCGATCTGGTGATCGGGTGCGCGCTCGCCCAGGAGATCATCGTGCTGCCGCCGGGCTCGGAGTCGGAGTTGCCGGACGTCGCCGAAGCCGACGCCGAGAGCCTGCGCCGCGCGGCCGCCGACCACCCGCAGCGGACGGAGGCCCGCCTGGTCGCCGCGGTCCTGCGCGACGGCGAGGGCGCGTGCGTGATGCGGCTGCGCGGGATGGGCGGCGACGAGTCGGTCGACGAGATCGTCGAGAGCCCGGACCTGGCGCCGAACCTCGTCGAGGCCCTCAAGGCGACCCTCCTGCCCTAGCAGGAGGCCGTCGGGCGGCCCGCCTTCAGGTTGGCCAGCTGGGCGAGGGCGTCGTCCAGTGTGGACACCTTGATGAGGTTGAGCCCCTCGGGCGCGGTGGTCTTGGCCTCGGCGCAGTTGTGCTCGGGCACCAGGAAGTCGGTGGCGCCCGCCTCGCGCGCGCCGACGACCTTGAACGAGATCCCGCCGATCGGGTCGACCTCGCCGGTCTCGGTGATCTCGCCGGTGCCGGCGATGTGCCGCCCGCCCGCGAGGTCGCCGGGCTGTAGCCGGTCGATGATCGCGAGGGTGAACATCAGGCCCGCCGACGGGCCGCCGACGTCCTGCAGCGAGATGTTGACGGTGAAGGGCGCGTCGGCGCGGTCGACCGCGGTGAGGCCGATGAAGCCCTCCTTGCGGTCGGGCCGCGAGGCGAGCGTGAGCGGCACGGTCCGCTCCGGCTGGCCGTCGGACTGGAAGGTGATCTGGACGGTCTGGCCGGGCAGCGTGCCGGCCAGCGCGTTGCGCACGTCGGCGGCTTCGACGATCTTCTTGCCGTTGACGGTGATCAGCTTGTCGCCGGGCGAGAGCACGTGGTCGGCGGGGCTGCCGGAGACGATCTGCTTCGCCAGCACCTTGATCGGGTAGCCGAGCTTGCGCAGGGCGGCGACCTGCGCGTTCGTCTGCGAGTCCTGCAGCTGCTGGATGTTCTCCTGCTTGACCTGCTCGTTCGTCTCGCCGGGCTTGAAGTACTCCTCGCGCGGCGCGAGCGCGTAGCGGCCGCTGGCCCAGAAGCCGAGGCCCTGGAAGAGCGTGACGCCGTCGTGCAGCGAGACGGTCGTCATCCGGAGCTCGCCGGTCGTCTGGAAGGTCTCGTGCCCGGTGACCTGGATGACGGAGTTGCCCGCGGCGTCGCGACCGAGCGTGTCGTAGGTCGGGCCGGGGCTGATCGCCACGAACGGCACCGGCACGACCAGGCCGAGCACCACGAAGACGAGGAACAGCGAGCCGCTGACCACGAGCGTCCAGCCCCGGCGGGTCATCCGCCTGGCCTCGCCGGCGGGCTCGGCGCCGGGGTCCGGGCTGCTCTTCGCGGGCGCGGTCTGCTCGGAGGACTTGGTCACGCGTGACAGCGTACGGTGACCGTGTTCGCTTGTCGGTGAAGGCCACGCACATGGCGCGCTCAAGGCTCCCTGACCCGCGTACGGTGGACACATGAGCAAACCCCCGTTCGGCTTCGGACCGTCCGATCCCGACAAACGAGGTGAGAACGAGCCTTCGGAGCCCTCCGGCGCCGAGGCCTTCAACCAGCTCGGGCAGATGCTGAGCCAGCTGGGCCAGATGCTCAGCCAGGCCGGCAGCTCCAGCGGGCCGGTGAACTACGACCTCGCCAAGCAGATCGCCCTGCAGAACCTCGGCAGCGCCGGCAACACCGGCGAGAGCCGCCTCGGCTTCCGCGGCGGTGACGACGCGAACGCCGCGGTGCGCGACGCCGCCCACCTCGCCGAGCTGTGGCTCGACGCGGCGACGGTGTTCCCCGCCGGCGCGACGTCGACGGTCGCCTGGTCGCCCCGCACCTGGGTCGAGAAGACGCTGCCGACGTGGCAGCGCCTCTGCGACCCGGTGGCGCGGCAGATCTCGGGCGCGTGGATGCAGGCGCTGCCGGAGGAGGCCAAGCAGGCCGCCGGTCCCCTGCTGCAGATGATGGGCCAGATGGGCGGGATGGCCTTCGGCTCCCAGCTCGGCCAGGCGCTGGCCCAGCTGGCGTCGGAGATGCTGACCGCGTCCGAGATCGGCCTCCCGCTGGCCCCGGCGGGCACGTCGGCGCTGCTGCCCGCGAACATCGAGAAGTTCGCCGAGGGCCTGGAGCTGCCGAACAGCGAGATCCTGGTGTTCCTGGCCGCCCGCGAGGCGGCGCACCAGCGGCTGTTCACGCACGTGCCGTGGCTGCGCCAGCGCCTCCTGGCGACGGTCGAGGAGTTCGCGCACGGGATTTCGGTGGACACGTCGGCCCTGGAGTCCCTGGCCGGCCGCATCGACCCGGCCAACCCGGCGAGCATCGAGGAAGCGATGTCGTCGGGGTTGCTGGAGCCCCAGACGACGGAGGAGCAGAAGGGCGCGCTTCGGCGTCTGGAGACACTGCTGGCCCTGGTGGAGGGCTGGGTGGACGTGGTGGTGGCCGAAGCGGTCGGCGACCGGTTGCCGGGCGCGGACGCGCTGCGCGAGACGCTGCGCCGCCGCCGCGCGACGGGCGGCCCGGCCGAGCAGACGTTCGCCACGCTGGTCGGCCTGGAGCTGCGCCCCCGCCGCATGCGGGACGCGTCCAACCTGTGGAAGCTGGTGGGCGACCGCCACGGGTCAGAGAAGCGCGACGGCCTGTGGTCCCACCCGGACCTGATGCCGACGGCGGAGGACCTGGACGAGCCGATCGACTTCGCGGACCGGGTCGGAGAGACGGGCTCGTTGGACGACCTGGACCCGATCGCGGAGCTGGAGCGCACGGAGCGCTCCGAACGCGAGGAGAAGGGCAAGGACAACCCGCCCGAGGAGGGCGAGACCCCGGCGTAGGCCCTGGTCGTCTTCGCAGAAGCCGGTGATCCGCGTTGGCGGGTCACCGGCTTCTGCGTTTCGCCGGCGGTGGCCGCCGGCGAACAGCGACCGGGGCGACCCGCAGGTCACCCCGGCCACCATGACCAGCTCAATCCTCGCTGTCGATCCCCCACCCGGCGGCCGCGGCCAGCCCCTCGAGGTATCCCATCGCCCGCTCGGTCTTCGGGTACCTCCGCACCAAAGCCCAGAACGCCGCGTCGTGCCCGGGCTCGCGCAGGTGCGCCAGCTCGTGCACCAGCACGTAGTCGAGGACCCAGGGAGGGACCTTCCGCAGCCGGTCGCTGACCCGGATGGTCGCGTCGACCGGCGTGCACGACGCCCACCGCGTGCGCATCGGCGGCACCCAGCGGACGCTCGCCGGCACCGCGGTGCCGTCCAGGTACTTGCCCGACAGCAGCATGCAGCGCGACAGCAGGGCCTCGTCCGACGTCTTCGGGGGCGCCGGCCGACGTGGTTCCGCGCGCTGCAGCTTGCGCTCCATCTCGGCGACCCAGTGTTTCTCCTCCGCCCTGGTCATCCGCGCGGGGATGAGCACGACGAGCGTGTCGTCCTTCCAGTACGCGGTGACCGTCCGGTGCCGGCGCTGGCTGCGCCGCACTTCGACCTTGTGTCCAGGTGTGTCCGACGGGGGGTTCGCTTCCCCCCTGCCTCTCAGCGAGGGCGTCCGTGCTTCGACCACCCGACAACGGTAAGGCCAGGCACCGACAACTCCGAGCGCGTTGAGGTCACAGACCCGAGTTGTCCACAGCCCGCTTCAGTTGTGGACAACTCGGCCGTTCCGGCGCCGTCCGGGGCTTGGCGGACGCCGCCGGCTGCCATCCTGCGGACATGATCCTCTCGACCGCGGACATGCCACCGGTGCTCCTGCCGGCCCATCCCGCCCTGCTCCCGGGCATCAACGTGCTCGAACGCGGGCCACGGGAGATCCAGCTCGGGCTCGACCCGCGCCACGGCGTGATCGTCGAAGGGCTGCCGCCGAGCCTCGTCGAGCGGCTGCGTGAACTGGACGGCAGCGAGCCCGTCGAACGGCTTTTGCTCGCCGAGAGCGAACACCGTGATCAGCTGCGGACCCTCCTCCGGCAGCTGACCGCGCTCGGCCTGGTCACCGACGCGGGTGAGCCGGCCGGGCCGGGCTGCCGCGCCGAAACCGGCCTCTGGTCCCTGCGCGCCCGCCACCACCAGCCCGCGCTGGCGGACCGGCGCCGCGCCGCCGCGGTCACGGTGCACGGCCACGGCCGGGTGGCGGTCGCCGTCGCCGTGCTGCTGGCCAACGCCGGGATCGGCCACGTCGAGCTCGACCTGCCCGGCACGGTGACCGAGCACGACCTGGGCAGCGGCTTCACCGAGGCCGACCTGGGCCGGCTCCGGCGGCAGGCACTCGGCGACCTGCTCCGCCGCGTCGACCCCGAGGTCCGCGTCACCCGCCTGCACGACCGGTACCCGGACCTGGCGCTGCTCACCGACGCCGTCGTCCCGGCGCCGGAGGTGGTCGCCGAGCTGATGGCGGACGGCGTCACGCACCTGCTCGCCCGCGTCCGCGACGGAACGGCCATCGTCGGGCCGCTCGTGATCCCGGGCCGCAGCTCCTGCCTGCGGTGCGCCGACCTGCACCGGACCGACCTCGACCCGTGCTGGCCCCGCGTCGCCGGCCAGCTGACCGGCCGGCACCAGCGGCCAGATCTCGGCGCGGTCCACGCCTGCGCGTCCCTGGCCGTCGCGCAGGCCATGCGGCTGCTCTCGCCCGCGGAACCACCGCCGCCGACGTGGAACGCCACCCTCGAGATCGACGCCTTCGACGGCCGCATCCGCCACCGCGGCTGGCCCCCGCACGCCCGGTGCGGGTGCGGCGCTCCAGCGGTGCAACAGGAGACGTAGCCCACTAAGACGTCGCGAGCAGGCTGCGCGCCGCCGAGAACGCAAGGCAGAATCGCCGGTGTGACCGACTTCCGCGACCCAGGCGATCGTGACACCGCGATGCCGCGCAAGGGTGCCGCCCGTACCGCCAAGCTCGCCAGTCTTCCGCTCGGGATCGCCGGGCGCGCGGTCGGCGGGTGGGGCAAGCGGCTGGCCGGGCAGAGCGCGGAGCAGGTCAACGCGACGCTGTCGGCGAAGGCCGCCGAGCAGCTGTTCGAGGTGCTCGGCACGCTCAAGGGCGGCGCGATGAAGTTCGGCCAGGCCCTGAGCGTGTTCGAGGCGGCGGTGCCGGACGACATGGCGAAGCCCTACCGCGAGGCGCTGACGAAGCTGCAGGCCGCGGCGCCGCCGATGCCGTCCCGGCAGACCCACCGCGTGCTCGCCGAGCAGCTGGGCCGCACCTGGGCCAGCCGGTTCGCCTCGTTCGACGACGAGCCGGCGGCGGCCGCGAGCATCGGCCAGGTGCACCGCGCGGTCTGGCACGACGGCCGCGAGGTCGCGGTCAAGGTCCAGTACCCGGGTGCCGACGAGGCGTTGCGCAGCGACCTGCGGCAGCTGCAGCGGTTCAGCAGGCTGTTCCAGGCGTTCGTGCCCGGCACCGAGGTCAAGCCGCTGCTGGCCGAGCTCGCCGAGCGGATGAGCGAGGAGCTCGACTACCAGGCCGAGGCCCAGCACCAGCGCGCCTTCGCGAAGGCGTTCGACGGCGATCCCGGCATCCTGGTGCCGCGCGTGGTGGCCAGCGCGCCGAAGGTCGTCGTGACGGAGTGGGCGACCGGCACCCCGTTGTCCAAGGTCATCGCGGACGGCGACCGCGAGACGCGGAACCTGGCGGGCCGGCTGCTGGCCGAGTTCCACTACTCGTCGCCCGAGCGCGTCCACCTGCTGCACTCGGACCCGCACCCGGGCAACTTCATGATCACCGCGGACGACCGGCTGTGCGTCATCGACTTCGGCGGCGTGGCCCGGCTGCCCGACGGCATCCCCCGCCACCTGGGCGAGATGACGCGGCTCGCCCTCGACGGCGAGTCCGCCGAGCTGATGCGCCTGCTGCGGGCGAACCGGTTCATCCGGCCGGACAGCGACCTGACCGCGGACGAGGTGCTCACCTACCTGGCGCCCTTCACCGAACCGCTGGCCGAGCCGACCTTCCACTTCACGCGCAAGTGGATGCAGAAGCAGGCCGGGCGGGTCGGCGACAGCCGCGGCAACGACTTCCGGGTCGGCCGGTCGCTCAACCTGCCGCCCGAGTACCTGATGATCCACCGGGTGACGGCCGGGTCGACGGGCATCCTCTGCCAGCTCGACGCGGAGATCCCGGCGCGCGGCATCGTGGAGCGCTGGCAGCCCGGCTTCGCCTCCTGAGTTGTCCACAGGCCGGGCCGCGAACGGGCGGATTCCGGCGAGTTTGTCCACAGCCGCGGGGAACGGGGTTCCACCCGGTTGGCCGAGCCGTCATGCTCGATCCATGACTGCTACTCAATGCACTGATCCCCTGTCCCTCAGTAACCCCGGCACGTGCGAGGTGATGAACCTCGACCAATTGAGGAAAGCCGGGATATCCGACCGAAGAACCCGGCGGCTCTGCGGCCCCGGCGGGCCGTGGCGCCGCCTGCACCCCGGTGTCGTCCTGCTCCGCAACAGCACCCCGACGCGGCAGCAGCGACTGCACGCGGCGCTGGCGCGCTACGGCCCGCGGGTGGTGATCACGGGCGCCGACGCATTGCGGGCCCACGGCGTGCAATGCCCGGCGGACGGCGAGATCCGGCTGCTGGTGCCGGAGCACTGCCGGGTGGCGCCCTGCACAGACGTCACCGCGGCGCGCACGGCCCGGATGCCGGAGCCGGTGGTGGTCGACGAACTGCCGTTCGCCCCACCATCGCGGGCGGCACTAGACCTGGCGAGGACCGAGCCCGACCCGGCGCGGATCCGGCACCTGCTGACACTGCCGCTCTACTGGGGGCTGTGCGACCGCCAAGAGCTGCTGACGGAGTTGGCAGAGGGGCCCCAACGCGGCACGGCGTCGGTCCGGAAGGTGCTCCGCGAGCTGGACGAGGGCCCGATCCAGGCCCACGGCTTGGCGGCCCAGGTAATGGACATGGCCCGCCTCCCCCAGCCGACATGGGACGTGACGATCTGCGACCGCCGAGGCCGCCGAATCGGCGAGGCGGACGCATGGTGGGACGAGCTCGGCCTGGCCTGGCAGTACCGCTGCGGCCCCGGAACGGGCGGGTTCTCCCACCTAGCCCTGGCGGCAACGGGGATAGTCCTGGTCCGTTGCACGGTCCGCCAGCTGAAACAGGTCCCCCGCGAGGTGGCGCAGGAGCTGGCCCAAGCCTTCGGCAACGCATCCCGCACGCCGCGCCCCAAGGTCCGAGCGGTCCCGATGACCCCACTCGGAGACGCAGCATGACGACCGTCCCAGCGGCCACCACCCCAACCGGCAGCCCAAGACCCAACCCGTCCGCGAGCCAGAACACCCACCAACCAGCAGGCCGGCCCACCGGACCGGCTCACCCGTCCGCGCGCCAAAACACCCACCAACCAGCAAGCCGGCCCACCCGGCCAGCTCACCCGTCCGCGCGCCAAAACACCCACCAACCAGCGAGCCAGCCCACCCGGCCAGCTCACTCATCCGCGCGCCAAAACCCCAGCCCCTCAACGGCCACCGACCGACGAGCCGGCCCCTCCCGACCAGGCTCACCCGTCCACGCAGCCAATCACCCGCAGCACAGCCAGCGCCATCAACTCACCCGACCGCGCAGCAGCACACGCAACCCGTCCGCGTGCCAGAACACCCGGGTCACACGAGCCACCACCCACAAGCCACCCCGCCCAGCCAGCTCACCCGCCGGCCGCTCACTCACCAACCCGGGGCACAGCCAACGCCATCAACTCACCCGACCGCGCGGCAGCACACACCACCCGTCCGGGCAGTCGAACGCGCGACCAATCGAACCGTCAGGAGTATCCGCACGCCACAACCGATCACCAGTACTCGTCGGGCAGCTTGCCCTCGATATCGCGCACGTGCTGCCGCGCGCAGTCCGGGCACAGCCACGTCAGCGCACCCCGCTCGCGGCTGGACACCCAGGCGAGCGCCGTAGCCGGGTCTTCGTCCGCGCCGCGGATCCGGCCGCAGCGCGTGCACCCGACGGGCTCCGGCGCGCTCACCGTAACCGTCCACAGTGGATTGCCTTGGCGCCGAACAGGAACAGGTCGTCGCGCCGGCCGAGAAAGTCCGGACCGCCCGGATCGGTCAGCGCGGCGACGGCCGCGCGATCGTCGGCGTCAAGCCGGTCCCCGGCCGACTCGGCGAGCCACCCGATCCGGTGCACGACGTACTCACGCAACAGGTCCGAACCCGGCATGGGGTGATCGATGAGCGCACCGAACGACTCGACATCCTCGAGCCCTGCCTCCCGAAGGGCGCGCGGCCACCCGTAGGGCATGGCGACGCTGCCGGGCAGCCCAGCCCGCATCCCGGCGAACCAATCACCCCGCGCGGCGAGCAACCGCTGCTCCAACCCGGGCCGTCCCACCCCCACGTCCCAAGGGAGGCACCGCATTTCAAGCCCGCCCTCGCCAATAGCGAGCACTCCGCCGGGCCGCACCAACCCGGCCAGGGCACACAGGGCGGCCTGCTGGTCACCGACGTGGTGCACAACGCCCGACGCCCACACGAGATCGGGAGCGGGCACCCGTTCGGCCAGCCGCGGATCGGCAAGGTCGCCGTGCACGCCGACAACCTCGACGTCCCCACCGGCAGCCTCACGCACGGCCCGCTGAGCCTCGGTGAGCAGCGCGGCAGTGGCATCGAGCAGCACAACAGTGCCCCCACCCCGGCGAGCGAGCTCACGAGCAAAGAGCACGCTCATGCCACCGGCCCCGCACCCGACATCGAGCACGGTCGGCCGCGCGGCAACGCCTTCGAGCAACCGTCGCGCAACGGGCGCGAGCGCACCGGCATCGAGGGCATCGGCCATGCGCAGCTGAGCGAGCCGGTCGGCCCAGTCGATGTCGTCGTGCGTGTGTGCGGACATCACCCCATTGAACACCAGCGATCCCGCCACCCGACGCAAGCGAACGGCACCCAATGGAGGCGAAAAGCCCAGCGGTCCAGACATGCCCAGCGACGCCACGCAGCACGGCTGAGGCGGCAGAAATCGAACAGCGCATCGGTCGCGAGCGGCACCGCCCCAGTCCTCAAAAACCCGCCGCGCATCCGCCGACCAGCACAAAGCCCCGACGACCGGTACTGCGCGACAGCAATCGGCTGACATCGCACGGCGGCAACAAAACGTGACCACCGCGTTGGCCGGAGTCTCCGGTGGCACCCGCGCGTCAGCACCAGCACGAGGCCTGCCGCACCGGAAAGCGGCGGCACCGCGCGTCCGCTGACCAGCACGACGACCCCCACCGCCCGGAGGCGGTGGGGGCCTGCGCTCAGTCCTGGTCCAGCTGGTACCGCTCCGCTCGGCGGCTCGCCCATCGGGCTACTCGCGTCCAGCGGCGTACGGCACGTGCGCTACCTCGGGCCCGCTGGGCGCGGACCCCTTCCTCCAGATCCCGTATTCGGGCCCTGGACAGTTCTTCGTAAAGCAACATCTCGCTGATCTCCTCGATCTCGGTCTTCGTCAACTGCAGCTGCGGACGGCTCATCCGCGCTTCGTGGTCCTTCGTGGTGACCGGTTCGACGCTCATGCGGCGGCGCTCCGGTGATCGCCGCCGGCCTTGGCCGCGGCGGGCTCGACAGCGGCGTTCTTGCGCGGGCGGCCACGGGGCCGCTTGCGCGCGATCACGACGCCGCGCTCGAAGATCTCGCCGCCCCAGACGCCCCAGGGCTCGCGCCGGGCCAGGGCACCCGCGAGGCAGGCCTCGCGGACCGGGCAGTCGGCGCACTGCGCCTTCGCGCGCTCGAGCTCGGCCGGGGACTCGGCGAACCACAGGTCCGCGTCGCCCGAACGGCAGGGCAGAGCCGCGTCCGGTACGGCGATGGGGTCGAGCAGGTCGGCGAATATTGCCTCACCCGAGGTGTAGGCGATGGCCGAAGACATGGCAGTTCCTCCTTGTGTCGTACGGGTTTTCGGTTGGGAGATGGAGCTGGGCAATGCTGGTCCTCTTGGGTTGTGCAGCCAAAAACACGAAGGCCGCGGATCCGGGTTTTCCGGTTCCGCGGCCTTCGTGAGCCTCGTGTCCTGACTAGGTCAGGAACTTCGCTCCCGTATCGACAACGGAACACGGAACTGCTTGATGGTCGGCAGATCGGCCTGCGGGTACGCGGCGAGAACGCCCTGCGTCCCGAAGACGACGACACCGGTGGCCCAACGCCGCTCGACACGACGCACGCCACGGATCTCGTGCGCGCTCACGGACACACCGGTGCCCGGGCGCTGAGCAGCCGAGACTTCCGCGGCGCAGGACAGACGGGTGCCCGGGTTCGTGAGCGTCATGTTGCTGATCATTTCACCGGCACCTCCTTCTGTACTCTGCACACACGGCCGCCGAGCGGCGCTGTCACGTGGATCCCCAGCCGAGCCCTTCGGGCTCGGTACTGGCAGGTTATTGCCCCCCACCACACCGGGGCAACTCAATTAACGGGAAAATCCTCGAAGTTACGAAGATCGCCCCTGAGCAGCGGGTTCGCCGCGTGGATCATGGCCCGGACGCGGTCAAGACGGCATGAGCGGCCCCGCGCGGGGAGGCCACCGCCGAAGCTTCCGACCCGCACGGAACGCCGACGCGGCCGAACCGCACCCGCCTCCCCCGCCGCGCGGACGATCACCCGAGCCGACCCGCCCCGCGCGAAGGCCGCGCACAGGACCGGCCCCCAAGCCGGCCCGAACAGCCCAGCAACCCTGCCGCGGCCCTCGCACCACAGCCAAACCGAACGCGGCCGACCTCAGGACCCCGCCGCGCCCCGAACGACGCCGAGGATCTCCGCGCCGAACCGCTCGAGCTTCGTCGCGCCGATTCCCGAGATCGACACCAGCGCCGCCTCGTCCGTCGGGCGTTGCTCCGCGATCGCCATCAGCGTCGCGTCCGTGAACACCACGAACGCCGGCACCTTGAGCTCCCTCGCGCGGTCGCCGCGCCATGACTTCAGGCGCTCCAGCAGGCCCTCGTCCACCGTTGACGGGCAGCGGCCGCAGCGGCCCAGCTTGACGTCGATCGTCTCCAGCAGCGGGCCGCCGCACACCCGGCAGCGCGTCTTGATCGGCGTTGCCGGCTTCTGCTGGGCTCGGGCCACCCGGGCAGCCGGGTGGTCCTCCGGGATCAGCCCGTACAGGAACCGGCTGCGGCGGCGGTTGCGGCGCGCCCCCGGCGTCCTCGCCAGGGCCCACGACAGCCACAAGTGCTCACGGGCCCGCGTCACGCCCACGTAGAACAGCCGGCGCTCCTCCTCGATCGCCGCTTCGTCGTCGCCCGCGTGCAGGATCGGCATCGTTCCCTCGGCCAGGCCGACCAGGAACACCGCGTCCCACTCCAGGCCCTTCGCCGCGTGCAGCGACGCCAGCGTCACGCCCTCGACCGTCGGCGGGTGCTGGGCCGCCGCTCGCTGGTCGAGCTCGGCGCAGAAGCGCGGCAGGTCCGCCTCCTCGACCGTCGAGGCCAGCTCCTCCGCCAGCTCGACGATCGCCAGCAGCGCGTCCCAGCGCTCCTTCGCCGCGCCACCGGCGGGCGGCGACTCCGTGAGCCCGACCCGGGCGAGCACCGAGCGGACCGTCGTGACCAGGTCGGAGCTGACGTCGCCGCTCGCGGCCCGCAGCGCCGACATCGCCTGGCGGACCTCCGTGCGGTTGAAGAACCGCTCGCCGCCGCGGACCAGGTACGGGATGCCCGCCTCGGCCAGTGCCGACTCGTACGCCTCCGACTGCGCGTTCACCCGGTACAGGACCGCGATCTCGCTCGCCGCGACGCCGCCGTCCAGCAGCTCGCGCACCCGCCGGGCGACGGCTTCGGCCTCGACCGCCTCGTCGTCGAACTCGGCGAAGCGCGGCTCCGGCCCCGCCGGACGCTGGCCGATCAGCTTCAGCCGCGATCCCGCCGGCCGCCCGCGCGCCGCGCCGATCACGCGGTTCGCCAGCGAGACCACCTGGGGCGTCGACCGGTAGTCGCGCTCCAGCCGGACGACCGTCGCGTCCGGGTAGCGCCGCGTGAACTCCAGCAGCGGCCGCGGCGACGCGCCGCCGAAGGAGTAGATGGTCTGGTTGGCGTCGCCGACGACGGTCAGGTCGTCGCGGCCGCCGAGCCACGCGTCGAGCAGGCGCTGCTGCAACGGCGTCACGTCCTGGTACTCGTCGACGACGAAGCAGCGGTAGCGGTCCCGGAACTCCTCGGCGACGACGCCGTGTTCCTCGAGCACCGCCGTCGTGTGCAGCAGGAGGTCGTCGAAGTCGAGCACCTGCGCCGCGTTCTTCAGCTCTTCGTACGTGCGGTAGACCTCGGCGATCTGCGTGGCCGGCGCCGGGATGTCGCGCTGGGCGCGCGCGGTGACGGCCGGGTAGTCGTCCGGGCTGACCAGCGACGCCTTCGCCCACTCGATCTCGCTCGCCAGGTCGCGCAGGACCTCGACCTCGGTGCCGAGCCGGTGCCGGTTCGCGGCCTGGCCGACGAACCGCAGCTTGTTCTCCATCAGGTCCCACGGCCGGTCGCCGACCACGCGCGGCCAGAAGTAACGGAGCTGACGGCGGGCGGCGGCGTGGAACGTCAGCGCCTGCGCCGCGTCGACGCCGAGCCCGCGCAGCCGGGTCCGCATCTCCCCCGCGGCCCGGGTCGTGAAGGTGACGGCGAGCACCTGACCGGCGGAAACGTGTCCGGACCGGACGAGGTGGGCGATCCGGTGGGTGATCGTGCGGGTCTTGCCCGTGCCGGCGCCGGCCAGCACGCAGACCGGCCCGCGCGGGGCACTGGCGGCGGCGCGCTGCTCGGGGTCGAGTCCATCCAGCAGACGGGTCACACTCTTGGGGGGAAGTACGCCGGTCACGTCCCGCATCCTCGCAGAGGGGGACGGGGAATCGGGGCAGGGGCACGCGGCCGTATCCTGGTCATATGGCGGGACAGCAGGACAAGGAAGCGGCCAAGCAGGCCAAGAAGGAGAAGCGCGCGGCGAGCAAGGCACGCCGTGGCCAGCTCTTCGAGGCCTTCAAGATGCAGCGCAAGGAAGACCCGTGGCTCATCCCGTGGATGGTCGGGTCGATCGTCGTCGTCGCGGGCGTCTTGTTCGGGATCGGGTTCTTCTTCGACGCGCAGTGGGTGCTGCTGCCGCTGGGCCTGGTGCTCGGCGCCCTGCTCGCCATGATCATCTTCGGCCGCCGCGTCCAGAAGACGGTCTATTCGAAGGCCGACGGCCAGCCCGGCGCCGCGGCGTGGGCGTTGGAGAACCTGCGCGGCCGCTGGAAGGTGACGCCGACCGTCGCCGCGACGACGCAGCTCGACGCCGTGCACCGCGTGCTCGGCGGCCCGGGCGTCGTGCTCGTCGCCGAGGGCGCGGCGCACCGCGTCAAGACGCTGCTCGCCCAGGAGAAGAAGCGCGTCTCCCGCCTGGTCGGCGACACGCCGATCTACGACGTGACGATCGGCCACGAAGAGGGCCAGATCCCGCTGAAGAAGCTGCAGGGCTTCCTGATGAAGCTGCCGCGCAACCTCAAGCCCGCCCAGGTGGACGCCCTCGAGGCGAAGCTGGCCGCGCTCGGCAACCGCGGCGCGGCGATGCCGAAGGGCCCGATGCCGGCCGGCGCGAAGATGCGCAACGTCCAGCGCACGATCCGCCGTCGCTGACCCCGCGTACGAAGAAGGCCCCGTCCGGGTTCGGACGGGGCCTTCGTCGTTCAGCGCATCTTGATGACGACGGTGCCGGTCAGCCGGTCGAGCCAGCTGCGGCCGTCGACGTTGCGAACCGCCGCCGGGATGATCACGAACGTCAAGGCCGCGCGGACCAGCGCGCGCAGCGGCCCGACCAGCGCGGCGCCGTCGAGCCGGGCGACGCGGATGCCGACGATCCCCATGCCGGGGGTGAAGCCGAAGAAGCCGGCGGAGAGCACCGAGATGACCGCCCAGACGCCGCCGGACCAGAGGTTGAAGTTCTGCATCGCGGCCGGGTCCTGCAGGCGGGGGTGCAGGAAGATGGCCGTGACCAGGGCCGCGATGACGAGGTCGACGATCAGCCCCAGCAGCCGCGCGCCCCCGCTCGCCGCCGAGCCGACGCCGGATTCGGGCAAACCGAACTTCTCCCCGGGCCAGCGCTGATCAGCGTCCTGCCGGCTCTCACCGGTGCCGGGCAGCCATTCTCCGGTCCATCTCGCCACCCATCCAGGGTATGCCGGTGGCGCGGACCACATCCGCCCTGGTCGGATAGCCGGTATCCACCCACCCGTTAACACCCGCGAAACATACGGGTGACGGTCGGGCAACACCGCCCTCTTAGCGTGAGCCGAAGAGAGCACTGCCGTACGAGCTCGAACGAGAAGGAGTCACCGAGGGTGCCCACTACTCCAGACGACATCCAGCGCCTCATCGCCGATGAGGACGTCGAGGTCATCGACGTCCAGTTCTGCGACCTGCCCGGCGTGATGCAGCACTTCACGGTCCCCGCGAAGGCCTTTACCGAAGAAGCCTTCGAAGAGGGTCTCGCGTTCGACGGCTCCTCGGTACGCGGCTTCCAGTCCATCCACGAGTCCGACATGCTGCTCCTGCCGGACGCGGCGACCGCCCGGATCGACCCGTTCCGCAAGGCGAAGACCCTCGCCCTCAACTTCTTCGTGCACGACCCGTTCACGCGCGAGGCGTACAGCCGTGACCCGCGCAACATCGCGCGCAAGGCCGAGCAGTACATCTCCGAGTACGGCGTCGCCGACAACGTGTACTTCGGCCCCGAAGCCGAGTTCTACATCTTCGACTCGGTCCGCTTCGACTCCGCCGAGCACGCCTCCTTCCACGAGATCGACTCGATCGAGGGCTGGTGGAACACCGGCGCGGACGAGGCCGGCGGCAACCAGGGCTACAAGACGAAGTTCAAGGGCGGCTACTTCCCCGTCCCGCCGGTCGACCACTTCGCCGACCTGCGCGACGACATCGTCCGCAACCTGACGAACTCGGGCTTCGAGATCGAGCGCGCGCACCACGAGGTGGGCACCGCCGGCCAGACCGAGATCAACTACAAGTTCAACACGCTGCTGCACGCGGCCGACGACCTGCAGCTGTTCAAGTACATCGTGAAGAACACGGTGTTCGCGGCGGGCAAGACGGCGACGTTCATGCCGAAGCCCCTCGCCGGCGACAACGGCTCGGGCATGCACTGCCACCAGTCGCTGTGGAAGGACGGCCAGCCGCTGTTCCACGACGAGTCGGGCTACGCCGGCCTGTCGGACACCGCGCGCCACTACATCGGCGGCCTGCTCAAGCACGCCCCGAGCCTGCTGGCCTTCACGAACCCGACGGTGAACTCCTACCACCGCCTGGTCCCGGGCTTCGAGGCCCCGGTTTCGCTGGTCTACTCGCAGCGCAACCGCTCGGCCTGTGTGCGCATCCCGATCACGGGCAACAACCCGAAGGCCAAGCGCGCCGAGTTCCGCTGCCCGGACTCGTCGGGCAACCCGTACCTGGCGTTCTCGGCGATGATGATGGCCGGCCTCGACGGCATCAAGAACAAGATCGAGCCGCCGGACCCCATCGACAAGGACCTGTACGAGCTCCCGCCCGAGGAGGCCAAGGACGTCAAGCTCGTCCCGGGCGACCTGGGCACGGTGCTCGACACCCTCGAGGCGGACCACGACTACCTGCTCGAGGGCGGCGTGTTCACGCCGGACGTGATCGAGACGTGGATCTCGTACAAGCGCGAGAACGAGATCGACCCGCTGCGGCTGCGCCCGCACCCGTACGAGTTCGCCCTGTACTACGACGTGTGATCGGTTAGTACGGCCACGGACACGCCGGCGGCGAGGAGCGAAGAGCCCTCGTCGCCGGCGTTTCTCTTATTCCGACGCCGACATCAGCTTCAGGTCCGCGCCCGCCGCTTCGAACTGCCCGCGCGGGTCCGCTACCAGCTTGCGCTTCTCCAGATCCATCAGCCCGAGGGTACAGGTGATCTCCGCGGCCAGCGTGCCGTCGAGCTTGATGATGTTCGAGTCCATCTTGAACGTCTTGCCGCTGCCGAACTTCACTTCGCACGTCACGTCGACCTCGTCGCCGGCGCGCAGCTCGCGGCGGAACACCACGTGGGTCTCCAGCAGGACCGAGGCCAGGTTCGCCTTCTTGAACCCGTCGAGCCCGCCCGCCGCTTCGAACAGCTCGAGTCTCGAGACCTCGCCGTAGGAGTGGTAGACGGCGTGGTTGAGGTGGCCCAGGGTGTCCAGCTCGTAGTGCCGGACCTTGATCCGGGTCCGGAACGGCTCGCGATCGCTCACCGCCCCACTGTAGGTCAGGCCTCGTAGAACAGGTGCTCCACCACGGAGTGCGCCCGGCGCGTGATGCGGCGGTAGGTGTCCAGGAACTCGCCCGGGTCGTCGGCCGCGGACTGGCCCAGCACCCTCGCCACCGCCGCCAGGTCGCGGCCCGACCCCGGGACCTCGTCGACCGCCTTGCCGCGGACCAGCATCCCCGCGTTGCGCACCCGCGTCGCCAGCAGCCACGCCTCCCGCAGCGAGTCCGCTTCGGACTCCGTCGCCAACCCCGCCTCCGGCAGGCATGCCAGCGCGTCCAGCGTCGACGTCGTGCGCAGGCCCGGCACCGCGTGAGCGTGCTGGAGCTGCAGGAGCTGGACCGTCCACTCGACGTCGGCCAGGCCGCCGCGGCCCAGTTTCGTGTGGCGCGTCGGGTCGGCGCCGCGGGGCATCCGCTCCGTCTCCACCCGGGCCTTGATGCGGCGGATTTCGCGCGCCTTCGTCGCGTCCAGCCCACCCTCGGGGTAGCGGATCGGGTCGATCATCGCGATGAACCGCTCGCCCAGCTCGTCGTCGCCCGCGACGAACCGGGCGCGCAGCAGCGCCTGCGCCTCCCACACCTCGCCCCAGCGCGCGTAGTACGCGCGGTACGACTCCAGCGTCCGCACCAGTGGCCCGCTCCGCCCCTCCGGGCGCAGGTCGGCGTCGACCTCCAGCGCCGGGTCCGAGCTCGGCGCGCCCAGCATCTTGCGGACCGTCTCGGCGACCGACGACGCGAACTTCACCGCGTCGGCGTCCGAGACCCCTTCGGACGGCTCGCAGACGAAGAGGACGTCGGCGTCGGAGCCGTAGCCGAGTTCGGCGCCGCCGAGCCGGCCCATCCCGATCACCGCGATGCGCGCGGGCGTGCGCCCCAGCTCGGCCTGGCGCTGGCGGAACGCCGCGGCCAGCGCGCCCTGCAGCACCGCCACCCACACGCTGGACAGCGCTTCGCACACCGCCGGCACGTCGAGCAATCCGAGCAGGTCCGCGCACGCGACCCGCAGCAGCTCGTGTCGCCGCAACGACCGCGCGGCCGCGACGGCGGCGTTCAACCCCGGCTGACGCCGGACGGCGGCCCGCAGCGACTTCGCCACCTCGGCGGGCGTGCGGCCCAGCAGCCGCGCCGGGTCGCCGAGCAGCCGCAGCACTTCCGGCGCGCGCACGAGCAGGTCGGGCACCAGCCGGGACGTGCCGAGCAGCAGCGCCAGGTTCTCGACGACCGTGCCCTCGTCGCGCAGCACCCGCAGGTACCACGGCGTTTCTTCCAGTGCCTCGGAAACCTTGCGGTACGACAGCAGCCCGCCGTCGGGGTCGGGGGTGTCGGCCAGGAGGTCGAGCAGCACCGGCAGCAGCGCCTGCTGGATCGCCGCGCGCCGCGAGACGCCGGCCGTGAGGGCCTTGATGTGCTGGAGCGCACCGTCGGGCGCCGTGTAGCCGAGCGCTTCCAGCCGGCTCGCGGCCTGCTTGGTCGTCAGGCGCAGCGCCTCGGTCGGCACGTTCGCGACGGACTGCAGCAGCGGCCGGTAGAAGATCTTCTCGTGCAGGCGCCGGATGCCCTTGCCGTGCTTGCGGAACTCCGCCAGCAGCGCCTCGCCCTGGCTCTTGCCGCCGCTCGCCTTGATCCCGCTCGCCCGGGCGAGGATCCGCAGCTCGTCCGTGTCGGACGTCGCCGGGAACAGGTGCGTCCGGCGCAGCCGCCGCAGCTGCAGCCGGTGCTCGAGCATCCGCAGGAACTCGTACGACGCACCCAGCTCGGCCGCGTCCTGCCGGCCGACGTAGCCGCCTTCGCCGAGCGCCGCGAGGGCGTCCATCGTGGACGGTGACCGCAGGTTCGCGTCGACGCGGCCGTGCACGAGTTGCAGCAGCTGCACGGCGAACTCGACGTCCCGCAGCCCGCCGCGGCCCAGCTTCAGTTCGCGCTCGGCGTGCTCGGACGGCACGTGCCCCTCGACGCGGCGGCGCATCTGCTGCACCTCACCGACGAAGTTCTCGCGGTCGGCCGCCGACCACACCAGCGGCGCGACCATCTCGGCGTACTGCCGGCCGAGCTCGGCGTCGCCCGCCACCGGGCGCGCCTTGAGCAGCGCCTGGAACTCCCAGGTCTTCGCCCACTTCTTGTAGTAGCCCTGGTGGCTTTCCAGCGTGCGGACGAGCGCGCCGGCCTTGCCTTCGGGACGCAGCGCCGCGTCGACCTCGAAGCACGCCTTCCCGACGACCCGCATCGTCGTGCTGGCCAGCCGCGTCGCGACGCCGAGGTCGTCCGCGCCGACGAAGATGACGTCGACGTCGCTGACGTAGTTGAGCTCCCGGCCACCGCACTTGCCCATGGCGATGATCGCCAGGGTGCCCTCGGCGGACGCGCCGGCCTCGGCCTCGGCGACGACGAGCCCGGCGGCGAGCGCGGCCTCGGCCAGCTCGGTCAGCTGCGCCGCGACCTCGGCGTAGTGCGGGTGCTCGAGCCCGGCCTCGACGAGGTGGCCCAGGTCGGCGGCGGCGATGCCGAGCAGCTGGCCGCGATAGGCGACCTTCAAGGCCTGCTCGGCCTCGGTGCCGGTGAGCACCGAGCCGTCGTCGCGCACGAGCGCCGTGCGCAGGTTTTCCCGGTAGCAGGCGGAATCCGTGCACTTGTCGCCGAGGAGCGTCTGCCACTGCGCGGGGTTCGCGGCGAGGAAGTCGGCGAGCGCGCTCGACGTCCCGAGCACGCCGAGCAGGCGGCCGCGGAAGGTCCGGTTGGCGCGCAGCTGCTCGTCGAGCCGGGTCCACTCGGCGGCGTCGGCCTCGCGGATCCGGTCGATCCCGCGCAGCGCGAGGTCCGGGTCCGCGGCGCGGGACAGCGCCGCGATGACGTCGGTGGCGGTCTCGACCGGGCCGGCGTCGTCCCACCAGCCGGCCGCGCGCAACTGCCCCTCGGCACGGGAGTCGGTGAAGCCGTACCTCGCCGCCGAAGCGGTCGTTCGCGCGCGGTCTGCCATCACCGACCACCGTATCCCGCGGGCTCGGCTCAGGCGGCCAGCTGACCCGGTTCGGTTCCGGCGGGCGTCGGTTCGGGCACCTGGAAGCTGTGCGCGGTGACGGGGTGGCGGCGCGAAAGGAAGTAGATGCCGAGGCCGACGCCCAGCCCGGCCACCCCGACGGCGACGGTGCCGGCGGTGCCGAGCGAGGCGATCTTGCCGGAGATCGCGCCGACGATCGCGGCCGCGGGCAGCGTGAACAGCCACGCGATCACCATCCGGCCCGCCATCCGCCAGCGCACCGGCGCCTCCCGGCGGCCGACGCCGGAGCCGACGATCCCGCCGGAGCACACGTGCGTCGTCGACAGCGGGAAACCGAGCCGCGAGGAGATCAGGATGACCAGCGCCGAGCTCGTCTGGGCGGCGAAGCCCTGCGGGCCTTCGATGTCGGTCAGGCCCTTGCCGAGGGTGTGGGTGATGCGCCAGCCGCCGAGGTACGTGCCCGCCGCGAGGGCGCAGGCGGCGCTGACGATCACCCAGACGGGCGGCGCCGCGCCGGCGGGCAGGCTGCCGGCGGTGACGAGCGTGAGCGTGATGACGCCCATGGTCTTCTGCGCGTCGTTGGTGCCGTGCGCGAGCGAGACGAGCGACGCCGACACGACCTGGCCGACCTTGAATCCGCGCGTGGCCGGTCGGCCGCGGACGAGGAAGCGGTAGACGAAGTACGTCGCGGCCATCGCGGCGAGCCCGGCGATCACCGGGCTCGCCGCGGCCGGGACGAGGACCTTCTCGACAATCTTTCCGAAGTGGACCGAGCCGGTGCCCGCCGAAATCCAGGTGGCGCCGATCAGGCCGCCGAACAAGGCGTGCGACGAACTCGACGGCAGGCCGACGAACCACGTGACGAGGTTCCAGACGATCGCGCCGATCAGCCCGCCGAAGACGATCGACGGGCCGATCTTGGTGTCGTCCACCAGGCCGCTGGAGATGGTCTTGGCGACCTCCACCGACAGGAACGCGCCGACCAGGTTCAGCACCGCCGAGATCGCGACGGCGACGCGGGGCTTGAGCGCTCCGGTCGCGATCGACGTCGCCATCGAGTTCGCGGTGTCGTGGAACCCGTTCGTGAAATCGAAAACCAGGGCCGTGACTACGACGATCACGACCAGCAACGAGGGCTCCACGCCCGACCTCCGAACCCTTGTGGGGACTCCTCCCGCAAGGTACCTGAAGGGTGACGCCTGGCGTTAACAGGCTGTTGCTCGTTGTGATCCCTGCTGTTAAGCCAGCGGTAAGGACCGTTGACTTTCGGCGGCGGGCTCCAGCTCCCCGGCGGCCAACCGGACGAACCGCTGCGCGAACGGCCGCCAGGTTTCCTCGATGTCCGAGTGCACTGTGGTCAACGCGTCGTGCTCGAGTGAGCCCGGACGGGCGAATTCCGCCATCTCCGGCTCGTCCGCGGCCCAGCTCTCGACGACGGCGGGCGTCGTCTCGATGTGGAACTGGACACCGTAGACACACCGGTTGAACCGGAACGCCTGGTTTTGGTACCGCGGCGCGGATGCGAGCAGCTCGGCACCGGGCGGCAGCCGGGTGATCGCGTCGTTGTGGAACTGCAGGACGTCCTGCATCAGCGGCAGGTCGGCGAAGAGCGGGTCGGTCCAGGCTGCGTCCTTCTTGCTGACGAGGTGCGGACCGACCTCGGGCCCGTCCGGCCCGACCTCGACGCGGCCCCCGGTCGCGACGGCCAGCAGCTGCGCGCCGAGGCAGATCCCCAGGGTCGGGATCTTCTTCGTGGCGGCTTTCGCCAGCAGCCGCCGGACGTCGGCGAGCCAGGGGTGCTTCGCGTCGTCTTCCGCGGCCATGCCGCCGCCGAGGCAGACGACGCCGCGGTAGCCGTCGAGGTCGTCCGGCAGGCCGTCGCGGGGCGGCAGCCGGAGGTCCAGCTCGGCGCCGGCGTCGGTGAGCCAGTCACCGAGCGGGCCGAGCGGGTCCGACGCGTCCGGCTGGATGATGAGCAGTCGTGTCACGCTTTCAGGGTAGGTCAGCAGGCGCAGCGGATTCCCGGGGTGGCGGCGCCCTCACCTCCGTCGACGGGGTAACCGGCCGCGATCCAGGCGGTGATGCCGCCGGAGAGCCGTTTCACCTGGAAGCCGAGCTGGGCGAGCTTGAGGGCGCCCTTGGTGGCGGCGTTGCAGTTGACGCTCTCGCAGTAGCAGACGTAGACGAGGTCCCGGTCGAGGTGCCTCGTCGTCTCGGCGGTCATGTCCCGGTAGGGGAGGTTGACCGCGCCGGGGATGCGGGCGTGGGCGAAGGCTTCGGGCGCCCGCGTCTCGACGATCACGTAGCCGTCGGTGTGGCCGGCTTCGAGGTCCCGGACGAGGTCGTCGGGGTCGACCTCGAAGGCGAGTTCGGCGCCGAAGTACCGCGTGGCGGCTCCGGGGCCCGGGGCGGGGACGGCGAGGATGCGTGTCATGGGGTAAATCCTGCTGCCGGCGGGGGTTCCGGCACAGGGCAGAATCGGGGTGGCAGCCCGGCCCGGCCGGGGATTTCGCCGTTCTGGCCCTGTTCGACTTGGAGAATCACGGTGGACCTCGACGACGTCGACTGGCACCTGCTGGAGCTGCTCCAGGAGGACGGCCGGCTCAGCTTTTCGGAGCTGGGCCGCCGGGTGTCGCTGTCCGGCTCCGCGGTGACGGAGCGGGTGCGCCGGCTCGAGGAGCGCGGGGTGATTACGGGCTACGCGGCCCGGGTGGACACGGCGAAGCTGGGGTTGCCGATCGAGGCGCTGGTGCGGGCCCGGGTGCGGAGCCTGGACACGCCGCGGTTCCGGACGGCGGTGCTGCCGCTGCCGCAGGTGGTTTCCGCCGACCACATCACGGGTGACGAGTGCTGGATCCTGCGGGTGCTGTGCCGGAACACGGGCGAGCTGGAGGCGTTGGTGGAGAAGGTGCAGCGGTACGGCGAGACGACGACGTCACTGGTGTTGTCGTCGCCGCTGCGGAGCCGGCCGGCGCCGCGCCCCTGAGCCCCCGAGCCCCTGAGCCGCGGACCTGCGGGCATGAAAAAGGGCCTGGGCCGGGAGACTCGCGTCTCGACCGGGCCCAGGCCCTTCTCCAAGGTAAGTTCGGCGGTGTCCTACTCTCCCACAACCCTTCGGTTGCAGTACCATCGGCGCTGTCAGGCTTAGCTTCCGGGTTCGGAATGGGACCGGGCGTTTCCCTGACGCTAAAACCACCGAAACACTGTGAAACACGCGTGGTGTTTCAGAACCGTAGAGTGGATGCGTAACATCTTCGTAGGCAAGTCCTCGGCCTATTAGTACCAGTCAACTCGACAACACATTACTGTGCTTCCATTTCTGGCCTATCAACCCAATGGTCTCTTGGGGGCCTTAACCCACA
>NZ_JBFANX010000016.1:0-237444 GCF_040675005.1 Amycolatopsis sp. NPDC049691
TGGTCAGGGCGGCTAGAACCGCCCTGACCACTCACGACCGGCTAGTCCTCGTAGGTGAGGTTCTTGCCGTTCGCGGGGTCGAACAGCTTGATCTTGTCCGCGTCGTACCAGACTTCGAGGTCGGCGTTCTCCGTCGCGGACGACTCCGCCGACAGCCGGGCCACGATCTGGGACTCCGCGCCCGGGACGTCGGACGAGCCGCTGTCCGCGGCCAGCTCCGCCAGCTCCTCGGACGTCGCCGTCTCGCCCTCCACCGTGAAGTGGGCGAACTTCTCCGAGCCCATCGACTCCAGCACGTCGATGTGCGCGGTGAACGTGGCCCCGCCCGCCTTCTGGCCGGCCTCGACCAGCGCCGCGTCCTCGAAGTGCTCCGGCCGGATGCCGACGATCAGCTCGCGCGGGGCGTTGGCCTTCTCCACCAGCTGCCGGACGCGGTCCGTCAGTGGCGTCGTGCCCAGCGCACTGCGCAGCTCGTTGTTCTCCAGCGTCGCCGGCACGAAGTTCATCGACGGCGAGCCGATGAACCCGGCCACGAACAGGTTCGCCGGGTTGTCGTAGAGGAACTGCGGCGCGCCGATCTGCTGCACGTACCCGCCGCGCAGCACCACGACCCGGTCGCCCAGGGTCATGGCTTCGGTCTGGTCGTGGGTGACGTACAGCGTCGTCGTGCCGAGCTGCTTCTGGATCTTCGACACCGACGTCCGCATCTGCCCGCGCAGCTTGGCGTCCAGGTTGGACAGTGGTTCGTCCATCAGGAACGCCTTGGGGCTGCGGACGATCGCCCGGCCCATCGCGACGCGCTGCCGCTGGCCACCGGAGAGGTTGGCCGGCTTGCGGTCGAGGTGCTGGGTCAGGTCGAGGATCGTCGCCGCTTCCTCGACCTTCGCCCGGACGGTCTTGTCGTCGACCTTCGCCAGCCGCAGCGGGAACGCCATGTTCTCCCGGACGCTCATGTGCGGGTAGAGCGCGTAGGACTGGAACACCATCGCGATGTCCCGGTCCTTCGGGGCCTTCTCGTTGACGCGCTTGCCGTCGATGCGCAGCTCGCCGGAGGAGATGTCCTCCAGCCCCGCCACCATGTTCAGCGTCGTCGACTTCCCGCAGCCGGACGGTCCGACGAGGATGATGAACTCGCCGTCGGCGATGGTGATGTCCACTTCGGACACCGCGAGCGCGCCGTCGGGGTACTTCTTCGACACCTTGTCGAGGACGATTTCAGCCATGACTACCCCTTCACCGCACCGGAGGTCAGCCCCGCCACGATGCGACGCTGGAAGAACAACACGAACACAATGATCGGGATGGTGATCACGACCGCGGCCGCGCTCACCTGCCCGGTCGGGTCCTCGAACTGCGAGGACCCGGTGAAGAACGACAGCGCCGCCGGCACCGTGCGCGACGCCGTGGTCGACGTCAGCGAGATGGCGAACAGGAAGTCGTTCCAGCAGAAGATGAACACCAGGATCGCGGTGGTGAACACCCCCGGCGCGGCCAGCGGCGCGATCACCTTCCGGAACGCCTGGGCGGGCGTCGCGCCGTCCATCTTCGCCGCCTTTTCCAGCTCCCACGGGATTTCGCGGAAGAACGCCGACAGCGTGTAGATCGACAGCGGCAGGGCGAACGTGATGTAGGGCAGGATCAGGCCCGGCCAGGTGTCGAACAGCGCCAGGTTCCGCTCGATGTTGAACAGCGGGGTCACCAGCGACACCTGTGGGAACATCGCGATCAGCAGCGAGAGCCCGACGAGCAGCTGCTTGCCGGGGAAGTCCAGCCGCGCGATCGCGTACGCGGCCATCGTGCCCAGCACCACCGCGATCACGGTCGAGATGATCGCGATGCCGATCGAGTTCACCAGCGCCAGCAGGAACTCCGACGTCTGGAAGATGTCCGCGTAGTTCTGCCAGGTCCACGACTGCGGGATGAACGACCCGTCGGTCAGCGTGTCCTTGGTCTTGAACGACAGCGAAACGACCCAGAGCACCGGCACCAGCGCGAACACCAGCACGAGGATGTCGACCAGGCCCCACCTGAGCTTGCGGCCCGTCGTGACGGTTCCCATCACCATCAGCGCTTACCCCCGTCGTCCGAGCCAGGTGCGGCCGTGCCGAACACCTTGATGAAGATGAAGGCGATGATCGCCACGGTGATGAAGATCAGCACCGCCATCGTCGACCCGATCCCGAGGTTGAGGCCCTTGACCAGGTTGTCGTAGGTCTGCATCGACACCGAGCCGGTGTCCTGCGCGCCGCCGGTGAGCACGTAGATGTTGTCGAAGATCCGGAACGCGTCGAGCGTGCGGAACAGCAGCGCCACCAGGATCGCCGGCTTCATCACCGGCAGCATCACCTTGGTGAACCGCTGCCACGCGCTCGCGCCGTCCATCGCCGCGGCCTTGAGCAGGTCGTCGGGCACCAGCGCGAGGCCCGCCATCAGCAGCAGCGCCATGAACGGCGTGGTCTTCCACACCTCGGCGCCGATGATGATGAACATCGACGGCCACTGGTCGGTCAGCGGCGCCGCGTCCGCGGCCAGCCAGTTCGCCAGGTAGCCGGTCTTCGGCGTCCACGCGTAGTACCACGAGAACGCCGCGACGACCGTGACGATGCCGTACGGGATCAGGGCGACCGTGCGGACCAGGCCGCGGCCGACGAGCGTCCGGTGCATGATCAGCGCCAGCGCCATGCCGAGCACGAACTCGATGGCCACCGACACGACGGTCAGGAACATCGTCGTGCCGAACGCCGTCCACCAGTACGAATTGGACAGCACGGCCGCGTAGTTGTCGAAGCCGACGAACTGCTGCTGCGCGGGGAAGCGCAGGTCGTACCGCTGCAGCGACAACCAGATCGAGTAGACGATCGGGTAGCCGGTGACGGCGATCATCACGACGAACGCGGGCGCGCACAGCCACAGCCCGAGCCGCCGCTCGGCCTTCTTCCCTTCGGAGAGGGCGGGTTTGCGCTTCTTCTCGTGCGACACGGGTTCCGGGGCCGCGGTGGCTCCCGCCGTGGTCGGGTCCTGGACGGTCACGGGATCACTCCCTTCGACTGGAGCGCGTCGTTGAGCTGCTCGCGCAGCTTCGCCGCGGTGGCCTGCGGGTCGATTTCACCCGGCGGGGAAAGGACTTTCGACATCACGGTCGACATGTTCTGGTACGCCGGGGTCAGCGGCCGCACCGCGGAGTCCTTGATGGCGTCGATGATCGAGTCGCGCATCGGGTACTTCAGCGCCATGTTGGGGTTGTCGGCGCTCGCCGGCTTCGACGGGTCGAGCGGCGTGTCGTTGTGGTACACCGATTCGATGGTCGGCGGGACACCGTCGTTGATCGCCGAGAACTTCTGGTTCTCCGCGTTGCGCAGGCACAGTGCCGCTTCGAACGCCTCGGGCTTGTGCTGCGACAGCGAACTGACGGCGAGGTCGTACCCGCCGATCGTGGTCTTCGCGGGCGTGCCCGCCTTCGCCTCGGGGTAGACGGCCCACTTGAAGTGCGAGACGTCCTGCGGCTTTTCCTTGGCGTAGGAGGCGTAGACGAACGGCCAGTTGAGCTCGAACGCGGCGTCGCCGCGCTGGAACGTCTGGCGGACGTCGTCCTCCTTCGAGTTGGTCAGCGACGGGTCGGTGATCCCCGACGACGAGATCTGCTTGAGCAGCGCGAGCGCCTGCACCGCGCCGTCGTCCAGGACGACGCTCTTGCCGTCGTCGGACAGGATGTGCCCGCCCATCGACTCCACCAGCGTGTTGTAGAAGACGACGAGGCCTTCGTACTGCGCGCCGGTGAACACGATGCTGTAGGGCTTGCCCTGTGCCTTCAGCTCCTTGGACTTGGCGATCATCTCTTCCCACGTCTTGGGTGGCGTGGGCGTGATCCGGTCGTCGTACCAGAGCAGCTGGACGTTGGTGTTCTTCGTGGCCGCGTAGAGCTTCCCGTCGTAGGTCGCCGTCTCCAGCGGTCCCTGCAGGACGCCTTCGGTGGCGGCCGCCTTGTTCTGGTCCTTCCACTCCTCGACCCAGCCGGCTTCGGCGAACTCCGAAACCCAGGTCACGTCGAGGCCGAGGACGTCCATCGCGGTGTCACCCGCGGCGAGCCGCCTCGCCATCTGCAGGCGCTGGTCGTCCGCGCCGCGCTGCAGCTTGTTGTAGACGATCTCGTACTTCCCGTTCGCCGCCGCGTTGCAGTTGTCGACGACTTTCTGGAAGCTGTCCTCGGGCGCGTAGTAGACGTTGATCTTCAGCCCGCCGCCCGATCCGCAACCGGCCAGCATGCCGGTCACCAAAGCCCCTGCCCCCAGCAGGACCGCGGTGCGGCCGGGCGAGCGTCCCCGTTTGCCCGCGCCGATCCTCTTCCCCATCAGGCCTCCTCACCCGCGTGCACGCCGGATACCGCGGTGCCCGGTGGGCACCACGACGCGATGAGGCGAACCGCGCCAGCACCCCGACGTGCTAGTGCTCGGGCCGCCGCGCTGGTAGGGCGAGGCCGCCCGACTGGTGTCGGACAACTTATGCCGGGCGATCACACCCCGCAAGCAGTATCGGTAACGATTCAGCCCACTGCAGCTCGAACTGTGATTTTCCCCTGATAATGGCGGCTTTTTTCAGGTCGTCGCCGGGGGTGGTTTGAGCGCGAGCTTGGCGAGCAGCTCCCGGCCCTGTTCGGCCGTGCGCGGCTGGCACAGGACGTCGTACCGGCCGGCGACGAGCTGGCTCGCCGAGGAGAAGTCCCGCCGCCCGCGCGACATGCTGTACCCGATGGCGGCGAACATCAGCCCCGACAGGACGCCGAGCACGAGCCCGGTCAGCAGCTGCAGCGCGAAGCCCTGGTTGACGAACAGGCCGAGCAGCAGCCCGGCGAAGAGGCCGAACCAGGCGCCGGACACGGCCCCGGTGCCGAGCACGCGGCCCCAGCTGAGTTTCCCGATGACCCGTTCGACGAGCATCAGGTCCACCCCGACGATCGTGACGTCGCTGACGGAGAACTCGCTGTCCGCGAGGAAGTCGACGGCCTGCTGCGCCTCGCCGTAGGTCGCGTACGACCCGATCGGCCAGCCGGTCGGCGGGGTCGGCAGCCGAGGCAGGTTGCCGGGCGCCCGGCTCCCGCCGAAGGGACTACTCACCATCATCACCTGCGCACTCGTGGGTCTGGGCGTCCATCTTGTCAAGAACGCCCGGACCGTGCGAGCCGCTTACCCCGAAAGGCCGGAGCCGATTGTCGTCGTATCGACAATCGGCCCCGGAAGCCGGTCAGGAACGCGACTTGTACTCGCGCAGCAGACCGCGGGAGATGATCGTCTTCTGGATCTCGCTCGTGCCTTCGCCGATCAGCAGGAACGGTGCCTCGCGCATCAGCCGCTCGATCTCGTACTCCTTCGAGTACCCGTAGCCGCCGTGGATGCGGAACGCGTCCTGCGTGACCTCCGCGCAGTACTCCGACGCGATCAGCTTCGCCATCCCCGCCTCGACGTCGTTGCGCTCGCCCGAGTCCTTCAACCGGGCCGCGTTCACCATCATCAGGTGGGCCGCCTCGACCTTCGTGGCCATCTCGGCCAGCTTGAACGCCACGGCCTGGTGCTCCGCGATCGCCTTGCCGAACGTCTTGCGCTGCTGGGCGTACTCCACCGCCAGCTCGAACGCCCGGATCGCGATGCCGCACGCCCGCGCCGCGACGTTCACGCGGCCGACCTCGACACCGTCCATCATGTACGCGAACCCGCGGCCCGGTGCCTCGCCGAGGACCATGTCGGACCCGATGCGATAGCCGTCGAAGACCGCTTCGGTCGTGTCGACGCCCTTGTAGCCCATCTTGTCGATCTTGCCCGGGATGGTCAGGCCCGGTGCCACCTCGCCGAAGCCCTCCGGCTTCTCGACGAGGAACGTCGTGAGGTTCTGGTGGGCCTTCTCGGCCCCCTCGTCGGTTCGGACCAGCAGCGCGATCAGGTTCGACGAGCCGCCGTTCGTCAGCCACATCTTCGAGCCGTCGATGACGTAGCCGTCGCCGTCGCGGCGGGCCTTCGTCTTGATCGCCGCGACGTCCGAACCCAGGTCCGGCTCCGACATCGAGAACGAGCCGCGCACCTCGCCGGTCGCCATCCGCGGCAGGAAGTGCCGCTTCTGCGCCTCCGTGCCGTGGCGGGAGATCATGTGCGCCACGATGAAGTGGGTGTTGATCACGCCGGACACGCTCATCCAGCCCCGCGCGATCTCCTCGACGACGAGCGCGTAGGTCAGCAGCGACTCGCCGAGCCCGCCGTACTCCTCCGGGATGGTGATCCCGAACAGGCCCATCTCCTTCATGCCCTCGACGATGTCCGTCGGGTAGGTGTCGGAGTGCTCGAGCTCCTGCGCGTGCGGGATGACCTCCTTGTCCACGAACGAGCGGACGGTCGCGAGGATCTCCGACTGCACGTCGGTGAGGCCGGCGGTCTGGGCGAGACGGGCCATCACGGCTCCCTTTCCGATTGCGACGCCGGCTCCCGGCGCTGGGTTACCGGTGAGTATGACCCGAATCCCCCAACCCTGCTATGAGGGCGCTCACCATCCGCGTCGTACAGTCCCGCGCGGAGGAAGCCGATCTTGAGCCAGCTGTACGACCCGGACGACCCCTTCGGCAGGCGGTCCGCGCCCGGCGCTCCCCCGCCGGACCCCGGCGAGCCGGGCCCGGGGCTCGCGGCCGGAGCGTTGCTCTGCTCGATCGCCGGCGCCGTGGTGTGCCTGCCGGCGGGGTTCGCGGGCATCGTCCTCGGCCACGTGGCCTTCGGCCGGGCCAAGCGCGGCGAAGCCACCGGCCGGGGTGTCGCGATCGCCGCGCTGGTCGTGGGCTACCTCGGGATCGTGCTGAACGCGGTCGCGCTCGTGCTGCTCTTCCGGCTCGGCGTCGCGCACGGGCTCCTCCGCCGACCGCTAAGTTGAGGTCCTGCACGCAGGAGGGGACCCGCCATGACCGACCCGACCGGGGACAAGGACCGCCCGGCCGCCGACCCGGCCCTGTCGTACGACCCGCCGCCCACCGCGGAGCCGGCGCCGTACACGCCGGAGAACTACGACCCGCCGGCGGGCGACAGCACGGTCGCCGGGCCACCGGAGCCGGTCGCGCCCACCCCCGAGCTGCCCCCCGGGTCGTTCGAGACCCCGGCCGCGCACATCCCCGGCACGCCGTACGCGGCGCCGGGCCAACCGGTCTACCAGCCGCCCCCGCCGGCCTACGGTCAGCCGTACAGCGGCCCGGCGCCCTACGTCCAGCCGCCGTACGTGCCGGGTCCGCCTCAGCGGCAGGACAACGCGCTGGCGATCGGCGCGCTGGTCTGCTCGATCCTCGGCTTCTGCTCGGGCATCACGGCGATCGCCGGGCTGGTGATGGGCCACATCGCGCTGGGCAAGACCAACCGCGGCGAAGCGGGCGGCCGCGGCGTGGCCACGGCCGCCGTGATCATCGGCTACGTCGTGATCGCGCTGTACTTCAGCTTCTTCACGACGCTGATCGTCCTGGCCGCGAACGGCCAGCTGGACTAATCAGCCGGCAGCACCGCGTCGCCGGGGCTGCGGGGTGACGGCGTCGCGTGGCCGTTCGCCTCCGGCTTGGCCTCGACCGCCTCGGGTTCCGGCTTCGCCGCCGGCTCGGGCGGCGCCGCCTTGGGGGTCTGCGCGTCCAGGAACCGCAACAGCTCCACCGGGAACGGCAGCACCAGCGTCGAGTTCTTCTCCGACGACACCTGCACGACGGTCTCCAGCAGCCGCAGCTGCAGCGCCGAGGGGGTGTCGGCCATCGTCGCCGCGGCCTGCGCGAGCTTGTGCGACGCCTGCAGCTCACCGTCGGCGGAGATGACGCGCGCGCGCCGTTCCCGCTCCGCCTCGGCCTGCCGCGACATCGAGCGCTTCATCGCCTCCGGCAGCGCGACGTCCTTGATCTCGACGCGGTCGATGTGGATGCCCCAGTCCAGCGCCGGGCTGTCGATCATCAGCTCCAGGCCCTCGTTGAGGCGCTCGCGGTTGGAGAGCAGGTCGTCGAGGTCGCTCTTGCCGATGATCGAGCGCAGCGACGTCTGCGCGACCTGGCCGACCGCCGACCGGTAGTCCTGGACGTTGACCGCCGCGACGACCGGGTCGATCACCTTGAAGTAGACGACCGCGTCGACCCGGACCGTGACGTTGTCGCGGGTGATGCCGTCCTGGGCGGGCACCGGCATGGTCACGATCTGCATGTTGACCTTCTGCAGCCGGTCCGCGAACGGCACCAGCACCATCAGGCCGGGTTCCGCGACCCGTGACCGCACCCGGCCGAACCGGTAGACCAGACCGCGCTCGTACTGCTTCACCACGCGCACGCTCGACGCGAGCCAGACCCCGCCCGCGAGGACGACGGCGCTGAGGATCTCCACCACCATGGCTGCTCCCGGGGTTGCGTTTTCCCCTGAAAACCCAGCGTACGCCCGCCGGGGAGCCGACGAAACGCACTGGACGCGGCTGCCAGGCTGGGGTGGTGACCGATCTTCGCGTTCCCCCTCTGTTCGCCGCCCGGGCACCGCGGGTGCTCGGGCCCGGGGCCGCCGGCTGGGTGGCGGCTCTCCCCGAGCTGGCCGCCGAGTACGCCCGGAAGTGGGGCCTGACGTTCGACGGCGAGGCGATGCACGGCTACGTCGGCGTGGTGCAGCCCGCGCGGCTGCCCGACGGCACGCCGGTGGTGCTGAAACTGGGCTGGCGCGACGAGGAATCCGCCGACGAGCCGCTCGCACTGTCCACATGGGCCGGTCGGGGCGCGGTGCTGCTGCTGGAGTCCGCGCCGGACGACGGCGTCCTGCTCCTCGAACGGCTCGACCCCGGCCGCACCCTCGACGACCTCCCGCTGCGCTCGGCGATCCCGCTCATCGGCGGCTTGGCGCGGCGGTTGGCCGTGCCCGCGCCGGCGTCGATGAGCCGGCACCTGCGTGCCGAGGCGGCGCGGTTGACCGAGGAGCTCCCCCGCCGCTGGGCCGAGCTCGGCGAGCCGTTCGAGAAGCGGCTGGTCGACGACGCCGTCGCGATCTGCCGCGAACTCGGACCGAACGCGGGTGAGCTGCTGGTGAACGAGGACCTGCACTTCGAGAACGTCCTGGCGGGCACCCGCGAGCCGTGGCTGGTCATCGACCCCAAGCCGCTGGCCGGCGATCTCGAGTGGGGCGTCATCCCGTTGTTCTGGAACCGGTTCACCGAGTCCACACTGGACGATCGGTTCGCGATGATCGTCGAGTCGCAGGAACTGGACGCTTCGAAGGCGCGCGCGTGGACGCTCGTGCGAGCCGTGCAGAACTGGATCTGGATGCTGGAAGAGTACGAAGAGACCGGCGAAGACAGCGACGACCCGGCCTTCGTCACAGTGGCGGAAATCGCTCCGTGGGCGGCCAGCCGATAGTGTCAGCGGCATGGCCGCGGTCAACAGGGTTTTCGCAGCTCAGCTGTCCGGGTTGCCCGTCTTCGGGCCGGACGGCGAGTCCATCGGCCGGGTCCGCGACCTGGTCGCCGGACTGCGCCTGGACGCCCAGCCGCCGCGGATCCTCGGCCTGGTCGTCGAGCTGGCCACGCGGCGGCGGGTCTTCGTGCCGATGCTGCGCGTCACCGCGATCGAGCCGAGCGCCGTCACGCTCGCCACCGGCTCGGTCAACATGCGCCAGTTCAACCAGCGCCCCAACGAGGTCCTCGTGCTCGGCCAGCTGCTCGACGCGCACGCGACGCTGGCCGGGTCGGACACGCGGATCACCGTCGTCGACGCCGGGATGGAACCGACCCGCACCCGCGACTGGGTGCTCGCCAAGCTCGCCATCCGCGAACGGCGGGTCGGGCTGGGCCGCCGTCGCGCGGCGATGCAGGTGCTGCCCTGGTCGGAGGTGGCCGGGCTGGGCCTGGCCGACCTCGGCGCGCAGCCGCAGGGGGCGGGCCAGCTGCTCATGCTGTTCGACACCATGCGACCGGCGGACATCGCCGCGACCGTGCGCGACCTGCCGCTCAAGCGCCGGCACGAGGTCGCCGACGCGATGGACGACGAACGCCTCGCCGACGTCATCGAGGAGCTGCCGGACGACGACCAGAAGGAGCTGCTGGCCTACCTGGCCGAGGAGCGCGCGGCCGACGTCCTCGAGGCGATGAACCCCGACGACGCCGCCGACCTGCTGGCCGAGCTGGCGCCGGCCGACCAGAGCCGGCTGCTGGAGCTGATGGAGCCGGAGGAGTCCGCGCCGGTCAAGCGGCTGCTGGAGTACTCGTCCGACACCGCGGGCGGCCTGATGACACCGGAGCCGGTGGTGCTGACCCCGGACACGACGATCGCCGAGGCGCTGGCCCACATCCGCAACGCCGAGCTGCCGCCCGCGCTGGCCAGCATGGTGTTCGTCTGCCGCCCGCCGACGGCGACGCCGACCGGGCGCTACGTCGGCGTCGTCCACTTCCAGCGGCTGCTGCGGGAGCCGCCCGCCGAACTCGTGGCCAGCGCGGTGGACACCGGGCTGCCCCCGCTGAAACCGGGCGCGTCGCTCGCGGAGGTCACGCGGTACTTCGCGGCCTACAACCTGACCTGCGGGCCGGTCGTCGACACCGAGGACCACCTGATCGGCGCGGTGACCGTCGACGACGTCCTCGACCACCTGCTGCCGGAGGACTGGCGCGAGACCGGGCTGCACGACACCTTGGAGGAAGACCGTGCCTGAACCGACTTCGGGACGGCGGCTCGACCAGCCCCGCAGCCAGGCCCGGTTCAGGCTGAACATCGACCCGGACACCTTCGGCCGGTTCACCGAGCGGATCGCGCGGTTCCTGGGCACCGGGAAGTACCTGTTCTGGCAGACGCTGATCGTCATCGTCTGGATCGTGCTGAACCTCACAGCGCTGTCGCTGCAGTGGGACCCGTACCCGTTCATCCTGCTCAACCTGGCTTTTTCGACCCAGGCGGCGTACGCGGCGCCGCTGATCCTGCTGGCGCAGAACCGGCAGGACGACCGCGACCGCGTCTCCCTGGAAGAGGACCGCAACCGGGCGGCGCAGACGAAGGCCGACACGGAGTACCTGGCCCGCGAGCTGGCGGCGCTACGGCTGGCGATCGGCGAAGTCGCGACTCGTGACTACCTGCGCAGCGAGCTGGACCGGCTGCGGGAGGACCTGGACGTAAAGCCCAAGAAGTCCCGTACGCCTACCGGTACGTAACATGGATGGGGTGACCAGTACGCAGCAGCTCCCCAGCGTCGACGACGTCCGCAGCGCGCTGAAGAGCGTGCAAGACCCCGAGATCCGCAAACCCATCACGGACCTGGGGATGGTCAAGGACGTCGCGGTGGCTCCGGACGGTGTCGTCACCGTCGGGATCTACCTGACGGTGGCCGGCTGCCCGCTCAAGGCGACGCTGACCAACGACACCAAGGCGGCCGTCTCGAAGCTCCCCGGCGTCGCGGACGTGCGGGTCGAGCTGGACGTGATGAGCGACGAGCAGCGCTCCGAGCTGCGGAAGTCCCTGCGCGGCGACGCGGCCGAGCCGGTGATCCCGTTCGCGCAGCCGGGCTCGATGACGCGGGTGTACTGCGTGGCGTCGGGCAAAGGCGGTGTCGGCAAGTCGTCGGTCACGGTGAACCTGGCGGCGGCGATGGCCGCGCGCGGGCTGTCGGTGGGTGTCGTGGACGCGGACATCTACGGCCACTCCATCCCCCGCATGCTGGGCGCGCGCGAGAAGCCGACCAAGGTCGACACGATGATCATGCCGCCGCAGTCCCACGGCGTGAAGGTGATCTCGATCGGCATGTTCACCCCGGGCAACACGCCGGTGGTGTGGCGCGGCCCGATGCTGCACCGGGCGCTGCAGCAGTTCCTGGCGGACGTGTTCTGGGGCGACCTCGACATCCTGCTGCTGGACCTCCCGCCGGGCACCGGCGACATCGCGATCTCGGTGGCGCAGCTGATCCCGAACGCGGAGATCCTGGTGGTGACGACCCCCCAGCAGGCGGCGGCCGAGGTGGCCGAGCGCGCGGGGGCGATCGCGTTGCAGACGCGTCAGCGCGTCGCCGGGGTCATCGAGAACATGTCGTGGCTGGAGACGCCGTCCGGGGAGCGGATGGAGATCTTCGGCTCGGGCGGCGGCGAGGCGGTGGCTTCGTCGCTGACGAAGTCGATCGGGTCCGAGGTGCCGCTGCTGGGCCAGGTCCCGATGGACCCGCGCATGGTGGCCCAGGGCGACGCGGGCGAGCCGCTGGTGCTGGCCGAGCCGGAGGCGCCGGCGTCGGTGGTGCTGAAGGAAGCGGCGAAGAAGCTGACGGTCAAGGCCCGCGGCCTGGCCGGGATGATGCTGAACGTCACCCCGGCCGGCCGCTGAGATTTCCTAAGAGCAGCGCCAAACGTAGGCGGTCGAGTGCCGCGTGGCGGAGTCGTAGCGGTAGCCGCCCGCGGTGCCGTCGTCGCCGATGACCACGGGCAGGTCGGCCTTGAGGTCGCCGAACGTCCCGGCGAAGGTGCCCTGGTCCCAGACGCCGTAGCCGGTGCCCGCGAGGTCGTTGCCGCCGTTGGCCTCGTCGACGCGGCCGGTGATGACGCCGCCGGCGTTGATCGAGAAGCCCGGGTTGCCGTTGGACAGGTTGTAGCTGGACTTCGGCAGGACGTGGGCCGCGTGCTGCTGGTCCCAGTAGACGCCGACGTTCTTGCCGTTGTAGACGCCGTAGCCGACGACGCGGCCGTTCTTGATGTTGTCCGGCGAGGCGTACTTGAGGCCGGGCAGGGTGCCGAGGTGGGTCACGGTGCCGTCGCGCCAGAGGTCTCCGTTGGCGAAGACGACGGTGCCATCGGCGTCGACAGCGGCCGGCCCGACACCGGACGGAACGCCGGTCAGCGGCGTCACGACGCCAGGCTGGGCGGCGGGCCACCGGACGGGGGTCAGGCCGGAGCCGTCCTGCTTGCGCAGGACGCCGATGACGTCCCCGGAGTCGGTGATCCCGACGGCGGCGGAGCGCGTGTACTGGCCCGAGGCAGGGAAGGGCAGCGGCACGAGTGTGCCACCGGAGCTCTTGAAGGCCTTCTCGAAGAAGAGGCCGGACCCGAACATGGCGTAACTGGCGGTCCCCGCGACGGCGCCCGACCGGTTTTCCGCCGTGACGACGGCGCCATCGGTGCCGGCGGTGCCAAGGTCTTTGAAGGTGCCGCCGGTCCAGGAGGCGGCGCGGCGGAGGGTGCCGAAGTTGTCGTTGGGGAGCGCCCAGCCGGCGAAGTTCCCCTTGTCGTCGGTCGCGGTGACCTGAGCGCTCACGGAGGTACCCGACCCGAGAGCGGTCGGCTTCCAGGTGCAGGCGGCGGCTTCCGTCGCGGCGGTCGCGGTTTGGCCGGAGGCCAGCAGCCCCGCGGCGAGCAGTGCGCAGCCCAGCGATCTGAGTTTCATCTTTCTCCCCTTCGACGGCGGGCAGCGGACAGCCACCCCTGGTCGACGGTAGGGAGAAAGTGATCAGCCGGTCGGGATCGTGCTGGGGGACTAGGGAAACCACCGGAACGGACACCCGTGCTCGGTGCGCCGCGGCGGTGTGCCCGCCCGAATGTGGCCCGCCACCACGGGCGGCCCCATGGCAGCCCCCGCCCTCACCGGGGGTCCGGCCCCGCACCCATTTTATCGGGGGTGGCAGACAAAACTTGTGAAATGGCCCGCGCACGGCCGAGCTGTCCACATTGCGACCGGCCTGGGGACAACCGCCAACCTCAGGTGGCGTCCGGGTCGATCGGCGGGCGCTCCCCCGGCTTCAACGGCTCCGGCGCCGCCTGGGTTTGTCCTACCGTGTGCCCGTTCGTCCCGTTGGTGCCGCCCAAATTCGGGCTGCCGTTCGTGATGCCCTTCAAACCGAGCGGGTCCGCGTCGCCGTCGAAGAGGTGCTGTGTCACCACTCGCTTCGGGTCGAAGTTGCGCAGCCCGCGCAGGTCCTCGAGGGGCTTGCGGAGCTGGTCGAACTCCGGGCCCATTTCCTCGCGGAGCTGTTCCCGCGCGCCCGTCGCGAAGTCGCGGACCTTCTTCACGCTCTTCGCGAGCCAGGACGCCGCTTCGGGAAGCCGTTCCGGGCCGAGGATGAACAGACCGGCGATGATGAGGACGAGGATTTCCCCCCATCCGACACTGTCGAACACCCGTCTACCTCCGCTCGGAACCTACCCGCCCAGGTTACCCGCCCCGGCCCGCGCTCCGGCAGGCCGAACGCGGGAACTCAGTCGGAAGCCAGGGTTACGTCGACGACGAAGCTCGCACCGTCGCGGACCAGCTGCACCGGGACGACCTCGCCGACGTCGTGCGCGCGCACGGCGACCGTCATCTCGGCCGAGTCGCGCACCAGGCGGCCGCCGATCTTCGTGATGACGTCGCCCTCCTTGATGCCCGCGTTCGCGGCCGGGCCCCCGGGGGCGACGTTCTTCACCTGGGCGCCCATGGTCGAGGAGCCGGCGACCGTCGACGAGGCGTTGATGCCGATGTCGGCGTGCTGGACCTTGCCGTCCTTGATCAGCGCCTTCGCGATCTTGACCGCGTAGTCGCTGGGGATGGCGAAGCCGATACCGATGCTGCCGCCGTCTGCGCCGGACGAGCGGATCGAGGAGTTGATCCCGACCAGCGCGCCGGTGGCGTCGACGAGCGCGCCGCCGGAGTTGCCGTGGTTGATGGCGGCGTCGGTCTGGATGGCTTCGTAGGTGACCGGCGGGGCGCCGTTGTCGCCGCCCGCGGTGATCGGCCGGTTGAGGGCGCTGACGATGCCGGCGGTCACGGAGTTCTGCAGCGCCAGCGGCGAGCCGATGGCCATCACCGTGTCACCGACCTGCAGGTCCGCGGACTTGCCGATCTGCAGGACGGTCGGGTTGGTGACGTTGACCTTCACGACGGCGAGGTCGGTCTTCTGGTCGGAGCCGACGAGCTTGGCTTCGGTGCGGGTGCCGTCGATGAAGATCGCGGTGACCTTGACGCCCGGGTCGGCGCTCGCCGAGGAGATGACGTGCTCGTTGGTGAGGATGTAGCCCTGCGGGTCGATCATGACGCCGGAGCCCTGCTCCCCGGAGTCGGCGCCGGGCTTGTAGACCTCGAGCGAGACGACGGCGGGCGCGACGCGCTTGGCGATCTCGGCGACCGAGCCGGCGGGCCGTTCCTTGGCGGCCTCGGCTTCGGAGATGGTGGCGGAGCCGGTGAGCCCGTTGCCGGTGTCGGCGACCCACCACCCGACCAGCCCCCCGACGGCCCCGACGAGCAGCGCGACGACCCCGAGCAGCGCGAGCGCCTTCGGCTGCACGCGGCGGCCGAAGAGCACCTCGGGCAGGCTGAGCAACGCGCCGGGCGGGCGTTTCGCGGGCTTTTCCTCGTCTTCGGCGGGCATCGCGGGCCCGGCGAGGACGGCGCCGGCCCCGGGGTCTCGCCAGGGGTCGCTGGTGCTGTTCCAGAGGGGCGGATCCGGCTCTTTCGGTTCCCCGGTGGCCTCCCGCGGCCGTTCGAGCAGCACACCTTCGGCCCCGGGCGGCCGCCGGAAGGCCTCGGCCAGTGACTCGGGAGCGGGGGGCGCGAGGCTGACGCCGTTGGGCTTCTGCGGGGTGTAGAGCTTGTCGAACGCGCCGTCGACACCGGTGGGCCTGCCGAAGACGGCGGCCTGAGCGGGATCGACGGCCGGCCGCGCGAGCGGCCGCGGACCCAGCCGGTCGGCATCGCGCGCGCCGGGCTGCTCGGGATTCACGTTCGGCTCGGTCATCATTCCCCGGTGCAGAAGATCAGGTGGCTGGGCGTGACGATACCCAAGCCCAGTGCTCGGAGTCTGCCGGTCCGCCGGTGAAATGGCTGTTGCTTGGGGTGGGCGTCCACAGGCCGGGCGCAATGTGGACAACCCGGCGGCTCAGGCCGGCTGCGGGCCGGTTTCGCCGGTGCCCGCCGATAGACTGGAGCCGGGGCAGCCCCCCAGGGAAGGGCGGGGGTCGCTCGGCGGCAGGGCTGTCCCGGTCGAGGGTCGACCTCGGGTGGCCGGTCGCTGATCATCACCATCGGGGTGGCCATCCGTGGCCTGCGTCGACCCGGCCGTACGTGGGGTCGGCGGGCGATCCAGCCGGCCCGCGACCTCACGTCGTAGACCGCCGCGGGCCTGCAGGTAGCGGGCTTGGTAGCTGGTTTCGCAGCTCACGCACCACTCGACCCAGCGGGGGTCGCTCGGCGGCCGGGCGGCTTCGAGGTCCGCCCCCATGCATGCCGAAGGCCGCCACGAGGAATCCCTCATGACGGCCTTCGTGGAAACAAGTCTCAGCGAATCCCCGCCGGCACCGCGGCCGGCGTTGTGCTCACCGGGGTCGACGGCGGCGGCGCCACCTGCTGTTGCGGAACCGCCATCTGGGCCGGCAGCAGGTTCGCCTGCTGCGGCGCCCCTCCGCCGGTCTCCGGTGCGCCGTCACCGCTGTCGGCCGTCGTCCCGACCAGGGCCAGCGCGCTCAGCACCAGGCCCGACACGACGACGCCGGCCCCCTGCGCGGCGCGGCGCTTGAACCCGCCCACCACGTTCGGCGACTGGCCCAGCGGCGCCGTTGATCCCAACGGCGCGACACCACCCAGCACGCCCGTGTCGCGCAGCCCCGCCACCCGGTCCGGGCGCTGGACCGCGACGAGCTGGCCGTCGGCCGTGATCGCCAGGTTGTCCGGGGTGCTCGGCAGCTCCGTGTGCTGCGGAATCGACTGCAGGCTGGCCAGGAACCCCGCCGACATCGACGGCGCCGACGCGCGGCGGATCGCCTCCACCGTCTGACGCTGGGCGCGCACCTCGGCGGCGCACGCCGCGCAGCGCGTGATGTGCGACGCCGCGCGGTCGCGGGCGCCGTGCGAAAGCTCCCCGTCGACGAACGCCACCACGGCGTCCGGCATCAGGTGCGACTCGGGGAGTCCCCAGCCTCGCGGTGCGGTCATACCGACACCTTCGCAGACTCCGGTGCGTAAGCGCGCCGGCGCTCGAGCGACGCCCGCAGCGCCTGGCGCCCGCGGTGGATCCGGCTGCGGACGGTGCCGAGCTTGACGCCGAGCGTCGCGCCGATCTCCTCGTACGACAGGCCCTCGACGTCGCACAGCACCACGGCGGCGCGGAACTCCGGGGGCAGCTCGTCGAGCGCCGCCTGCAGGTCCGGGTCCAGGTGCGTGTCGGAGAAGACCTGCTCGGGGCTCGGGTCGTCGCCCACGATGCGGTCGGTGTCCTCCGGCAAGCCTTCCATCCGCACGCGCGAGCGGCGGCGGGCCATGTCGAGGAACAGGTTGGTGGTGATCCGGTGCAGCCAGCCCTCGAAGGTGCCGGGCTTGTAGGACGCCAGCGACCGGAAGACCCGGATGAAGGTCTCCTGGGTGAGGTCTTCGGCGTCGTGCGTGTTGCCGGTCAGGCGGTAGGCGAGCCGGTAGACCCGGTCGCTGTGCTCGCGGACGACCTCGTCCCAGGACGGCGGCGTCCAGACCGCCTCGTCCAGGGACACGGGCTGAGCCGCGACGGCGTCATCGGCAACGGCGTTCTGCATCGCGGGAGCAGGCACCTCCATCTGTGTTTCTCCTGTCTGCTCCACCCAACGCGGGTCGTCGGCACGGTGTTCCCGTGTTCCTCACTGAGTCTGTCCGGACTCCTTATGGTTCTAGTGAGACTGGACTGAGAGCAGGCTGAGAACTTCTCGCCGGGTGCTTACCAGGGAGCCTGCGCGGATTTATCGACAACCAACGCTAACCTCCGTGCGTGAACACGCCCACCCCTGCGGCCGTACCGGCCGATTCCGGGTTCGTCGACGGGTACCTGCCCGACGACGAGGTGCTGGCCACGGCCCGGGCGCGGGCCGAGGACCTGGGCTGCACCCCGCTCAGCGCGGGTGCGGGCGCGACCTTGCGGTTCTTGGCCGCGACGCTGTGCGCGAAGGCGGTCGTCGAGGTCGGCACGGGCGCCGGGGTGAGCGGGCTGAGCCTGCTGCGCGGCATGGCCCCCGACGGCATCCTGACCTCGATCGACGTCGAGCCGGAGTACCAGCGCGCGGCGCGCGCGACGTTCCGCGAGGCCGGCTACGCCCCGGGGAGGACGCGGCTGATCATCGGCCGCGCGCTGGACGTGCTGCAGCGGCTTACGCCGGGCGGGTACGACCTGGTGTTCGTCGATTCCGCGCACATCGAGTACCCGGGGTGCTACGAGCTGGGGGTCTCGCTGTTGCGGCGGGGCGGGATCATCGCGTTCCACAACGTGCTGGCCGGCGGGCGGGTGATCGACCCGTCGCACCGGGATCCGGAGACGCTGGCGTTGCGCGAGGTGGCGCGGGCGTTCCGGGAGGACGAACGGCTGGTCCCGGCGCTGCTGCCGGTGGGCGGCGGACTGCTGGTCGCGGCGGCTGTTTGAGCTGTTGTCCACAAGTCGCCTCGGCTGTGGACAACTGGGCTTCGGCGGGCATTTTTGTCCGTGGGGGCCGATAGACTGGCCAAGGGGACGCCCCCCTGGGAGTGGTGGGGGCTGTCTGGTGGGGCTGGGGTGGCTCAGACGGCGTTGACCAGCTCGCGTCGCTCTTCGCGGACTCGCGTACCGGCGCCGACCGCGGCCGCCGCCAGCAGGAGCCACGCCGCCACCACCGCGATCAGCCATGGCCAGCCCGCGTGCCCGTACACCCACGCTCCCGCCGCGCCGCCGACGCTGCTGCCCAGGTAGTACGTCGCCGTGTACATGCCGCCCACCTGGCCGCGGGCGTTCTCCGGTGCGTCGGCCGCCGCCCAGCCGTTCGCGACCGCGTGCGCCGCGAAGAACGCGCACGTCAGGACCAGGAAACCCGCGATCACCAGCGGCAACGAGTCCGGCAACGTCAGCGCCGCGCCCGCCGCCGTCAGCAGCAGCGCGCCGATCAGCGCGCGGCGGCGGCCGACGCGGGCCACCAGCCGTCCGGCCGCCGCCGACGACACCGAGCCCGTCGCGTACGCCAGGAACACCAGGGACGCGATCGCCGGCGACAGGTCCAGCGGCTCACCGGTCAGCCGGAACCCGGCCGCGTTGTAGAGCGCGACGAACGAGCCCATCGCCAGCAGCGCCACCGCGTACTGGGCGAGCAACACCGGCTTGCTCAACGCCGTGACCAGGCCTTTCGCCACCGCTCGCAGCTGCGCGTCGCCGCGGGGACGCGTGCCCGGCGGCAGCGTCACGACCGTGATCGCCGAGCAGATCGCCCCCACGCCCGCGACGACGTACAGCGCACCGCGCCAGCCCAGCGGCCCCGCGGTGAACCCGCTGGCCAGCCTGCCGAGCATGCCGCCGATGGTGTTGCCCGCGATCATCGCGCCGACGGCCGCCGCGACGCCCGCCCGGCCGAGCCGTTCGGCCAGGTACGCCGCCGCGACCCCGGGGAAGCCGGCGATGGCGACGCCCTGGAGGGCGCGAAGGACGAGCAGTGCCGGGTACGTCGGCATCAGCGGCAGCAGCAGCCCGAAGACGACGGACGCGATCACCGACGTCAGGATCACCGGCCGCCGGCCGACGACCTCCGACAGCGCGGCGATCGGCAGGACGGCGATGGCGAGCGCGCCGGTCGCGACGCTGATCGCGAGCGCCGCGCCACCGGGGTCGAGGTGGTACTGCGCGGCGAGCTGGGGCAGCACCGGCTGCGGCGCGTAGAGGAGGGCGAAGGAGGAGATCCCGGCCGCGGCGACGGCGGTCTTGACTCGGCGCGTGGAAGTCACGGCTTCGAAAGTAAGCAGGCCTAACCAATACGTCTAATGCACTCGGCTGGCAGAATCGATGCGGTGACGTATGACTCGCTGTCGGCGCAGGTGGCGCCGCACCTGCCGCTGCTCGCCGCGCTGCGGGAGACGAGGAACGTCACACGCGCGGCCGAACTGCTGGGCGTCCCGCAGCCGACGGTGAGCCGCCGGCTCGCGGCACTGGCCGACGCGCTGGGGGCGCCGCTGACGGTCCCGGACGGCCGCGGCATCCGGCTCACGCGCGCGGCGGAACTGCTGGCCGAGGCGGCCGAACGCGGCCTGGCGGCGGTGGAGAGCGGCGTCCGGCTGGCCCGCGAGGAGGTGGCGCCGGAGTCGGGGCACGTGGTGCTCGGGTTCCTGCACCTGCTCGGGCGGTCGCTGGTGCCTTCGCTGCTGCGCGGGTACCGGGCGCGGTTCCCGGGGGTGCGGTTCACGCTGGTCCAGGGCTCGCGGCAGGAGATGGTCGACCGGCTGGCGGACGGCGAACTGGACCTGGCGCTGGTGGCACCGCTGCCGTCGGTGCCGTCGCTGGCCTCCGCGGGCCTGGTGGACGAGGAGATCCTGCTGTCGGTCCCGGCGGGCCACCGATTGGCGGGACGGCGGTCGGTGCGGGTGGCGGAGCTGGAGTCGGAGGAGTTCGTGCTGCTGGAGCAGGGGTACGGGGTGAGAACGCTGACGGACGAACTGTGCGCGGCGGCGGGCTTCACCCCGCGGATCGCGTTCGAGGGCCAGGAGTCGGACACGGTGCGGGGCTTGGTGGCGGCGGGGCTGGGGGTGGCGTTGTTGCCGCGGTTCGGGCCGGGCACGCCGGCGGGGGTGGCGGAGGTGCCGTTGGAGCCGCGGCCTTACCGGACGATCGGGCTGGTGTGGCGGGCGGAGGAGCCGATGACCCCCGCGGTGGCGGGCTTCCGCGACCACGTGCTGGCGACGGCTGCCGAGGGTTGAGCCACGGAGCCGCCTCAGCGGCCACAGCGCTGGCGGACGAGCCGCCGGCTTCACCGACCACATCCTGGCCCGACCTACCAAGCCACAGACTGCTGGGATCTGTCGAAGAGGAGCTTGCACGACTCCGCTCGCGCTCAGCGGCGGCGGGGCTGGGAGTGAGGGCTACAGCCGCGCTTCGGTCGGTGTGCCAGAGGTGCCGCTGGAGCCGCTCGTACCGGACGATCGTGCTGGTGTGGCGGGTGGAGGAGCCGATGACCCCGGCGGTGGCGGGGTTCCGCGACCACGTGCTGACGACGGCTGCCGGGGGTTTGAGCCACCGGGGCCACCGCCGGACAGCCCCCGCCCAACCCTGGGGGGCGTCCCTGCTCCAGTCTATCGGCCCCCACCGACAAGACCGGTCCGGAACAGCGGGTTGTCCACAGACCGACCGGCTTGTGGACAACCCCGTCAGCCCAGCGAAACAAGCACGTGTTCGGCGGCGGGGCTGGGGTGGCGCGGCTGCCGAGGTTTGACCCGGGGATGCGGAGGTTCCGTTGGAACCGCGGCCTTACCGGACGATCGGGCTGGTCTGGCGAGGAGCTGATGACCCCGGCGGTCACCGGCTTTCGCGACCACGTGCTGGCAACAGCTGCCGAAGGTCGAGCCACCGGGGCCACCGCCGGGCCGGCCAAAGTCAGCCCAGCGAAGCCGCCAGCTCCACCAGCGTCCGGGCCGCGAAGCCCGTCGCCCCCGGCACCACGTCGTCGTAGTTCTTCTCCGATCGAGCCGGGCCCGCGATGTCCAAGTGCGCCCACGGCAACCCCTCCGTGAACTCCCTCAAGAACAACGCCGCCGTGATGCTGCCCGGGCCCGCCGGGGTCTGGCGGACGTCGCCGAACTCGCCGCGGACGTTCTCCGCGTAGTCCTCCACCAGCGGCATTCGCCACCATGCCTCGCCGACCCGCGCGCCCGCCGCGATCACCGCCTCGGCCAATGAAGTGTCCGAAGCGAACAACCCGCCCGTTCGCAGCCCCAGCGACACCTTCATCGCGCCCGTCAACGTTGCCGCGTCGACCACCACGTCCGGGCTGAACCGGCGGATTCCGTACGCCAGCGCGTCCGCCAGGACCATGCGGCCCTCCGCGTCCGTGTTGCCGACCTCCGTCGTCTTGCCGCCGTAGTGCCGGACGATGTCGCCCGGGCGGTACGACGCCCCGGACACGTGGTTCTCCGCGCACGGCACCAGCGCCGTCACTCGGATCGGCAGCTCCAGCGAGGCGATCGCGCGCACCGCCGCGATCACCGCCGCGCCGCCCGCCATGTCCGTGCGCATCAAGTGCATTCCGTCGGCGGGCTTGATCGACAGGCCGCCCGTGTCGAACGTGATGCCCTTGCCGACCAGCAGCAGGTGCCGCGACGCCCCCGACGGCTTGTACGCCATCTCGATCAGCCGCGGCGGCCGCGAAGAACCGCCGCCGACCGCAAGGACTCCCCCGAAGCCCTGCGTCGTCAGCCACTTCTCGTCGCGGACCGCCACCTCGACGCGGGGGCCTGCCACGCGGGCCGCCGTGTCCGCCAGCCACGCCGGCGTCTTCACGTTGGACGGCGTGTTCGCCAAGTCCCGGGTCAGTGCCGTCGCCGCGGCCAGCACCGACGCGCGGGACACCAGCTCGCCGACACCCGGATCGGCCGTCACCAGCCGGACCGTTCGCACGGACGGCGCGGGATCGGAGCCCGTCACCTTGAACTTGTAGCCGCCGAGCAGCAGGCCCAGCGCCAGCTCGGTGACGTGCTCGCCGGACGCCTCCTCCGGCAGCTCCAGCTGCACCGCGCGGAACGCCTTGCCGCCGCTTTCGACGTCGTCCGCCAACGCCGCGTTCACCGCGCGGACCAGCGCGGCGCCCGCCTTCCGGTACTGCTTCGGCTCGCCGTCGCCCAGGCCCGCGACCCAGCGGGGGCCGTCGGCCGGGACCGTCTGCACGTCGCCCGCCTTGCCGGTGATCCGGACGCCGCCGATCTCCAAGGGCTCGGACTCGACGTCGTCGGCCGGCGCGGTCACCAGCCGGGCCGTCGGGGCGCCGCGGCGGAGGTCGCCCGCGACCTCGATCTCGAGCAGGTTGGTCGGAACGGGGGGTAGCGGATTACGCACAGTGAGCAACCTTCGGGCGCAGAGGAACCGCGACCCCGGCCTCCGAAGGGAGACCGGGGTGCGACGGAAGGACGGTTCGAGGGGCTCGGCTCAGCCGGTGACCTCCGCGAGTGCGGCGCCGAGGTCCTTCGCTTCTTCCGCGGAGAGTTCGACGACGAGTCGCCCACCACCCTCGAGCGGTACGCGCATCACGAGGCCCCGCCCCTCCTTAGTCACTTCGAGGGGACCATCTCCGGTCCGGGGCTTCATGGCCGCCATAGCGTGCTCCCTCCGTCTCAACCGGCGCGCCCGGGTCGCGCTCGCGTGAAAGCCAGCCGGGTCTGGTGTCCATTGTCCCTCATCAGCGGCCGGGCGCATCAGCGGACCGATCTTTTGCCGCCGTATCGGTGCTGGTATGCGGCTCGCACGGGATGAAAGGATGGGGGTGGAAGACTGTCGGACGACCGATGTTTCCGCGCAAGGAGAAGACGTGACCACATCCGACGTCCTGTTGTCCGCCGACGCCGACGGGGTGCGCACCCTCACGCTCAACCGGCCGCAGGCGTACAACTCGCTGACCGTCGAGCTGAAGGAAGCACTGCTCGCGGCGCTGCGCGAGGCGGCGGACGACGAGGGAGTCCGCGCGGTGGTGCTGACCGGTTCCGGCAAGGCGTTCTGCGCCGGCCAGGATCTGAAGGAGCACGTGGGGCTGCTCCAGGCGGGTGACCCCGCGCCGCTACACACGGTGAAGGAGCACTACAACCCGATCGTCAAGGCGATCGTGTCGATGGAGAAGCCGGTGATCGCGGCGATCAACGGCACGGCCGCCGGTGCCGGCGCCGCCTTCGCCTACGCCAGCGACCTGCGGATCGCCGCCGAGTCGTCGTCGTTCCTGATGGCCTTCGCCAACGTCGGGCTCGGCCCGGACTCGGGCGCGTCGTGGACGCTGCAGCGGCTGGTCGGCTACGGCCGCGCCGCCGAGCTGATGCTGCTGGCCCGGACCGTGGACTCCGCCGAGGCGCTGCGCCTCGGCCTGGTCGGCGAGGTCGTGCCGGACGAGGAGCTGCCGGCCCGCGCGCAGAAGGTCGCGGCCAAGCTGGCGAACGGGCCGACGGTGGCCTACGCGAAGATCAAGGGCGTGCTCAACCTGGCCGCGCAGTCGACGTTCGAGGAAGCCCTCGACGCCGAAGACGCCGCCCAGACCGCGCTCGGCGCGACCGCCGACCACACCGAGGCCGTCGAGGCCTTCGTCGGCAAGCGCAAGCCGAACTTCCAGGGCAAGTGACGAGGTGCTGCTTCCGGGTCAGGCGGCCCGGAAGCAGCCTTCGACGTGGTCGTCGACCATGCCGGTCGCCTGCATCAGCGCGTAGCACGTGGTCGGGCCGAGGAAGACGAACCCGCGCTTCTTCAGCTCCTTGGCCATCGCCTTGGACTCGTCGGTGATCGCCGGGACGTCGGCCATGGTGCGAGGACGCCGGTGCGAGGCGGGCGCGAACGACCACAGCAGGTCGTCCAGCGGTGTGTCCAGCGAAGCGATCGCCTGCGCGTTCTTGATCGCCGCCAGGATCTTCGCCCGGTTCCGCACGATCGACGCGTCCTGCATCAGCCGCTCGACATCGGCGTCGCCGAACTTCGCCACCTTCGCGGGCTTGAACTGCTTGAACGCCTTCCGGAAGCCTTCCCGCTTGCGCAGGATCGTGATCCACGACAGCCCCGACTGGAACGACTCGAGGCACAGCCGCTCGTACAGCTCGTCCTGGCCGTGGAGCGGAACACCCCACTCTTCGTCGTGGTATGCGACGTAGTCCGGGGTCGAATTGCCCCAGCTGCACCGCGCGACGCCGTCGGCGCCGAGAAGCTCACTCATCCCCACCCACCGAATAGTTCTCCGCGAACCGCGCGAACCGCCGCAGCGACTGGCGCACCCCCAGCGCGAACGCCGGCCGCACCACCGGCCAGCCGAGCCGGCCCAGTGGCCCGAACGGCAGCCGCAGGTGCTCGGCCCAGACGAACGTCGAGCGCGTCGCGCCCTTCGGCACCACCTGGAACACGCCCGTGCCCTGCACGACGCTGCCGAGGTGGCGGACGCCGCAGCGCACCGGCGGTTCCCAGCTGGTGATCTCCATCGTGTCCGTGAACCCGATGCCGGCCACCCCGGTGAACGCCGAGAGCCGCGAGCCGACGCTGCGGCCGTTGCCCTCGACGACCTCGACCTCGGTGCCGAGCATCCACTCGCCCTGGCGGGTCCAGTCGGTCAGCGCGAGCCAGGTCGTCCCGGCCGGCGCGCGGACGTCGACCGACAGGATCAGATCGGTCACTGGGCGCCTTCGGGCGAGCTCTCCCGCTCGCGTTCGCGCTGCTCCAGCTCGGCGACCCGGGCGCGCAGCTCGTCCAGCTCGACGCCGACGCGGCGCATCACCCAGTCCACTTCGGACATCTTGTAGCCGCGCAGCACCAGCTGGAAGCGGACCTCGGTCAGGTCCTCGCCGGTGATGTCCTCGGCGGGCAGCCGCGTCGGCGAGCTGCCCGGGGGCAGCGGGGCGAGCTCCTCACCCCGGCCGAACACGACCGCGGCGAGCAGGAACACCACGGCGGCCACCAGCAGCATGACTACGAGGTAGATCAGCGCGGTCGTCACGCGACGATCGTGGCATACCCACCCCAGGATCGTCTCGCGAGCACGACGAGCCGCAGGGAAAGCAGCACCCAGGCGACCATCAACAGGACGCACGGGACGCTCAGGAACAGCCGCGAGACGTCGACGAAGCCGGTCGCGCCGATCAGCATCCCGACCGAGGCGAGGTTGACGCCGACGGCGATCGCGATCAGCACGCCGCAGAACCGGGCGAGCCCGGTGCCGTCCAGGCGGCGGCTCAGCCAGCGGATGCCGAGCAACGCGAGCAGCCCGATCACCGGCACGACGAACACCGCGCCGTGGGCGGCGTGCGCGACGAACTTGTACCACTCCGGCGTCGGCGTCGACAGCTTCGTCCACTCGCCGAAGGTGAGGATCCGCGCGTAGTCCCACGCGATCTGCATGGCCGGGACGCCCAGCACGAGCTTCCACAGCGTCCGGACGCCGCTGAGCATGCCGAGCTCGGCCTGGTAGTCGCGGGCGACGACGGCCGCCGGGCCGAAGTCGGCGACCGCGCGGCGCTCGGCGTCCTCGTCGCTCCAGCCGCCCGCGCGGTAGGCGTCGGCGGCGTCGTGCAGCCCGTCGCGGGCTTCTTCCAGCAGGTCGGCCTTGAACCGCCCGCAGCCATGCAGCCTGCGGTCCAGGTCCCCCAGGTACTCGTCGATCATGTCCCCAGCACTCCCCCGATGACGCTCGTGAACTCCCGCCACTCGGCGCGTTCGGCGGCCAGCGCCTGTTCTCCGGAGCGGGTGAGGCGGTAGGTCCGGCGCTTGCGGCCGGACACGACGTCCCATTCGCTGGCCAGCCAGCCGGCCCGCTCGAGCCGGCGCAGCGCCGGGTAGACGGTGCCGGTGGGCAGGTCGAGCGCGCCGTCGCTGCGCAGCTGGAGCGCCTCGATGATCGCGTAGCCGTGCAGCTTGCGGCCGTCGAGCACGGCCAGCAGCAGCGCGTCGAGGTGGCCGCGCAGGGTGTCCGCCTTCATGGGTACGCAGTCTACACGTCGCCTTGCTACATGTAGGCAGTCTATGTGTAGCCTGGCTACATGAACGCTCTCCCGGTCGCGAGACTCCAGTTCGCGACGACGACTTCGTTCCACTTCTTATTCGTGCTGCTCACGCTGGGGTTGGTCACGCTGGTGGCCGTGATGCAGACGCGCTGGACGCTCGGCGGCAAGCCCGAGCTGCTGCGGATGACGCGCTTCTGGGGCCGCCTCTACGTCATCAACTACGCGCTGGGGATCGTCACCGGCATCGTGATGGAGTTCCAGTTCGGGCTCACCTGGACCGGGCTGTCGGCCTTCGCCGGCGACGTCTTCGGTGCCCCGCTGGCCATCGAGACGCTCGTCGCGTTCTTCCTCGAGTCGACGTTCCTCGGGCTGTGGATCTTCGGCTTCGGGCGCCTGCCCAAGGGGCTGCACCTGGCGCTGATCTGGCTGGTGACGCTGACCGCGTACGCGTCGGCGCTGTTCATCATGCTGGCCAACTCGTTCCTGCAGAACCCCGTCGGCAGCCGCCTCGAAGGCGGCGTGCTGCACCTCGACGACTTCGGCGCCCTGTTCTCGAACCCGGCGCTGGTCGCGTCCCTCCCGCACGTGCTCAGCGCCGCGCTGGTGACCGGCGGGTTCTTCGTCGTCGGTGTCAGCGCGTGGCACTTCCTCAAGCGCACCACCGAGGTCGAGTTCTTCCGCCGCTCGATGCGGATCGGTGTCGTCGCGGCGCTCGTCGGCTCGATCTTCGTGGTCAACCAGGGTTTCGCGCAGTTCGGCCGGCTGAAGATGTACCAGCCGGACAAGCTGAACGAGAACGTCGTCGGGATGCCGCTGGGCGCCATGATCGGGCTCGGGTTCCTGATGTTCGCCTGCGCGCTGCTCGGCACGCTGCTGCTGGTCCGGAACTGGCTCACGAAGGCGCGGTTCCTGCACTACCTGATGGTCGCGGCGATCCCGCTGCCGTTCGTCGCGGCGATCATGGGCTGGCTGGTCCGCGAACTCGGCCGCCAGCCGTGGCTGGTCTGGGGGAAGCTGCGCACCGCGGACGCGATCGCGGGCGTCCCCGCCGGCCAGATCCTGTTCTCCTTCATCGCCTTTTCCGTGCTGTTCGCCGCGCTCGCGGTCGCCGACTGGGTGCTCATGGCGCGCGTCGCCAAGCGCGGCCCGGACCCGGTCGAAGAGCCCGCCGCACTGCCCGTCCTGAGCGGAGTCTGACCGATGGTGACCTTCTGGTGGTGCGTGCTCGGCCTGCTGACCTGCGGGTACTTCGCGCTGGCGGGCTACGACTACGGCGTCGGCATGCTGCTGCCCGCGTTCGAGGCCGACGAGCGGAAGCGGCGGCTGACGCTCGGCGCGCTCGGGCCGTTCTTCCTGGCCAACGAGGTGTGGCTGGTGGCCGCGGTCGGCCTGCTCTTCGGCGCGTTCCCGCACCTGGAGGGCAGGGTCTTCAGCGGGGCGTACGTCCTGGTCGTGACGCTGCTGCTCGGCCTGGTCACGTTCACGGCGTCGATGCAGCTGCGCAGCCGCCGCCCGGACGCGCGCCGCGGCGCCTGGACGGCGGGCATCGTCGGCGGCGCGCTGGTGACGGCGCTGTCGTGGGGCCTGTTCCTCGGCAACCTGGTGCTCGGGCTGCCGCCGATCGCCGACGTGCTCGCGTTCTTCAACCCGTACGCCGTGCTGTGGGGGCTGGGGTTCGTCGCGCTGTTCTGCTTGCAGGGCGCGGCTTTCCTCGCGGTCCGGGCGCCCGCGGAGCTGACCGGCCGCGCGGTGCGGCTGGCGCGCGCGTTCCTGCCGCCCGTGTCCGCGTTCCTGGTGGTCGCGACGGGCTGGGGGTTCTTCGCGCTGGACGGCGTGACGGCGCTGGGCGCGGGGGTGGCCGCGCTGGCTTTCGCCGCTCTCGCCGGGGTCTGGCTCGGGTTGCGGACCCGCCGGTACCGGGTGGCGCTCGTCGGGTCGATGGTGCTCGCGGCGTGCCCGGCACTGCTGGCCGGGACGCTGCGGTTCCCGACCGTCCTGGTGTCTTCGGGCACCGCGCTGACCGTCGGCGACGCGGCCACGGCGTCCGGGACCTTCGGGGTGCTGGGCTGGTTCGCCGCGCCCGCGTTGGTGGTGCTGCTCGTCGTGCAGTGGCTGACCTGGCGCGCGCACCGGAACCCCGTCGACCAGCGCTCGCTGCTGCACTTCTAGGAGTTCCCGTGCCCGCTCTGCCCGGACTCCGGCGGTACCTGTCCGTACTCGCCGCGCTCGCGGTGCTCACCGCGGCCGCGGTGCTGCTCCAAGCCGAAGGGCTGGCCACGCTGCTCACCGGCGGCGGGGTCTCCTCCTTCCTCGTCGTGGCCTTGCTCGGCCGGGTCGCGCTCACGTGGAGCCACGGCGTCCTCAGTGGACGGTTCGCGGCCGCGGTGCGCGGCGGGCTGCGGCGGCGGCTGCTCGGCTCGTCACCGGAGCGCGCCGGCGTCGTCGCGACGCAGGTCACCCGGGGGGTCGACGCGACGGACAGCTACCTGACGGGGTACCTGCCGTCGCTGGTCGTCTCGGTGGTGGTGCCGATCGCCGTGGTGGTGCGGCTGTTCACCACGGACCTGGTGTCGGCGCTGGTCGTGACGGCGACCCTGCCGCTGATCCCGGTGTTCGCGATCCTCGTCGGGAAGCACACGGCCGCGCGGACTTCGCGGCAGTGGTCGTTGCTGCTGAAGCTGGGCGGGCACTTCCTCGACGTCGTGCGCGGGCTCGGCACGCTTCGGGTTTTCGGCCGGGCGTCCGCGCAGGCTTCGACGGTCCGCTCGATGGCGGCCGCCCACGCCGACGCGACGCTGAAGACGCTGCGGGTGGCGTTCCTGTCGTCGCTGGTGCTGGAACTGGTCGCGACGATGTCGGTCGCCTTGGTCGCGGTGCCGATCGGGTTCCGGCTGCTTTCGGGTTCTCTCGACGCCCGGACGGCGCTCTTGGTGTTGGTGCTGGCTCCGGAGGCGTACTTGCCGCTGCGGGCGGCGGGCGCGAAGTTCCACGCGGCGGCGGAAGGGCTGACGGCGTTGCGAGAGGCGCTCGCGGTGCCGGTGGTCTCTTCGCGCACGGCCGTGGTCACCCGGCGACGAGGTGCGCCTTCGATCGTCTTCGAGCGGGTGTCGGTTCGCTACGCCGGCGTTCCCGCTTTGTCCGAAGTGGACTTTTCGCTGCCGTCCGGTTCGCGGGTGGCGCTGACCGGGCCCAGCGGGTCGGGGAAGAGCACGGTGCTGGCCGTGTTGCTGGGGTTCGTGCCGCCTTCTTCCGGCCGGGTGCTCGTGGACGGCGTCGACCTGCGTTCCTTGTCCCCCTCGGACTGGCTGGCCGACGTGGCCTGGGTCCCGCAGCGGCCGACGTTGTTCCGGGAATCCCTGGCGTCGAACATCTCCCTGGGCTCGGCGGCCGACGTTCCCGCCGCCGCACGGGCGGCCGCGCTGGACTCGGTGGCCGCGGGGTTGCCCGCCGGGTTCGACACCCCGGTCGGCGAGCTGGGCGAGGTCCTGTCGGCGGGCCAGCGTCAGCGCGTCGGTTTGGCACGGGCGCTGGCGCGGACTTCGGCGGGGCTGGTGCTGCTCGACGAGCCCACGGCCCGGCTCGACTCCCGCACGGAGTCCGCGGTGCTGTCGGCGACGCGGCGGCTGCTGCCCGGCCGGACGGCGGTACTGGTCGCGCACCGGCCCGCGATGCTCTCGCTGGCCGACCGGGTGATCGAGCTGCGCGACGGGCGCGTGGGCGCGGAGGTGGCGGCGTGAGCATCTGGGCTCTGTCCACAAGGGACGTCCTGCGGCTTCTCCGTGCCGCTCTTTTCGGTGCTGGCGCCGAACTCGCCGCCCTCGCGCTCATGGCCACCGCCGCGTGGCTGCTCCTGCGCGCCGCCGAGCGACCCCCGCTCGGCGCCCTGACCGTCGCCATCGTCGGCGTCCGGACCCTCGCCCTGCTGCGCGGCGGTCTGCGGTACGCCGAACGGCTCGCCGGGCACGAAGTCGTCCTGCGGTGGCTCGGCGCCCTCCGGACCCGCGTCTACCAGGCCCTCGTGCCCGGCTCGGGGTTGTCCGGCGGCGACCTCGTCACCCGGCTCGTGTCCGATGTGGACGCACTGCAGGACGCCGTCCTGCGGTGGCTGCTGCCCGCGGGTGTCGCCGCGCTCGTCGCGGTGGTCGCCGTCGGGGTCACCGCCACCGCGTCGATCGGAGCGGCGGGGGCACTGGCGGGCGGGCTGCTCGTCGCCGGCGTCCTGCTGCCGTGGCTGGTCGCCCGGATCACCAGGCGGGCCGCTCGCGAAGACGCTCCGAAGCGGGCCGAACTCGCCGAACGCGCGGTCGAACTCGTCACCGGGCACCGGGAACTCGTCGCCGCCGGCGCGCTCGACGACCACCGCGACCGGGCGACCGCGGTCGTCGACCGGCTCGCGCGCAACGAACGGACCGTTTCGTGCAAAGTCGCCGCGGCGGCCGCCGCCGGGACGCTGGTCCAGCTGGTCACCACCGTGGCCGTCGCGCTGCTCTGCCACGCCTCCGTGCCGTGGACCGCGGCCTTGACCCTCGCCGCCTTGACGACCTTCGAGGTCGTCCTCCCGCTGATCGGCGCCGCCCGGCGCGTGCCCGAGATCCGCGCGTCGGCCGCCCGCGTGAAGGCCGTTCTGGAGACGCCCGCGCCCGCCCGAGGCACGCGGAAGGTACAAAGTGGACACTTCCGGCTGGACCGGGCAGGCGTCCGGTACCCGGGGCGTGTCCCCGCGTTGCAGCACATCGACCTCGACCTGCCGCCCGGCAGGCGCGTCGGGATCCTCGGCCCCAGCGGCGCCGGGAAGACGACCCTCCTGCGGCTCCTGCTCGGCAGCGAGACCCCCACGGACGGTCAGGTGCTCCTCGACGGCCACCCGCTGACCGACTACGCCGACCTGCCCACGCTCATCTCGGGCGCCGAAGCCGACGCGCACGTCTTCCACACGACCGTCCGCGAAAACCTCCTGCTCGCCAAGCCGGACGCGACCGACGCCGAGCTGGCGGAAGCCTGCGCGACCGCCGGCTTCGACCTCGCTCTGGACCGTGACACCGGCCCGGACGGCGACGCGCTCTCCGGCGGTCAACGCCAGCGGCTGATCCTCGCCCGGGCCGTCTTGGCGGCCCCGAAGGTCCTGGTCCTCGACGAGCCGGTCGAAGGCCTCGATCCCGCGCACGGCGACGCCGTCCTCGCGAACGTTCTGGCGAAGGCGCGCGGCAGCGTCGTCCTCGTCACCCACCGGCCCGAGCACCTGGCCGGGTTCGACGAGGTCCTCACCCTCGAAGACGGGCGAGCACTTCCCGCATCGGCGGCCGGTCCGCGACCCGCACGTCCGTGACGTCCGGCAGCCACTCCTCGTCGACCTGCACGAACTGCGTGAACGGCGCGTCCGCGGCCGGCACGCCGCAGCGCGCCAGCGCCGTGCCCAGTATCTGCCGGGACATCGCTCCCAGCTGCAGCAGCGACCGGTTCCGGTGCTTGCGGACGCCCAGGTTGACCTGCGCGAGCCCGTCGAGGCCGTAGCGGGCCTCGGCGTCGAGCAGCAGCCCGATCTCGACGCCGTACCCGGCCGCGAACGGCACCGACTCGAGGAACTCGCGGGTGCCCGCGTACTCGCCGCCGAGCGGCTGGACCAGCCCGCCGAGCGCCGGGCGCAGCGCCGAGAGCACCGGCCGCGCCAGCAGCTCCGTGACGCGGCCGCCGCCGGTGCTTTCCAGTCGCAGCGGACGGCGGTAGAAGCCCTTGACCAGGTGGACGCCGCTTTCGGTGACCAGCGGGCCGAGCAGCGACGGCACGAACGCCGGGTCCGGGTCGACGAGGTCGGAGTCGAGGAACACGACGATGTCGCCGCTGGTCGCGGCCAGCGAGCGCCACAGCACCTCGCCCTTGCCGGGCACCGGCGGCAGGTCCGGCAGGACGTCCTCGCGGCGCACCACCCGCGCGCCGGCGGCCTCGGCCGTTTCGACGGTGGCGTCCGTGGAACCGGAATCCATGACGACCAGTTCGTCGACGACACTCCCGACGAGGGGGCGGACCGACGCGACGACGCCGCCCACGGTCCGCTCTTCGTCCAGCGCCGGTAGCACGACCGAAACCGTCCGGTCACCCTTCGCGGTCACGATGTCCCCGGGCGTCCACCCGGGCTCCTGCCACGTACGCCGCTCGAACCAACTCACGAGTAACGATCGTGCCATGCTGGTGGCACCGCACCCGAGGAGGAGGACCACTTGATCGCGCTGCTTGTCCGGTTCGTGCTGGGACCGCTGGCCAGGGCGGTGTACCGGCCCGAGGTGCGCGGCGTGGAGAACGTCCCGCTCACCGGCCCGGTGTTGCTGGCCGCCAACCACCGCGCCGCGCTCGACACCGGCGTGATCACGTTCGCGACCCCGCGGCAGGTCAAGTTCCTCGGCAAGGCGGAGTACTTCGCCGGCAAGGGCCTCAAGGGCAAGGCGCTGGCGGGCTTCCTCGGCGGCCTCGGCTACGTCCCGGTCGAGCGCGGCAACGCCCAGGCCGGGCTGGCCGCGCTGGAGGCGGCCCGCAAGGTCCTCGACGCGGGCGGCGTCTTCGCGATCTACCCGGAGGGCACGCGCTCCCTGGACGGCCGGCTGCACCGGGGCCACACGGGCGTCGCGGCGCTGGCGCTGGCGACCGGGGCGAAGGTGGTGCCGGTCGCGCTGACCGGCACCGAAGGCCTCCAGCCCAAGGGCGCGAAGATCCCGCGGCTCGCCAAGATCGGCATCACGTTCGGCAAGCCCCTCGACTTTTCGCGGTACGAGGGCCAGGACTACGCGCCGGCGATCCGCCGATCGGTGACCGACGAGGTCATGTACGCGATCTTGGAGCTCTCCGGGCAGGAGTACGTGGACACCTACCACAAGCGGCCCAGCGAGGGCGTCGCCTGAGTCACCACGGCACCGCGCCCTCGTCGTCGACGAAGGTGCCGGTCGGGCCCTCCGGCGGGATCGTCGCCATCCGGACCGCCGCGACCGCGCCCTGCGCCGGCGTCCGGAACCCGGCGTGGCCGTTCAGGTCGGTGGCGCAATAGCCCGGGCAGACGGCGTTGACCAGGATCCCTTCGCCCCGCAGATCGCGGGCGTACTGCAGGGTCAGCGACGTCAGCGCGGTCTTCGACGGGGTGTAGCCCGCCGAGATCGGCAGCTGGGCGGCGGGATCGGCGTTCCGGGTCAGTGACGCGCCGCTGCTGGAGACGTTGACGATCCGCGGCGCGGCCGACCGGCGCAGCAGCGGCAGCAGCGCGTTCGTGACCGTGACGACGCCGAAGAAGTTCGTCTCGAAGATCGTGCGCAGCGTGTTCAGGTCCGCCGTGCTGGGTCGCTGGTGCGCCAGGTCGGTGCCCGGCGGGCGGGCGACGGCGGCGTTGTTGACCAGCACGTCGAGCCGGCCGTAGCGCTCATCGAGTGCAGCAGCCGCCGCCGCGACCGAGGCGGGGTCGGTGACGTCGAGGACCACCGAATCCGTGCCCAGCTCCGCGGCCGCCTTCTCGCCCAGTTCCGCGTCGCGGGCGCCGATGACGACGGTGTGCCCGAGGGCGGCGAGCTGCGCGGCGATCTCGCGGCCGATGCCCTTGTTCGCGCCGGTGACCAAAGTGATTTCGTCCATGGCTCCAGCACACCAGCGGGCCGCCCGCGCGAGCCAACACCGATGCCGCATCGGCCGATACTCTGGCGGTATGGAGACGCGGGAGCTCGCGTATTTCGTGGCCGTCGCCGAGGAACTGCACTTCGGCCGCGCCGCGCAGCGCCTCGGCATGGCGCAGCCGCCGCTGTCGCGCGCCATCCAGCAGCTCGAACGCCGGATGGGCGTGCCGCTGCTGAACCGCACGAGCCGCGGTGTGAGCCTGACACCCGCGGGCGCGGTTTTCCTTGTGGAGAGCCGCAAAGCGCTCGACGCGGTGGACGCCGCGGTGCGCCGGGCCCAGCGCGCCGGGCAGGAGGTGCCGAAGCTGCTCGTGGCGATGAAGCCCGACGGCGACGCCGGTTTGCTCGCGCGGATCCTCCCCGGTTATCGGGCCGACCCGGACGCGATCGAGGTCGAAGTCGTCGTGTGCGGGGTCGGCGAGCAGTCCCGCATGCTGCGCGACGGCCGCGTCGACCTCGCGTTCCTGCACGGCCCGCACGACGACTGCGTCGGGTTCGACACCGAGCTGCTGCTGGAGCAGGACCAGGTGGCGATGCTCCCCCGTGGCCACCGCCTGGCCGGCCGGTCGGCGCTGGTGCTCGCCGACCTCGACGGCGAGCCGTTCCCCCGGTGGCCCGGCAGCGACGCGCCGGGGCCCGAGGTGCGGGACGCGGGGCAGTTGCTCCAGCTCGTGGCGCTGGGCCAGGTGGTCGCGGTGGTCCCGGAGTCGGCCCGCCGCCACGCCCGCGCGGACATCGTGTGCGTGCCGGTGCTCGACGCGCCCCGGACGTCGGTGCTGCTGGCCTGGCCCGACCGGACGCGCTCGCGGGCGGTGGCCGCGTTCGTCCGGGCGAGCACCGATGTCAGATCCCCGGCGGCTCCTTCGCCCACTTAGGCGGAGCCGGCGGGACGTAGGTCTCGAAGGCGTCCAACAGCGTCGCCGGGTCGGCGTCGGCCATCAGCAGCTTCCGGTAGTCCGCCTTGACGAACCCCTCCGCCACCATGTGGTCGGCGAACGCGAGCAGCGGCCCGTAGTACCCGTCGACGTCGACCAGGCCGATCGGCTTGCCGTGCAGGCCGAGCTGGGCCCACGTCCAGACCTCGAACAGCTCCTCGAGGGTGCCCGCGCCGCCCGGGAGCGCCAGGAAACCGTCGGACAGCGCCGCCATCTTGGCCTTGCGCTCGTGCATGTCCTTCACGACGTGCAGCTCGGACAGCCCGGCGTGGGAGATCTCGACGGTCGAGAGCGCCTCCGGGATCACGCCGATCACCTCGCCGCCCGCCGCCAGCGCCGCGTCCGCCACCACGCCCATCGTGCCGACGCTCGCCCCGCCGTACACCAGGCCGATGCCGCGCTGGGCCAGGAGCTTGCCGAGCGCCGCCGCCTGCTCGGCGTAGCGCGGGGAGAACCCCATCGACGAACCGCAGAACACGCAGATCCGGCTCATCAGTGGGTGTCCTCCCAGGCCTGGTAGGACTCCTGGACCACGCGGACGGCGTCGTCGATGTCGTCGGTGACGTGCAGCAGGTCGAGGTCGTGCGGGCTGATCTTGCCCTCGGCCATGACCGAGTTCTTGATCCAGTCGTACAACCCGCCCCAGTAGGCGCTGCCGAACAGCACGACCGGGAACTTCGTGACCTTCTTGGTCTGCACCAGCGTCAGCGCCTCGAACAGCTCGTCGAGCGTGCCGAAGCCGCCGGGCAGGCAGATGAAGGCCTGCGAATACTTGATGAACATCGTCTTGCGGGCGAAGAAGTACCGGAAGTTGACGCCGAGGTCGACCCACGGGTTCAGGCCCTGCTCGAACGGCAGCTCGATGCCGAGCCCGACGGAGAAGCCGCCCGCCTCGGCCGCGCCGCGGTTGACCGCCTCCATCGCGCCCGGGCCGCCGCCGGTCATCACGGCGAAGCCGGCGTTGGCCAGCGCGCCGCCGATCTTGCGGCCGAGCTCGTACTCCGGGTTGTCGCGCTTGGTGCGCGCCGAGCCGAACACGGTGACCGCGCGCGGGACCTCGGCGAGCGCGCCGAAGCCCTCGACGAACTCGGCCTGGATCCGCAGGACGCGCCACGGGTCGGTGTGCACCCAGTCGCTCGGGCCGCGCGAGTCCAGGAGCCGCTGGTCGGTGGTGCTGCCCTGGTCGCGGCGGTCGCGGCGCAGCACGACCGGGCCCTTGTGCCGCTCCACCGGGCGTTCGGGGTACTGGCCGTCCGGCCATTCAGACTGTTCGCTCACTTCCCCATGCTACGGCCTCGCCGCCAGCGAGAATGCGAGCAGCGCGGTAGAGGTGAAGTCGATGGCGGGCTCGTTGCTGGGCCATGAACTCAGGTCGTCGGCGTAGCGGCTTCCCCGGCCGTCGAGGGATTCATACGGACGGGTGCATTCCTTCGCACCGGCCGGGAACGGCAGATCCGCGAAGTTGCCCGCGCCGTTGGGGCCGTTGACGACCGCGCCGTACAGCACTTTGGAAGGTCCGGCGAGGTTCGCGGCCTGGTGGTGCGGGCACTGCGGCGACGTCGTGCCCACGCCGACCACGAGCGACACGCCCCAGGCGTTCGCACCGAGCGTGAAGTCCCGTTGCTGTGCGCCGAAGGCCGCGTACCGGGTGTCGCCGGTGACGCGCTGGTACAGCCGCGCGGTGGCGGCGAAGCCGAAGCTCTTGCTGGCGGCGTCGAAGTCGGTGACGTCGACGGCGGTCCGGAATGGACTCTTCTTCGCCTGGTCGACACCCGCGTCCAGCTGACGGCGCAGGTCCGCGGCCAGCTCCCGGACGCCGAGCGCGGCGCCGGGGACGCGGGTGCGCAGCAGCCCGGCGAGGTCGGCGTGCGCGAGCGCGCTGGTGTCGTAGAGGTTCAACGTGCTCGTGTCGTCGCCGGCGATGTAGGCCTTCGCCCACTTCGCCGCGTCACGGGCCCAGCCGGTCGCGCGGGGGTCGTCGAGGGCTCGTGCCGCGAGCGCGAGCTGCGTCGCACCGAGTTCCAGGTCGTCCGCCCAGGACGACTCCGGGTAGTAGGCGTGCGGGAACGCGCTGACGAGCTCGCCGACGTCCGTCGTCTTGGCCTGGGCGAACACCGCGGCGGCTTCGGCCAGGTAGTGCCGGGCCAGCTTCGGGTCGCGGTGGGCCTGCACCTGCGCGCCGAGGGCGAACGCGGCGGCGACGCGGCCGGCGAGGTTCGGCGACAGCGGCGCGCCCGCCGGGGCGGCCGGGAACACCGGGCGGTACTTGACGAAGTACGCGGGGTCGCCGGGCTTGACGTCCAGCGCGTCGTCGTCCTGCGGGTTGCGCCAGACGTCGTGGTCGCCGAGGAAGCCGAACTCCTCGCTGCCGGTGCCGATGCCGACCTGGGCGTAGAGGGTCTTCGTCCGGCCGTCCCACATCTTGTCGAGCCAGTCGAGCCCGAACCGGACTTCCTTCGCCAGCACCGGATCGGGGTCGTCACGCAGCACGAAACCCAGTTCGGCGAGCGAATACGCGGTGTTGGACGTGAACTTGACGAAGTCGCCCGCGTCGACCCAGCCACCCTCGACGTCGACCGGGCCGCCCTGCGGTTTCAGCGGTTCGACGATTTCGTCGCCCCCTTCGCCGGCGAACTTCGGCTCGGCGTACACGGTCGCCTTCTGGTCCGCGAGGTGCGACGGCTTGCGGCCGAGACGGCCGGGGATGACGTCGTGGCCGTCGCGCTGGGCCTGGAAGAACTCGGTCGTCGCGCGCACGAGCGGGCGGAACAGGCGCCTCGCGGTGTCGATCCGGAACGGCGGCGACGTCGCGCCGGCGGCCCGCACGCGGTACGTGCCCGGACGGTCCAGAGTGGACAAATCGAGGTCGTACACGGCCGGGTAACGCGGGTTCCAGGCGCCGAGGCTCGCGCCGGTGCGGCCTTCCCGGACGGTGTGGCCGCGCTCGTCGACGACGCTGAACTTCCCCGGCGCGCCACCGAGCAGGTACGCGTGCTTCGCCTCGCCCAGCGCGTAGCCGACTTGGTCGACGCGCACCTCGGCCGGGGTCGCGGCTTCGGCCGGAGCGGCGGCGAGGGGCACGGCGAGCGCGGCCGCCGTCGCGAGGGGAAGCAGGCGCATGATCGGCCTCCACTTTGTTAGGAAAGTTTCCTATTTAACGCTAGCCTGCTCGCGGCCGGAGAGTCAATATGTCCGTTTCCCCGGCTTCACGAACGATGACCTACCGTGGGGAGATGACCGAACCGCTCGGCGCGCGGATCCGGCGGCTGCGCACCGACCGGGGGTGGACCCAGCGCGAGCTGGCCGAGCCGGGCTACGACCGGGGCTTCCTCGCGAAGGTCGAGACGGGCAGCCGTCCGCCGTCGGAGGAGATGCTGGCCTACCTGGCGCGCCGGCTCGGGCTGACCGTCGACGAGCTGCGGTTCGGCCGCCCGCCCGGCATCGCCGAGGAGCTGCGCGCGGCGCTCGACGAGGGGTACCGCGACCTCGAACAGGGCCGGGTCGCCCTCGCGGAAGAGCGGTTCGCGACGGTGGCGCGGCAGGCCGCGGGCTACCGCCTCGACGACGTCGAGTGCTACGCGCGGTTCTGCCAAGCCGAGGTGAAGTGGCAGCTGTTCGACGTCTCGGGCGCGCAGAAGGAGCTGGAGCACGCTTCGGAGCTGGAAGAGGCGGCGCCGCCGTGGCTGCGGGCGATGATCGTGCACCGCTGGTCGGGCTGCCGGTACCTGAGCGGCGACGCGGGCACGGCGATCGCGCGCGTCGAAGCGGCGCTCGCCTCCCCGGACCTCGACCCCGACGCCGAGTTGTGCCTGCTCAGCGCGTTGATCCACCCCTTGATGGAGATGGGCGGGCTGCACCGGGCCGAGCGCGCGGCGCACGACGGTGTCCGGTTGGTCCGGGCGGCTTCGCGGCCGGACTTCGTCGCGCGGTTCCACCGGCAGGCGTCGCAGGTGTGGCAGGCGATCGGACAGCCGGACCGGGCCGAGCAGGATCTGATCGAGGCGTGCCGGTTGTTCGCGTCGGTGGGGTTCGACCGCGACGCGGCCCGCTGCCGCTGGGCCCGGGGGTACCTGCTGCGCCGGCTGGGCCGCCTGGAGGAGGCGCGCGCGGAGCTGACGGCGGCGCGCGACCAGCTGGCGGCGATCGGTTCGGAGGAGGGCGTCGCGGGGGCGACGGTCGAACTGGCCGAGGTCCGGCTTCGCCAGGGCGCGCCCGCGGAGGCGGCCGCGCTGGTTTCGGAGGTGTGGCCGCTGCTGGCGCGCGATGTGGAGGCACTGGGGGAAGCGACGGGGTTGCGCGGGCAGATCGCGCAGGCCGCAGGGGACCTCGAGACGGCGACCCGGCTGTTGCGCGAGGCGGCGGAGATCCAGACGGGGGCGTCGCTGCACGGGGCGGCGGTTTCGACGGCACTGCGGCTCGGTGACGTGCTCCGACAACGTGGTCATCTGACCGAGGCCATCGAGGCCTACCGGCGCGGCCTCGACTCGGCGGCGGGCACCGAGGGCTGATCCACCGGACCACCGGGCTCAGTGGTCCGAACCAAAGCAAACTCCCTACCAAAGTTGGTGAATTGGTTCAGACCAGTCGCCAACCCCGCCGTTTCCTGCGGTTTCGTCCGCGACGCCGTGATCTTCCCGGCGCCTCGCTAGGCTGTTCGGCCCATTGACCAGCCCACGACCGGAACCTTTACTCGGACGCGTCCGGCGCAATAACAGCAGTTATTCCACCGGTCACACTTCCCGCGTTCCCCGGAAAGGTGCCCCATGAGATCCCCACGAGGGCTGGCGGCGATCGCCGGCCTGGCCCTGACCTTCGCAGCGGTGCCGGCGATCCCGGCCGCCGCCGCTCCCGCACCCGCCGCCCCGCCCGAGGCGCTCGCCGCCCGGGCCGCCGACCAGGCCGCGCTGGGCGGCGTCGACCGGCTCGCCAAGGGGGCCGGCGAAACGTTCGTCCGCACCGGTGTCACCCCCGGTGGCGGCGGCCTCTACTACGCCTCCTACCAGCGCACCTACCACGGCCTGCCGGTCGTCGGCGGAGACGCCGTCGTCGTCGCCGACGGGGCCGGCCGGGTCCGCGGTACCGAAGCCGCGCACACCGCACCCATCTCCGTGCCGACCCGGGCCACGCTCACCGCCGAGCAGGCCACCGCCATCGCCCAGACCAAGGTGTCCACAGTAGACAGCACCACCGCACCGAAGCTCGTCGTGCTCGCCGGGGACGCCCCGAAGCTCGCCTACGAGGTCGTCGTCTCCGGCCACAACCAAAGCCACCCGACCAAGCTGCACGTCTTCGTCGACAGCGCCACCGGCAAGGTCCTCGACACCCGCGACGACGTCCGCGAAGCCGGCACCGGCAACTCCTACTACGCCGGCACCGTCTCGATCGACACGTCCGGCTCGGGCAGCTCCTACTCGATGACCGACCCGGGCCGCCGCGGCATCGCCTGCGGCCGCGAAGGCGGCTCGATCTTCACCAAGAGCAGCAACACCTGGGGCAACGGCTCGGGCACCGACCTCGAGACCGGCTGCGTCGACGCGCTCTACAGCGTCCAGACCGAGTGGAAGATGCTCGGCGACTGGCTGGGCCGCAACGGCATCGACGGCGCCGGCGGTGGCTTCCGCGCCAGCGTCGGCCTCAACGACGTCAACGCCTACTGGGATGGCTCCTCGACCCACTTCGGGCACTCGCAGGACAACCGCCGCCAGGCGACGCCGATGGACGTCGTCGGCCACGAGTTCGGGCACGCCATCTTCCAGACCACCCCCGGCGGCGCCGGCTCCGGCAACGAGAACGGCGGCCTCAACGAGTCCACCGGCGACATCTTCGGCGCGCTGACCGAGGCCTACGCCAACAACCCGGTCGACACTCCGGACTTCACCGTCGGCGAAGGCGTCAACCTGGTCGGCAACGGCCCGATCCGCTACATGTACAACCCGTCGCAGGAGGGCGACCCGAACTGCTACTCGGCGTCCATCCCGAGCACCGAGGTGCACGCCGCCGCGGGCCCGCAAAACCACTGGTTCTACCTGCTCTCCCAGGGCAGCAACGCCTCGCCGGCCAGCCCGACGTGCAACGGCTCCAGTGTCACCGGCATCGGCATCCAGAAGGCGGGCAAGATCTTCTACAACGGACTGCTGAAGAAGACGTCGTCGTGGAACCACCGCGCGGCCCGCAAGGCCACGCTCGAAGCCGCGATCGCGCTCTTCCCCGGCAGCTGCACGGAGTTCAACGCCACCAAGGCCGCGTGGGACGCCGTGAGCGTCACCGCCGTCAGCGGCGAGCCGACCTGCAGCGGCCAGCCGCCGGCCGGCAACGACTACTCGCTGACGCTCTCGCCGACGTCCGCGTCCGTCCAACCCGGACAGACCGCGACCACGACCATCACCACGCGGGTCACCTCGGGCAACGCCCAGACCGTCCAGCTGCTGGCCACCGGGCTGCCCGACGGCGCGAAGGCGACGATCAGCCCGGCGAGGGTCCAGTCCGGCGGCACCGCGACGCTGACCATCACCACCTCGGCGACCACGCCGCAGGGCACCAGCCAGGTGACGGTCACCGGCGACGGCACCGACGCCGACCACACCGCGCAGTTCTCGCTGACCGTCGGCACCGGCACCCCGCCGACCGGCTGCGACGGCCTCGCCGAGTGGGACTCCGCGAAGGCGTACGTGCCCAACGACGTCGTCGGCCACAACGGTCACAAGTGGACGTCCACGTGGTACTCGACCGGTGCCGAGCCCGGCGCGCCCGGCTCGTGGGCCGTGTGGAGCGACAGCGGCGCCTGCTGATCCCTCACCGTGCGGCGGCGGGCGACTCCCCCGCCGCCGCGCGGCCTACCCTGAACCGGTGGAAGGGCGACCCGAGTGAGCGAGAGCGTCGGCGAACGCCTGCGTGAGCTGCGCACCGAGCGCGGGCTCACGCAGCGCGAACTGGCCGGACCGCAGTACTCGGCGGCGTACGTGTCGTCGGTCGAGACCGGTGCGCGGACGCCGTCGGGCGACGCGCTGCGGTTCTTCGCCCAGCAGCTGGGCATCGAGCCGGACGAGCTGCTCGGCGGCAGTTCCCCGCGCGAGCTCATCGAGCTCGACCTGGAGCTGATCGAGACGGCGGAACGCTTCCTGGCCGGCGACGCCCGCCGCGCGATCCCGCGGATGCAGCGGATCCGGCGCCAGGCCGAACGCCTGGACCGGCCGCGGCAGGCGGGGATCGCGCTGCTGTGGCTGGCCGGGTACTCGACCGGCGACGTCCGCACGAAGTACGTCGCGGAGGCCGAAACGACGTTGTCGGGCGAGCCGCCGCCGGTGCGGGCGATGGTCGTGCCGCTGCGCGCGGCGGTGCTGTCCGGCTGGGGCGAGGCGCAGTATTCCCTGCACCTGCTGGAAACCTGCCACGCCGAGCTGCTGCGCGACGGGTACCCGCAGCCGTCGATGCTGCTGACGCTGCGGGCGTGCCTGGCCGAGCGGCACCTGCGTCAAGGCGATCTGGAACGGGCCGCGGAGTACGCCGAGGCGGCGCTGCGGCTCGCCAGGGGCGGTCCGGCGGTGCTGGCCGAGCTGACCCGCAGCCACCTCGAGGTGTGCCGCAGCCACCTGGCGGCCGACCGGTTCGCCGACGCGACCGCGTCGATCGCCGCGGCCTACGACCTGATGCAGGAACGGGCCCTGCACCCGGCGATGGCGCACTGCCTGCTGGCCAGGGCCCGGGTCCGCGGCCGCGCGGGCGACGTCGAGGGCGCGCTGGCCGACCTCGGCGCGGCGCGCGAGACGGCGTGGCCGGACGACGTCCCGGCGATCACCGTCGAGCTGGCGGCGGAGTACCTGGCGGCGGGCCGGCTGCAGACGGCGGCCGCGCTGCTCGACCAGGTCCGCCCGGCCGTCGTCGCGGGCACGGCGCTGGCGGCGGAACTGCGGCTGCAGCTGGGTTCGCTGGCGCGGGCGCGCGGGGACGCCCGGGGCGCGGCGGAGTACCTGCGGGCGGCGGTCGAGCTCGCCACCGGGCTCGGGGCGCGTGGCGTGCTGGTGCGGGCGTTGCGGCCGTTGAGCGAGCTGCTGGGGGAGACCGGAAAGCAGGAAGAGGCCGCGGACGTGTTGCGGAACGGGCTGATCGCGCTGGGCGCCGAAGCCGACTGAATCGATTTCCTAAGCGGCGCTTACGATTCCCGATGATCGAGATCGTCCGGCGTTCGGATGGTGTCCGGGACAGTCCCTACGAAAGTCGTTCCGGCGCGGAATGCGTGGCGAATCCCCAGCACCAGCGGGGTTTGTACGAATTGACCGGCGAATCCGGAACGCGGTGTTGGTCCGTTCGGCGCATTGACGCCCGGAACCACTGATCCTTTACTCGGATGCGTCCGGACGCATACCTGCTGTTGATCCCCGGGACACGTCCCCCTTTTCCTTCGCCACAACCATCCTTCGTGGAAAGGTTGACCTCGATGACCCATCGTGGGTTCAGAACGGGCTTGGCGGCCGCCGCCGGGCTCGCCATGTCGCTCGCGCTGCCGGTGGCCCCGGCGAGCGCGACTCCGGCGGCCCAGCCCGCCGCCCCGGACGTCGCCGCCGCTCGCGCCGCCGACCAAGCGGCCGCCAGTGGGCTCGACGCGCTCAAGCGCGGCCCCGCCGAGTCGTTCCAGCGCGTCGGTCTCACCGCCGGCGGCGGTGGGCTCTTCTACGGCGCCTACCAGCGCACCTACCAGGGCCTGCGGGTCGTGGGCGGCGACGCGGTCGTCGTCGCCGACGGGGCCGGCCGCGTCCGCGGCACCGAAGCCGCTTCCACCGCCCCGATCACGGTCGGGACCCGGGCGCTGGTCGACGCCGCGAAGGCCGCGGCCACCGCGCGCGCTCAACTGCCCACTGTGGACAGTGTGAGCACGCCGGAAAAGGTCGTGCTGGCCGGGGCGAACCCGAAGCTGGCCTACGAGGTCGTCGTCGCCGGGCGTACCGCGACCGCGCCGAGCAACCTGCACGTGTTCGTCGACGCGGCGACCGGCGCGGTGCTCGACCAGCGGGACGACGTCAAGACGTTCTCCTCGGGCGCGCGGACCCAGGCCCAGCCGAGCACGGTGAACGTCGCCGGCACCGGCAACAGCTACTACGTCGGCAACGTCTCCATCGACACCACACAGTCCGGCAGCACCTACACGCTGCGCGACCCCGGCCGCACCGGTATCAGCTGCGGCCGCGAGGGCGGCTCCGTCTACAGTGGACCGGACAACAACTGGGGCAACGGCTCCGGCACGGACCTCGAGACCGGCTGCGTCGACGTCCTCTACAGCGTCCAGACCGAGTGGAAGATGCTCGCCGACTGGCTCGGCCGCAACGGCATCAACGGCAGCGGCACCGGCTACCCGGCGTCCGTCGGCCTCAACGACGTCAACGCCTACTGGAACGGTTCCTCGACGCACTTCGGCCACTCGCAGGACAACCAGCGCCAAGCCACCTCGATGGACGTCGTCGGCCACGAGTTCGGCCACGGCATCTTCCAGTTCACCCCGGGCGGTGCCGGTTCCGGCAACGAGAACGGCGGCATGAACGAGTCGACCGGCGACATCTTCGGCGCGCTGACCGAGGCGTACGCCAACAACGCCAAGGACACCCCGGACTACGAGGTCGGCGAGGGCGTCAACCTCGTCGGCCAGGGCCCGATCCGCTACATGTACCAGCCGTCCAAGGTCGGCGATCCGAACTGCTACTCGTCGTCGATCCCGAGCACCGAGGTGCACGCGGCCGCCGGCCCGCAGAACCACTGGTTCTACCTGCTGGCCGAGGGCTCGAACCCGGGCGGTGGCAAGCCGTCCAGCCCGACCTGCAACGGCTCCAGCGTCACCGGCGTCGGCATCCAGAAGGCCGGCAAGATCTTCTACAACGGACTGCTGAAGAAGACCTCGTCGTGGAACCACAAGGCCGCCCGCAAGGCGACCCTCGAAGCCGCGATCGCGCTCTTCCCGGGCAGCTGCACCGAGTACAACGCCACCAAGGCCGCGTGGGACGCCGTCTCCGTCACCACCGTCAGCGGTGAGCCGACCTCGTGCAGCGGCGGCGGACCGGACTTCTCCGTCGCGCTGAACCCGGCTTCGGGTTCGGTGCAGCCGGGTGCGTCGGCCACCACCACGATCAGCACCGCGATCACCTCCGGCGCGGCGCAGTCGATCACGCTGTCGGCGTCCGGTCTCCCGGCCGGCGCGACCGCGACGTTCACCCCGGCCACGATCCAGTCCGGTGGCTCTTCGACGCTGACGATCGCGACTTCCGCGTCGACCCCGACCGGCAGCTTCCCGGTCACCATCACCGCCGACGGCGCCAGCACCGACCACACGGCGCAGTACACGCTGAGCGTCGGGACGACGTCGTCGTGCGCCCCGGTGACCAACTCGACGCGGCTGAACATCCCGGACTACCCGGCGAGCGCGGTGTCCAGCACCAGCACCGTCAGCGGCTGCGCGCGCAACGCGTCCGGCACCACGAAGGTCGAGGTGCACATCACCCACACCTACCGCGGTGACCTGGTCATCGACCTGGTCGCGCCCGACGGCACCGCCTACCGGCTGAAGAACTCCAGCAGCGACGCCACCCCGAACCTCGACACCACCTACACCGTCAACGCTTCTTCGGAAGCCGCGAACGGCGCGTGGCAGCTCCGCATCCGAGACGTCGGCCCCGCCGACACCGGTTACCTGTCCTCCTGGACGTTGACCGTGTAGCACGCCCCACCCCGTGAAGGCCGCACCCGCCAGGTGCGGCCTTCACGGGCGTCGTCCCCAACCCCCACCGAAGGAATTCACCGCCATGAAGTGGAAGACCAGATTCGGAGCCGGGGTCACCGCCCTGGCCGCCGTCTTGGGCGTCGTGTCCGTGCCCGCGGCGACCGCCGCGCCCGCCACGGCGCTCGCCGCGCCGGACATCTCGCTGGCCAACATCAAGACCCACCTCAACCAGCTGCAGACCATCGCCAACAACAACGGCGGCACGCGTTCGCCGCGCGGCGGCGGGTACGCGGCCTCGGTGTCCTATGTGGAAAACCTGCTGAAGAACGCGGGGTACACGACGACCCGCCAGACGTGCACCAGCTGCATCGGGCAGTCGCAGAACCTGATCGCCGAGTGGCCGCAGGGTGACGCGAGCCAGGTCATCATGCTCGGCGCGCACCTCGACAGCGTGAGTGCCGGCCCCGGCATCAACGACAACGGCTCGGGCAGCGCGTCGATCCTCGAAGTCGCGCTGACGCTGGCCCGCACGAACCCCGCGATGGCCAAGCGCGTCCGGTTCGCCTGGTGGGCCGACGAGGAGTCCGGCCTGGTCGGCTCCAAGTACTACGTCAACAACCTGCCGAGCAGCGAGCGCACGAAGATCAAGACCTACCTCAACTTCGACATGATCGGCTCGAAGAACTGGGGCTACTTCGTCTACGACGACGTCGCTTCGGTCAAGGCGATCTTCGACGAGTACTTCGCCTCGATCGGCATCCAGACCGAGGGCGACAGCGAAGGCGACGGCCGGTCCGACCACGCGTCGTTCAAGAGCGCGGGCATCCCGGTCGGCGGCCTGGCCACCGGCGCCGGCGACATCAAGAGCTCGGCGCAGGCGCAGAAGTGGGGCGGCACCGCGGGGTCGCCGTTCGACAACTGCTACCACCGCGCCTGCGACACGACGGCCAACATCCCGGACACGCCGCTGGAGAAGAACTCCGACGCCATCGGGTACGCGCTCTGGAAGCTCGCCGTCGCCACGACGCAGGGCAACGACTACTCCGTCGCGCTGAACCCCACGGCCGGTACCGTCCAACCGGGACAGTCGCTGCAGGTCGCGGTGAACACCACCACGACGTCCGGAAGCGCGCAGTCCATCTCGCTGTCGGCGTCCGGCCTGCCCGCGGGCGCGACGGCGTCGTTCAGCCCGGCCACCATCCAGTCCGGCGGCTCTTCGACGCTGACCATCTCGACTTCCTCGTCGACCCCGACCGGCACGTTCCCGATCACCGTGACGGCCGACGGCGCCAGCGTCGACCACACGGCGGCGTTCTCGCTCGGCGTCGGGACGTCGTCGTGCGCGCCGGTGACCAACTCGACGCGCCTCGACATCCCGGACTACCCGGCGAGCGCGGTGAACAGCACCGCGAACGTGGCCGGCTGCGCGCGCAACGCGTCCGGCACCACGAAGGTCGAGGTGCACATCACCCACACCTACCGCGGTGACCTGGTCATCGACCTGGTCGCCCCGGACGGCACGGCGTACCGGCTGAAGAATTCGAGCAGCGACTCGACGCCGAACCTCGACACCACCTACACCGTCAACGCTTCTTCGGAGGCCGCGAACGGGGCCTGGCAGCTGCGGATCCGGGACGTCGGCCCGGCCGACACCGGCTACCTGTCCTCCTGGACGCTGACCGTGTGACCCCGGCCTGGGGCGCCCTTCGCCGGGCGCCCCAGGTTGTCTAGACCACCCGTTCGTAGGTAGTCACCGGTTCCCCGCGGCCCATATCGTGAGCGGACACGCCGCGTTCGCCCTCAACGACGATGGGAATCGGTATGTCCGGTCGCAGAAACCGCCTGTTCGGAACCCTTCTGGCAGCGGCTTTGGCCGTCCCGCTGCTCGTGTCGGCCCCCGCGCAGGGGGCGGTGCAGGCCGACACGTGCGCGGTGAAACCGCGGCCCGCGGGCAAGGTCCTCCAGGGCTACTGGGAGAACTGGGACGGCGCCGCGAACGGCGTCCACCCGGGCCTGGGATGGATCCCGATCACCGACACCCGCATGGCCCAGCACGGCTACAACGTCATCAACGCCGCCTTCCCGGTGATCCGGTCCGACGGGACCGTGTTGTGGGAGAACGGGATGGACGCCGGGGTCAAGGTGTCCACGCCCGCCGAGATGTGTGCGGCGAAGGCCGCGGGCGCGACGATCCTGATGTCCATCGGCGGCGCGGCGGCCGGCATCGACCTCTCGTCGTCGACGGTGGCCGACAGGTTCGTCGCCACGGTCGTGCCGATCCTCAAGCAGTACAACTTCGACGGGATCGACATCGACATCGAGACCGGGCTGACCGGCAGCGGCAACATCAAGACGCTCTCGGCGTCGCAGGCGAACCTGATCCGGATCATCGACGGCGTGCTCGCGCAGATGCCGGCGGGCTTCGGGCTCACCATGGCGCCGGAGACGGCGTACGTGACCGGCGGCAGCATCACCTACGGCTCGATCTGGGGCGCGTACCTGCCGATCATCAAGAAGTACGCGGACAACGGCCGGCTGTGGTGGCTGAACATGCAGTACTACAACGGCTCGATGTACGGCTGCTCCGGCGATTCGTACCAGGCCGGGACCGTGCAGGGCTTCACCGTGCAGACGCAGTGCCTGAACAACGGCCTGGTCGTGCAGGGAACCACGATCCGGGTGCCGTACGACAAGCAGGTCCCGGGCCTGCCCGCGCAGCCCGGCGCCGGTGGCGGGTACCTGGCGCCGAGCCTGGTTTCCCAGGCGTGGCGGTCGGTTCCGGGGCTGAAGGGCCTGATGGACTGGTCCGTCAACTGGGACGGCTCGAAGGGCTGGACGTTCGGCAACAACGTCAAGTCGTTACAGGGCCGCTAGGAGTCGCCGGCCGGGATCGGGTCGTCGTACTCGCCCGACGGGCCGGCGTAGGACTTGCCGTCCGGGAACGGCCAGGGGTTCGGGACGCAGCCGTGCAGCCCGAGCGTCTGCTGCTCCATCACCGGCGCCGGCCGGCCCGCGCCCGGGCACAGCTCGTGGCCGTGGCCGAGCCGGTGCCCGGTCTCGTGGGTGACCATGTACTGGCGGTAGACGTCGAGCGGGGCGCCGTAGTTCGGCACGGCGTTGGCCCAGCGGGCGACGTTCAGCACGACGTTGCTGCCGTTGCGGCAGGAGGTGTAGCCGTCCGCGGTGCCGCCGCACAGCTTGTCGCGGCTGGCGGGGGTGGCCAGGTAGATGGTGAAGTCGGCGTCGTCGTCCGGGCCGACCTGCTGCAGCCGCCACTCGCCGCCGCCGGTCCAGCCGCGCGGGTCGCCGAGGATGCCGCGGATCTGCTTCGCGAAGGCGGCGGGGCCGACGCCGTCGATGTCGGTCTCGAGGGCGATCCGGTAGCGCATGAGCTTGCCCCGGGTGCCCGCGACCTCGGCGCTGCCCGGGGTGAACATCCACTGCCCCGAGCCGGTGCGCGGGAACGTGATGGCGACTTCGACGGGCGCGGCCTGGGTGACGGGCGCGGCATCGGCGGGCGGCGGCGGGACGGAGGTGGCTTCGCCGATGGCCATGACGACGGGCCCGGCCGCGGGAGCGGCGACGGGCTGCTGCTCACAGGCGGTGAGGGCCGCGGCCACAGCCACGGCGAGCGCGGCGGCGGCCGCGGCCCGTCTGGCGGTTTTGGGCATGGGTCCTCCCGGGTGCGCGGCTTTCACCGGGGAATACGGCCCGGCACCGCGAAAAGTTGCGGTGACGCCCGATGGCTGAGCGTCACCGCAGCTCAGGACACCCGGATGTGACGACGGCCACAGCGTCAGCTGAGGAACTTGCGCAGGACGTCGGCGACCTGGCGGATCTCCGCCGTCCGGACGTTCTCCTGCTTCGTGTGCGCCAGCGTCGGGTTGCCCGGGCCGAAGTTCACCGCCGGCATGCCCAACGCCGCGAACCGGGCCACGTCCGTCCAGCCCAGCTTGGCCGCCGCCCGGCCGCCCGCCGCCGTCACCAGCTCCGCCGCCGCCGGGGCCGACAAGCCCGGCAGCGCTCCCGGCGACATGTCCACAACGGACAGTTCGTACCCGTCGAACACCTCGCGCACGTGCCGCTCGGCCGCTTCCGGCGAGCGGTCGGGCGCGAAGCGGTGGTTGACCGTCAGCACCGCCGAATCCGGGACCACGTTGCCCGCCACCCCACTGCTGACCGACGTCGCCTGGAGGCCCTCGCGGTAGGTCAGCCCGTCGATGTCGACGATCCGCGGCTCGTACTCCGCCAGCCGCCGCAGGGGCTCGGCCAGCGCGTGGATCGCGTTCTCCCCCATCCACGCCCGCGCCGTGTGCGCGCGCTTGCCGGACAGCCGCAGCTCGACGCGCATGGTGCCCTGGCAGCCGGCCTCGATCACGCCGTTCGACGGCTCGCCGACGATCGCCAGGTCGCCCGCCAGCCACTCCGGCAGCTCGCGCTCGATCCGGCCCAGGCCGTTCTTGACCGCTTCCACTTCTTCGTTGTCGTAGAAGATGAACGTGACGTCGTGCCTCGGCGAGGGCAGCGTCGCCGCGAGGTGCAGGAAGACCGCGTCGCCGCCCTTCATGTCGACCGTGCCGAGGCCGTGCAGGACCTCGTCGTCGCCGGTGCCCTCCCGCCGCGAAGGCAGGTTGCCGTTCTCCGGCACGGTGTCCAGGTGCCCGGCGAGCACGACCCGCGACGCGCGGCCGAGGTTCGTGCGCGCGAGGACGGCGTCGCCGTTGCGGACCACCTCGAGGTGGGACGCCTGCTCCTGAAGCGCTTTCTGCACCGCCGCCGCGATTTCGGCCTCCGAGCCGGACACGCTGAAGGTGTCCACGAGCGCGGCGGTCAGGTCGACGGGGTCGGCGTGCAGGTCGAGGCTCATGCCCGGCACGCTACCGTGAGGGTGTGCGTACGTTCGGAGTCGCCGTGGGCGGCGCGGTGCTGGTCCTGGTCCTGTCCGGCTGCGGCGGCGAAGCGGGCCCGACGCCCAAGCAGGGCGGCGAGCCGGGCCCGGACGCGCTCCCGACGAAGCTGGACGCGCTGACCGTCGACCAGTGCTACGCGAGCCCGCGCACCCAGCTGCCGAAGGGCTGCGAGAAGTACGTCACGGAGGTCGGCAACGTCCCCGGCTCGGCCCGCAAGCGCGCCGACGACCGCGACCCGCAGCTCGTCGCCGAAGCGGACAAGCTCGACACCGCCGTGAAAGCCTTCCGGAGCGCGGGCTGCACGACCGTGCCCGATCCGGGCGGCCCCTGCACCCAGGCGCTCGTCGACATCGCCGGCGCGCTCAGCGACCTGAAGAAGCAGGTGGCGGCCCGGCCCACGAGTGGTTGATCCGCGTCACTCGACTACCGTGTCGGGCGTGAGCGAGCAGAGCCCGAACCCCGAAACGACCGGCGCCAGCGGCGTCGGGCTGGCCACCGTCACCACCGACGGGACCGTCCTCGACACCTGGTACCCGCACCCGAAGCTGACCGAAGGCGGCACGGCCGGGACCGAGCGCCTGAGCGCGGACGAGGCCAAGGAGCTGCTCGGCGAGGCCGCGGCGGCGCTGCTCGGCCCGGACACCGACCGCGGGGTCGAGGTCGTCGCCGTCCGGACCACGATCGGCAAGCTGGCCGACGCCCCGGCCGACACGCACGACATGTACCTGCGGCTGCACCTGCTCTCGCACCGGCTGGTCCGGCCGCACGGCCAGAACCTCGACGGCATGTTCGGCCTGCTGGCCAACGTCGTGTGGACCAACCACGGCCCGTGCCCGGTCGAGGGCTTCGAGACGACCCGGCTGCGGCTGCGGGCGCGCGGTCCGGTGACCGTCTACAGCGTCGACAAGTTCCCGCGGATGGTCGACTACGTGATGCCGTCCGGCGTTCGGATCGGCGACGCGGACCGCGTCCGGCTCGGCGCCCACCTGGCGTCCGGCACGACGGTCATGCACGAGGGCTTCGTTAACTTCAACGCCGGCACGCTCGGCGCGTCCATGGTCGAGGGCCGGATCTCGGCGGGCGTGGTCGTCGGCGACGGCTCGGACGTCGGCGGTGGCGCGTCGATCATGGGCACGCTCTCGGGCGGCGGCAAGGAGACGATCTCGCTGGGCGAGCGGTGCCTGATCGGCGCGAACGGCGGCGTCGGGATCTCGCTGGGCGACGACACGGTCGTCGAGGCCGGGCTGTACGTCACGGCCGGGACGAAGGTCGTCGTCGAGGGCAAGGTCGTCAAGGCGCGCGAGCTCAACGGCATTTCGGGAGCGGTCTTCCGCCGCAACTCGGCGACCGGCGCGGTCGAGGTCGTGCCGCGGACCGGCGCCGGCGTCGAGCTGAACTCGATGCTGCACGCGAACGACTGAGACTGGTCGTTCACTTAGTATTCATGAGGTGACCACCGAATCGTTGCCTCGTTCCCCGGCCGAGCTGGGGCTGCCGGAACTCCCGGTCGAGGTGGGCCCGGCGGATCCGGCGGTCCACCACGTGCGCGCCAAGCTCGACCGGGAGATCCGCGCCCTGCTCGCGCACGAAGCCGGGACGCGCTCCGGCGCCGACCCCGAGGACCTGCACCAGATGCGCGTCGCCCTGCGGCGGATGCGCAGCGTGCTGAAGCTGTCCGGGCGGCTGGTCGGGGACGGCGCCGAGCCGGTGCGCGCGGAGCTGGGCTGGCTCGGGCAGTCCCTCGGCGAGGTGCGCGACCACGACGTCCTGATCGGGCACCTGCGCGAGGTCATCGCCGACTTCGAGGTCCGCGACCAGCCGGCCGGCCGCCGGCTGGTGTCCCGCTTCGTCACCGAGCGCGCGGCGGCGAAGCGGCGGCTGACGCGGGCGCTGTCGAGCGCGCGGTATTCGACGTTGCTGCGGGAGGTCAGCCTGCTGACCCGGGCCTCCGGCGAGGCGCCCGCCGAGCCGCACGACCTGGTGACCGGGCTGGCGAAGCCGCACCGCAAGCTGGCCAAGGCGGTCCGCGCGCTGCCGGCCGACCCGCCGGACGACGACCTGCACGCGTTGCGCATCCACGGCAAGAAACTGCGGTACGCGGCGGAGCTGGCCCAGCCGTCGGCGAAGAAGAAGCGCGCCAAGCGGATCAAGAAGCTGATCAAGGCGACGAGGGACTTCCAGACGGTGCTGGGCGACCACCAGGACGCGGTGCTCGCGGCCGAGCGGATGCGCACGGTCCTGGCGACCGCGGACGGCGAGCTGGGGTTCGTCGCCGGCCGGATCGCCGAGCGCGAGCTGGCCCGCCGCGCCGAGGCCCGCGCGGCTTGGCGGGACGCGTGGGCCAAGGTCGACAAGGCCGCGAAAGCCCTGCACGCCTGACCTGGCAGGCCCACCGGTCGTGAGTGTTGAGGGCGGTTCTAACCGCCCTGAACACTCACGACAAGCCGCGGGAGACTGCCCAGACGTACCCGTCCGGACGCACCAGCACCTCGCTCCCCGGCTTCACGTCGTAGGCCGCGTACGCGTGGCCACCCTCGTCGACCAGCGCACCCGGCGTCGGCGCGCTCCCGGCAGGCAAGATCCGGTACGCGTGCTCCCCCAGCTCGCCGTCGCCGAACACCAGCCGGGTCGCGTGCGGGCCGCGGAACAGCTCGAACAGCCGGACCCGGGTGCCGTCCGACGCGGCCAGCGGCGAATCCGGCGCCCGGTCGCCCGGCCGGAGCGCGCCGTCGCCGGCCGGGGCCAGCGGGCCGCCGCGGTAGCTGATGTCCAGCTGCTGCGTCTCCTCGCCGCGCCGGTGGGCGTCCTCGTCGCCGTCGACGTACTTCTGCATCAGCCCGGTCGAGACCCCCAGCACCCGCGCCGCCACCGTCCGGCGCTCGGCCTCGTAGCTGTCGAGCAGCTCGGGTGCGCCGTCCGCGAGCTTCCAGCCCAGGTTGTAGGCGTCCTGGACGCCGGTGTTCAGGCCCTGGCCCCCGGTCGGCGGGTGGACGTGCGCGGAGTCGCCGGCCAGGAACACCCGCCCGGCGCGGAACCGCTCGGCCAGCCGCACGTTCGGCCGCCACACCGTCGACCACGCCAGGTCCGACAGCGTGATCCCGCCGCCGCTCAGCGCGTCGAGGCGGGCCTGGATCGCCGGCAGCGCCGTCTCGGCGTCGAGGTCGCCGTCGCCGAGGGCCGAGCCGAACTGGAACCACGGCGTACCCGGCAGCGGGCTGAACATCATGCCGCGCATCGGGTTTTCCGCGTCGCCGAACCAGTGCCCGTAAGCGCGGTCGAGGCCTTCGGCGTGGACGTCGCCGAGCAGCATCCGGATCGACTCGTCCGTCGTGCCCTCGAACGCGATCCCCAGCGTCTTGCGGACGAAGCTCTTGCCGCCGTCGGCACCGACGAGGTACTCGGCGCGGACGGTCTCGCCGGTGCTCAGCGTGGCCGTCACGCCGTCGGCGTCCTGCTCGAAGCCGGCCAGCGCGGTGGCCAGTTCGACGTGGACGCCGAACTCGGCCAGCCGGTCGCGCAGGATCCCCTCGGTCTGCGACTGGCCGATGAACCAGCCGGTCGGGTACGGCTTGTCCGGCGTCGGGTCGACCAGGTCGAACATCATCCGCTCGTCGACGACCTCGCCGCCGACGTGGACCTGCATCGGCACCGGCGCGGCGCCCCGCGCCAGCACCGCGTCCAGCACGCCGAGGTCCTCGAAGACCTCCAGGGTCCGCGGCTGCAGCCCGTCACCGCGCGAGCCGACGAAGAAGGTCTCGGCCTTGTCGACGATCCGCACGGCGACGTCGCGCCGCGCCAGCTCGATGGCCAGCGTCAGCCCGGTCGGGCCCGCCCCCGCGATCAGCACCCGTGTGTCCATGTCGTCCTCCCAGTGAATTGAAATTCAGTGAATCTGAATTCAGAATGACACTGCTAGCGTCCCGCGTCAAGGAGGTGCCGGTGAACCGCAAGGAGAAGGCCGCGGAGACCGAGGCCGCGCTGAAGGCGGCCGCCCGCCGCGTGTTCGCGCGCAAGGGCTACCTGAACACGAAGATCACGGACATCACCGCCGAGGCGGGCCGGGCCGCGGGGTCGTTCTACAACCACTTCGCGGGCAAGGAGGAGCTGCTCGAGTCGCTCCTGGGCGACATCGCGGCGTCAGGCGACGAAAGCGCGCTGTCCGAGGGCCACCTGTCCGACTTCAGCGACCCGGCGGCGGTGCGCTGGCACGTGGCCCAGTACTGGGACTTCTACAAGGAGCACGCGTCGACGATGCAGGCGCTGCGCCAGGCGGCGATGGTGAACGAGGCGTTCGCCCGCACGATGGCGAGCTTCGGCGCGAGGCAGGCGGCGGACCTGAACGGGCACCTCGCCCAGGTGACGGCGGCCGGGCTGCGGTTGCCGGCGAGCACGGAGCTGTCGATCGCGATGATGTACCAGCTGGTGGACAGCTTCGCGCAGATGTGGCTGCTCGACCCGGTACCGGCCGGGTGGACACCCCCGACAGACGAAGAGGCGATCGAGGCGCTCACCCGGTTCGTCTACCGAGGCTTCACGGGCCGGGACTACTGAGTGAGCCGCTCCACGGCGGCATCGACGCGCTCGTCGGTCGCCGTGAGCGCGACCCGGACGTGCTTGCCGCCCTTCGGCCCGTAGAACGTTCCCGGCGCCACCAGGATCCCGCGGTCGGCCAGCCACTCGACCGTCGCCGGCGCGTCTTCGTCCCTGGTCGCCCACAGGTACAGGCCCGCTTCGGAGTGGTCGATGCGGAAACCGTTGTCCTGCAACGCCTTCCGCAGCGACAGCCGGCGCCGGGCGTACCGTTCGCGCTGGGCGGCCAGTGCCTCGTCGTCGGTCAGAGCGGCGACCATCGCCTCCTGGACCGGGCGCGGCACGATCATGCCCGCGTGCTTGCGGACGTCGAGCAGCTGCTTGATCAGCCGCGGGTCACCGGTCAGGAAACCGGCGCGGTAGCTGGCCAGGTTCGCCGACTTGGACAGCGAGTGCACCGCGATCAGGCCGTCCGTGCGGCCGCCGCTGACGTCCGGGTGCAGGACCGACAGCGGGGACGTCTCCCAGCCGAGCGCCAGGTAGCACTCGTCGGACACCACCACGACGTCGCGCTCGCGGGCCCATTCGACGACCTTGCGCAGGTGCTCGACCGGCAACACCTTGCCGGTCGGGTTGGACGGCGAGTTCAGCCAGATCATCGCCGGTCGCTGCGGGCCGAGCGCGACCGTGCTGTCGGCACGCAGGATCGACGCGCCCGCCAGGAGCGCCCCGACCTCGTACGTCGGGTACGCCAGCTCCGGGATGACGACGAGGTCGCCCGGGCCGAAGCCGAGCAGGCGCGGCAGCCAGGCCACGGCCTCCTTCGACCCGATCGTCGGCAGCACCGCGTCCGGCTCGATGCCGGTGACGCCGTGCCGCCGGCCGAGGGCGGCGATGGCCGCCGCGCGCAGGGCCGGGATGCCGTGCGTGGTCGGGTAGCCCGGGATCTCCGAGACCGACGCGAGCGCGTCGCGGATGCCGGCCGGGACCGGGTCGACCGGCGTGCCGATGGAGAGGTCGACCACCCCGCCGGGATGCGCCTGCGCCTTGGCCTTGACCTCGGCGAGCGAATCCCAGGGGAAGTCGGGCAGCGCGACCGGGCTCATTCGCCCTGCGGGGGCAGCGCCTTGATGAACGCCGGGTCGTGCGCGGTCTTGCCCACCTTGGAGGCGCCGCCGGGCGAGCCCAGCTCGTCGAAGAAGTCGACGTTGGCCTTGGTGTAGTCCGACCAGTTGTCCGGGACGTCGTCCTCGTAGTAGATCGCCTCGACCGGGCAGACCGGCTCGCAGGCGCCGCAGTCGACGCACTCGTCCGGGTGGATGTACAGCATCCGCTCGCCCTCGTAGATGCAGTCCACGGGGCACTCGTCGATACACGCCTTGTCGAGCACGTCGACGCAGGGCTCGGCGATCACGTAGGTCACTGCGCACTCCTGCTTTTCTCTGCAAACAGCCAGTCGTGGCCGACACTACGCGGTTCGGCCACCCGTTCGGTTGGTGAGGCAAGCCTTAGCCATACCCGGGGTATGGCGCTCACCTCTGCCGACGGCGCGGGGGCGGGGTGGCCCGGGCGTCGCCGGTGATGACGAAGCGCGGTTTGGGCGCCTCGGTCTCGTCCTTCTTCTCCCCCACGGCGCGGTTGAACCCCTCGGAGATCTCGTCGACGAGCTTCTCGTTGTGCCGCTCGTCCTTGCGCTGGATGCCCACGGCCACCTCCTGGATAAATCCGCTCCGCGCCTTTCACGGCCTCGGTCACAATCTAGTCGTGAACGCACGTGAAGCGCTCGAAATCGTCTGCAGCAGAGCATGGCCGCCGCTGGTCGAGGAACCCCTGAACGACTGGCGGCTGCGCTGGGCAGGGGGCTTCACGGGCCGCGCGAACAGCGCGCTCGCGGTCGGCGACCCCGGCCTGCCGGTCCCCGACGCCCTGCGCGCGGTGTGTGACTTCGCCCACGCTCGGGGGATCCAGCCGATGGTGCAGGTGATCCGCGACAGCCCCAACGAGCACGCGGTCGTCGCCAAGGGCTGGTCCCAGGCGACGCGCCACCACCGCGGCCACGAGGTCGTCGTGCTCACCACCCCGCTGACCGGCACGTCCCCGGTCGACGGCGTCGAGGTGCACGACGAGCCGACGCCGGCGTGGTGGGAGCTGACGCTCGGTCCCGGGGAGGACACCCCGGCCGCCCGCAGCGTCCTGACCGGCGGGAAGGTCGGCTACGGCGTCGCGACGGCCGACGGCGTCACCGCCGGCGTCGTCCGCGGGGCACTGGTCGACGGCTGGCTGCACATCGGCCGCCTGGAGGTCGCCCCCGCGTTCCGCCGCCGCGGGCTCGCGAAAGCGCTGATGGGCGCCCTGCACACGTGGGGCGTGGAACACGGGGCCGGCCACGCGGTGTTGCAGGTGGCGGAGGGGAACGCGGGCGCGCTCGCGCTCTACGCGGGGCTCGGCTACGCCCCGCACCACAGATACCGGTACTGGGTGCCCGCACCCGGCTCGTGCGAGGATTCGACGTCGTGAAGATCGTGGTAGTGGTCGGCGGAGTGGGCGGGGCCCGCTTCCTGCTGGGTGTCAAGGCAGCGCTGGGCATGGCACCGGAAGGTGCCTCCGAGTCCGGGCACGAGGTGACGGCGCTGGTCAACACCGGTGACGACGTCTGGATGCATGGCCTGCGGATCTGTCCCGACCTGGACACCTGCATGTACACGCTCGGTGGTGGCATCGACAAGGAACGCGGCTGGGGGCACTCGGGCGAGACCTGGGTCGTCAAGGAGGAGCTGGCCGCCTACGGGGCCGAGCCGACGTGGTTCGGCCTCGGCGACAAGGACATCGCCACCCACCTGATCCGGTCGCGGATGCTGCGCGCGGGCTACCCGCTCTCGGCGGTGACCGAGGCATTGTGCGACCGCTGGCAGCCCGGCGTCCGGCTGCTGCCGATGTCCGACGACCGCGTCGAGACGCACGTCGTGATCGACGACCCGGAGCAGGACGGCCAGCAGAAGGCGATCCACTTCCAGGAGTGGTGGGTGCGCTACCGCGCCGAGCCGAAGGCGCACTCGATCGTCGCGGTCGGGGCCGACGAGGCCAAGCCCGCGCCGGGTGTGCTCGACGCGATCAAGGACGCGGACGCCGTCCTGTTCGCGCCGTCGAACCCGGTCGTCTCGGTCGGGACCGTGCTGGGCGTGCCGGGAGTCCGGGACGCGCTGCGCAAGACGTCCGCCGGTGTCGTCGGGGTGTCGCCGATCATCGGCGGCAAGGCGCTGCGCGGGATGGCCGACGCGTGCCTGACCGCGATCGGCGTCGAGACGTCGGCGGAGGCGGTGGGCCGGCACTACGGCTCCCGCAAGGACGACGGTGTCCTCGACGGCTGGCTGATCGCCGAAGGCGAGACGGCGGACGTGCCGGGCGTGACCGTCCGCGACGTGCCGCTGCTGATGTCCGATGTGGACGCGACCGCGGCGATGGCCCGCGCCGCCCTCGAGCTGGCTGGAGCCCCCGTTGCCTGACCACGCCTCCCCCAAGATCGAGATCCTGCCCGTCACCGGGCTGCCGGAGTTCCGCCCCGGCGACGACCTGACCGGCGCGATCGTCAAGGCCGCGCCGTGGCTGCGCTCGGGTGACGTCCTGGTCGTGACCAGCAAGATCGTCTCGAAGGCCGAGGGCAGGCTCGTCAAGGTGCCCGCCGACCCCGAGGTCCGCGACGCCGAACGCCGCAAGCTCGTCGAGCGCGAGGCGATCCGGGTCGTCGCGCGGATCGCGCGCACGGTGATCACCCAGAACCACCTCGGGATCGTGCAGGCGGCGTCGGGCATCGACGCGTCGAACGTCGAGGGCGACGAGGTCGCGCTGCTGCCGGCCGACCCGGACGCGTCGGCGCTGGCCCTGCGCAACGGCCTGCGCGAGCGGCTCGGCGTCGAGGTCGCCGTGGTCGTCACGGACACGATGGGCCGCGCGTGGCGGGTCGGGCAGACCGACGCCGCGATCGGCTCCTCCGGCCTGCGCGTGCTGCACGCCTACCGCGGCGAAGTCGACGGGCAGGGCAACGAGCTGGCCGTCACCGAGGTCGCGGTCGCCGACGAGCTGGCCGCGGCCGCCGACCTGGTCAAGGGCAAGCTCGGCGGGACGCCGGTCGCGGTCGTGCGCGGGCTCGACATCTTCGACGACGGCTCGACGGCCCGGAACCTGGTCCGCCCGCTCGACGAGGACCTCTTCCGGCTGGGCACGAACGAGGCCATCGAGCAGGGGCGGCGCGCGGCCGTCCCGTCGCGGCGGTCGGTGCGGCAGTTCGCGGACGAGCCCGTCGACCCCGCCGCGATGCGCCGGGCGGTGGCGTCCGCGCTGACCGCGCCCGCGCCGCACCACACGCACCCGGTGCGGTTCGTCTGGCTGCGCGACGCCGGCCTGCGGCACAAGCTCCTCGACGCGATGCGCGAGTCCTGGCGGGCCGACCTCGAAGGCGACGAGTTCACGCCGGAGCAGATCGCGAAGCGGCTCAGCCGCGGCGACATCCTTTACCGGGCCCCGGAAGTCGTCATCCCGTTCCTGGTCCCGGACGGCGCGCACACCTACCGCGACGAGCGCCGCAACGACTGCGAGAAGACGATGTTCACCGTCGCCGGCGGCGCCGCGGTGCAGGGCCTGCTGGTCTCGCTGGCGGCCGAGGGGCTCGGCTCGTGCTGGATCGGGTCGACGATCTTCGCCGCCGACATCGTCCGGGACGTCCTGGGCCTCGACGAGCGGTGGCAGCCGCTGGGTTCGGTGGCGATCGGCGTGCCGGCGTCCGACCCCGGCCCGCGCGGGCCGATCACGCCCGGAGAGGGGCTGCTGGAGCTGTGAGCCTGCACGCGGAAGCCGTCGCGACGCTGGGTGCGTGGCGGCCTGCCCTCGCTGCCCAGGAGTCGCTGCGCCAGGCGTTCCTCGGGTTCCTCGCGGCGCGCGAGGACTCGTGTCGGCGGTCGTGCGCGGCCGGGCACCTCACGGCGTCGGCGGTGGTGCTGGACCACACCGGGACCCGGGTGCTGCTGACCCTGCACCCGCGGGTCGGCCGGTGGCTGCAGCTCGGCGGGCACTGTGAACCGGCGGACGCTTCGCTGGCCGACGCGGCGCTGCGGGAGGCGACCGAGGAGTCCGGGATGGCCGGGCTGCGGATCGTCCCCGAGCCGGTGCACCTCGACGTCCACCCGATCACGTGCTCGCTCGGGGTGCCGACGCGGCACTTCGACGTCCGGTTCGCGGTGCACGCCCCGGCGGGGGCTTCGCCGGTGCGCAGCGACGAGTCCGACGACCTGCGGTGGTGGCCGGTCGACGCGCTGCCCGCGGGGTCGGAGGATCTCGCCGATCTGGTGAAAGCGGCCGTTCCTGTCGGTGCCGGGCACTAGCCTGGGTGTGGACAGGGAGGGACCACATGGCTACGCAGTTTCCGCAGCGCGTGCACTACCACTCGAGAGGGGGCGGCGGCGACGGGGTGTTCGGCTACATCGTCGTCGGCCTGCTGATCCTGGCGATCATCGTGTTCGTGATCGTCGTGGCGGTGCGGGTGTCGAAGATGCGCCGCGAAGAGGCGATGAAGCAGAGCGGGCAGTTCCCGCCGCAGCAGAACTTCCCGCCGCAGCAAGGGTTCCCGCCGGCGGGGTTCCAGCAGCAGGCGTACCCGCCGCCGGGGTACGCGCCGGGGCCGCAGGCCGGGTTCCCGCCGTCGCAACCGGTTCCGCAGCAGCCGGGCTTCCCGCCTTCGCAGCCGGTTCCGCAGGGGCCGTACGGGCAGCGGCCGCCGGGCCCGGGAGCGGGTCCGCAGAGCTGGTGATCATCCCCTTCGACAGCGCGTCCCCGGTCCCGCCGTTCGAGCAGGTGCGGTCCGGGCTCGCGACGCGGATCAACGACCGGAGCCTGCCGGTCGGCACGAAGCTGCCCACGGTCCGCGCCCTGGCGGCCGACCTCGGCATCGCGCCGAACACGGTCGCCCGCGCGTACCGCGAGCTGGAGGAGGCCGGGCTGATCGAGACGCGCGGCCGGGCGGGCAGCTTCGTCGCGGCGGCGGGCGACCAGAGCCGCCGCCGCGCCCAGCAGGCCGCGGCGGATTACGCTGCGCTGACCCGCAAACTGGGTTTGGACGACGCGGAAGCGCTCGCGATCGCCCGGGCCGCACTCGACGAGGGGAAGAACTGATCGTGAGCGTGCTGATGCTGCTGATCATCGTGGTGGTGCTCGGGGGCCTCACCGGAGCGGTGCTGCTGATCATCAACATGAACAAGCCGAAGCAGCCGCCGTACCCGCCGCAGCAGTACCCGGGATATCCGCCCCAGCAGGGTTACCCGCAGCAGTACCCGCCGCAGCAGCAGCCGGGTTACCCGCCGCAGCAGGGCTACCCGGGGCAGCAGCAGCCCGGTTACCCGCCCCAGCAACCCGGTTACCCGCCCCAGCAAGGCTTCCCGCCCCAGCAGGGCGGCTATCCCCCGCAGCAGTAAGCCCTCCCGCACGCGGCGAGCCTCCCCGCGGCGGAGGGGAGCTTCCCCGCGCGGTGGGGAGCTTCCCCACGGGCGGCCAGCCTTCCCCGGCGGGAGCTTCCCCTCATACGCGAGCCTTCTCCCGGTGGGGAGCTTCCCGCACCCGGCGAGTCTTCCCCCGCAGCGGCCAGCCTTCCCAGCGGGAGCCTCCCCGCACGCGGCCAGCCCTCCCCGGCCGGGTCCTTCCCCGCACGCGGCGAGCCTTCCCCCGCGGCGGGGAGCTTCCCCACGCGCGGCCAGCCTCCCCAGAGGAAGCTTCCTCACACCCAGCCAGCCTCCCCCAGCGGGAGATCGCGCGCCGCTTTCCCAAGCCGGCCGACGCCCCAGTACCGAAAGCCAGCGTCACATGGCGCGGTAGTCGCGCAGCTCGATGCGCGGCCCGAAGCGTGGCCGTCGGTGTCCCGCCGTCTCCAGGTACCGCACCGCCCGCTGCCGCTGCGGTGCGTACGGCGCCAGCACCTCCGCCATCCCCGCGTCGTCGAGTTTCACGCCCAGCACGGCGTTCCCCACCATCGACGGGATGTTGTAGTCGCCGAAGCTGACCGCGTCCGGGTCGCCCCATGCGCGCTGGGCGATCTCCGCCGCCGTCCACACCCCGATGCCCGGGACCGTCCGCAGCAGGTGGCGTCCCGCCAGCCCGCGCAGCTCGACCGCCCGCTCCAGGTGACCGGCCACCCGCGCCGCGTTCAGCAACGCCGTGCGCCGCTTGATGTCGACGCCCGCGCGGTGCCAGTGCCAGTCCGGCAGTGACCGCAGCGCCACCGGCGTCGGCGGCACGCGCAGCCGCTCCGGCCCCGGTCCGGGCGCCGGCGTGCCGAACCGGCGGCACAGCTCGGCCCACGACCGGATCGCCTCCTTGCCGGCCACCTTCTGCTCCAGCACCGCCAGCACCAGCCAGTCCCACACCACCCCGGTCGCCCCGAGCCGCAGCCCCGGGTTCTCGCGGCGGGCGCGCGCGACGACGTCGTGGTGCGCGACGAACTCCGAATCGTCGTCGTCGGCCCCCAGCAGCGCCGGGACGCCGGTGAGCAGCCGGTCCGCGCCGTCGCCCCAGGCCGCCGCCTCGATGCGGCCGTCGGTCAGCTTGCGCAGGGCGAGGGTGCCCGGGCCCTCCGGCGTGTTCGACGCGAGCCAGGTGATCCCGCGCTCGTCGGTGAGGATGTTGAGCGACCCGCGCCCGCGCTTCAGCGGACTCAGGACACTGCCCAAGTCGACCTCGAACGCGGGACGCCAGAACATCGCTACGCGTCGCTCGAGAAGCGGACGGAACCGTCGGGCAGCACGGTGTCCGGCCAGATCCGGGCGCCGTCCAGCAGCTCGCAGCCGGCGCCGACGGACACGCCGTCGCCCAGGACCACCCCGCGCAGCACCGCGCCCGCGCCGACCCGCGCGCCGTGCCCGAGCACCGAGCGCTCGACGATCGCGCCTTCGGAGACGGCCGCGCCGTCGAACAGCACCGAGCCGTCGATCTTCGCGCCCGAACCCACCACCGCGCCGCCGCCGATGGTCGAACCACCGCACAGGTGGGCGTCTTCGGCGACGGAAGCGCCGTCGAGCACCAGGAAGTCGCCGGGCCGGCCGGGCAGCGCCGACGTCGGCGCCACGCCGCGCACCAGGTCGGCCGACCCGCGCACGAACGCCTCCGGCGTGCCGACGTCCAGCCAGTAGGAGGCGTCGACGAAGCCCTGGATGTGCGCGCCCTGCTCCAGCAGCTGCGGGAACGTCTCGCGCTCGACCGAAACCCGGCGGCCGGCGGGGATGGCCTCGATCACCGGGCGGCGGAAGACGTAGCAGCCGGCGTTGATCTGGTCGGTCGGCGGGTTCGGCGTCTTCTCCAGGAACGCCTGGACGCGGCCGGTTTCGTCGGTCGGCACCGAGCCGAACCGGCTCGGGTCGGGCACGCGCTGCAGGTGCAGCGTGACGTCGGCCTCGGACTCGCGGTGCACCCGCAGCTGCTCGCCGAGGTCGGAGCCGGAGATGATGTCGCCGTTGAAGACGATCACGTGGTCGGCGCGCAGCTTGTCGTGGACGTTGCGGATGGCGCCCGCCGTGTCGAGCGGCTCCTCCTCGACGACGTACTCGAGGTCCAGACCGATCGACTTGCCGTCGCCGAAGTACTCCTCGAACACCTCCGCACGGTAGCTCGTGCCCAGCACGACGTGCCGGATCCCGGCCTCGCGGATGCGGGAGAACAGGTGGCTCAGGTAGGGCGTCCCGGCTGTCGGGAGCATCGGCTTCGGTGCCGAAAGGGTCAGTGGACGCAGGCGCGTGCCCTTGCCCCCGACCAGGACGACGGCGTCGACAGCGTCGGTTCGGACCTCGGACGTCACGGAAATCTCCTCTTGTATCACGCACCGCTGAGCGACAAGCCGCGGGAAACCCTGACGGAGGTCGCCCGGAGGGCCTACCCTAGACAGGAAACAGGCGGGCCTTTCCCCAGAGGGCCCCGGGTCAGTCGGGAGGCCGAGGGGATGGACCCCCGCGATCGGGCGGACGCCCTGCTCGCACGAGCCCAGGCGCGCGGTGTGTTCGTCGTGACACCCGACAGCGCGACGTCACCGATGGACTCGTCGAACACCCAGCAGATACCCCGGGCGCAGATCGACAGCCTTGATCCCGACACGACCACCCAGCTGCCGGCGTCGCTGATCGAGGAGAACGACCACCCGCTGGCCGGCGCGGCGCCGACGCGGCGCCTGGAGGCCCGTGGCGGCCGCCGCCCGCAGGCGACGACGCCGTTGAGCACGCCGTCGCAGACCACCCCGCTGCCCACGCCGCCGGTCACCACGCCGCTCGCGCGCCGGCCCCAGGCCGAGCCGATCACGAGCCCGCTGAAGGAGCCGGATCCGGAGGACACCGGCCTGGTGCCGACGGTGACGCAGACGAACGGCAAATCCGACCTTTCGCGCCGGCTCGACGGGATCTAGCGGGTCTCGAGCTTCAGCCGCACGGCGAGGCCGAGCTTCGCGAGTGCGAGCACCGGCTTCCAGGCGAGGCCCTGGTGGCGGTCGGCGAGGTAGCGGTAGGCGCTGTCGTGGTGGGCCTTGAGCATCTTCTCCGAGGCCTGTGACGTCGAGTGGCCGCCTTCGTGCATGACGCTCGCCGAAGGCGCGTAGACGTTGAGCCAGCCGGCCTTGGCGAGACGGTCACCGAGGTCGACGTCCTCGAAGTACATGAAGTACCGCGTGTCGAACCCGCCGACGGAGTCGAACGCCTCCCGGCGGATCAGCTGGCAGGAGCCGGACAGCCAGCCCGACGTGCGCTCGACGGGGGTGCCGGTTTCCTGGCGGTACTGGCGGGTCCAGGGGTTCCCTGGCCAGATCTTCGCGAAGACGGCGTGCCCGATGCCGCGCCCGAAGGAGGGCAGCAGGCGGGCGGAGGGGTAGACGGTGCCGTCGGGATCGTGGATGAGCGGCCCGAAGGCCCCACCCCGCGGCCACCGGCTCGCGACCTCGAGCAGGGCGTCGAGCGACCCGGGCTCCCATTCGAGGTCGGGGTTGACGACGACGACCCAGCCGTAGCGGTCGTCCAGCTCGGCGACACCGCGGTTGGCAGCGGTCCCATAGCCGACGTTCTCGCCAATGCTGAGCAGCTGGACGTTCTGCCGCTTGGCGGCAACCTCGGCGAGGGCACCTTCGACGGACGCGTTGTCGGCGATGACCACCTTGACCTCGCGCTCGGTGGCCTTCTCGAGGGTGTCGAGGAACCGCTCGATGGTGTCCTCGGAGAAGTAGGTCACGGTCACGACGCCGACTTCGTCGCCATAGCGGGGGTGCTCAGTCACCCGGCCATTGTCCACCGGTCACGGATCGCGACCCCGCCACCCCACAGGGCGTACTCAGCGGGTCCGGAGGTGCCGGGACCAGGCCTTGGCGTAAGCCTCCCGGTGCCGCTCCGCGGTGGTAGCCCAGGAGAACTCCTTGGCCCGCTGCTGAGCCGCCATGGCCAGCTCCGCCCGCCGGCCCGGGTCCGCCAGCAGCTCCGACAACCCCGCCGCCACGTCACCCGCGCCGACTCCGCAGTACGCCACCGCGTCGCCGCCCACCTCCGGCAGCGACAACCGGCGGGTCGTCAGCACGCAGGCCCCGCACGCCATCGCTTCCAGCACCGGCAACCCGAACCCCTCGCCCAGCGACGGGTAAGCCACCAGCTCGGCACCCCCGAGGAATCCCGCCAGGGTGCCGAAGGGCAAATATCCTGCCCGGATCACGCGAAGCCGATGCGGGACGGCGTCCAGCGCCCGCTCCACCTGCGTGTCCCACCCCGGCTGGCCCGCCAGCACCAACGCCGGCGCGTCGCGCTGACCCGCCACCGCCCGCGCGAACCCGCGGATCAGCGCCGGCACGTTCTTGCGCGGCTCCAGCGCGCCCAGGAACGCCACGTACGGCGTGCGCCCGAGGCCTACCGCCGAACGGGCGGCCGCGACCTCCTCCGGTGACGGTGGGTGAAAGCGCTCGCTGTCGACGCCGTGGTGAATCACTTCCAGGGACGCGTGCCGGACCGGGCCCACGCGGGCCAGCTCCGCCGCCGTCGCCGCCGACGGGACCACGCACAGCGTCGCGCGGCGCAGCGCCGTCGCCGTCCACGCCCGGAAGAACCGCGCCTTCACCGACGAATGCAGCACGGCGTCGGTGAAGAACGTCGCGTCGTGGAGCGTGACGACCGATGCCGCCGACGTGGCCAGCGGCATCGTGTAGTGCGGCGAGTGGACGACGTCCGCGCCGAGGCGGCGCACCAACCGGGGCAGCGTCGCCTGTTCCCAGGTCAGCCGCGCGGTGCGGGTGGTCGTCGTCGGGGACGCGGGCACCACGCGCGAGCCCGGCGCCAGCCGATCGTAAAGCTGCAGGTCCCGCGGCTGGCAGACGACGGTGAGCCGCGCCCCGTCCGCGTCGAGCGCGGCGACGAGCGAGTCCACGTACCGGCCGACCCCGCCGCGGTCCGCGGGAACCGCGGTCGCGTCGATCAGCACCCGGGGGTCATCGCTCACCCCTGCAGGGTACGGCGGTGACCCCGCGTCATGGTGGGGAACTGGCAAACCGGTCAGGGGCGGGCACGCGTGTGGATCGCCCAGACGGCTTCCGCGGCACGGCGCCAGGTGAACGTCCGCGCGCGCTCACGACCCGATCGAGTGAGATCAGCCGCCACGGACGGTGATCCCAGCACCTCTCGCAACGCCGCGGCCAACGCCCGGGCGTCGCCGCGCGGGACCGTGATCCCCGCACCGCCCGCCACCTCGGCCAGGGCCGGGACGTCCGTGTGCACCACCGGGACCCCGGCCGCCATCGCCTCGAGCAGCCCCATCCCGAACCCCTCCGCCAGGCTCGGCACGGCCAGGACGCTCGCCTGGCGCAACGCGGTCGCCAGCTCCGCGTCCGACACCTTCCCCAGCATCCGCAGCCGGTCCGCGGGGAGGCCGCGGTCGGCCGCCAGCGCCACCGGGTCGATGCCGCCCCACCCCGGCTGCCCGGCGAGCACCAGCACGACGTCGTCCAGCGCCGCGACCGCGTCGACCAGGACGTCGATGCCCTTGCGCGGCTCGATCGTCCCGACGGCCAGCACGTACCGCGCCGGCAGGTCCAGCGGCGCCGAACCGGCCGGGATCCGCACGCCGTGCGGCACCACGCGCACCGGGACGTCGACGTCGATCAACACGGCCAGCTCGTCGGCGACCGCCCGCGTCGGCACCACCAGCCCGGACGCCCGCCGCGCGGCCCGCGCGATCATCGACCGGTGCCAGCTGACCCCCCGCGCGGTGAGCGTCTCGGGGTGGGTCCAGGGCACGGTGTCGTGCACCGTGACGCTCAACGTCTTCCCGGCCGGCGCGCGCGGCGGCGCGAACGGCGTCGGCGCGTGCACGGCGTCGCCGCCCGGCCACCAGCGCAGCCCCAGCTGCCACGCGGCGACCAGCACCCGCGGCGGGACGCGCAGCACCCGTGGGCCCTCGACACCGTCCAGCCGGGCCGCGCCGACGTCGGCGTGCCGCGCGACGACGCTGGAGACCGTCCAGCCGCGCGGCGCGGTCCGCGCGAGCGCCGGCAGCAGCTCGGCCGTGTAGCGCCCGGTGCCACCGGGCACGGGCGCGAGGAGCTGCTCGGCGAGCACGACCAGTTCGGGCACGCGGCTATTGTGCGGGACGTGACCGCGAATCCCGCCACCACGGTGGTCGTCGTGACCTGGCGGGGTGCCGGGCACGTCACCGCCTGCCTCGACGCGCTCGCCGCGCAGACGCGTCCACATCGGACGCTCGTGGTGGACAACGCCTCCGACGACGGCACCGCCGCCCTGCTCGCGGCCCATCCTTCGCGTCCGCAAGTAATTCGCCTGCCGCGCAACACGGGCTACGCGGGCGCGCTCGCCGTCGCCGCGAAGCGCGTCGAGACCCCGCTGATGGCGTGGCTGAACGACGACGCCGAGCCCGAGCCGGACTGGCTGGCGACGCTCGAAGACACCCTGGAAAAAGCGCCGTTGGCCGGCGCGGCGACGTCGCTGCTGGTGCGGGCCGACGGCACCACGCAGTCCGCCGGCGTCCGGCTCACCGCCGACGGCCACGGCGCCGACCTCACCGAGCCCGCCGCCGAGGTGTTCGGTTTCTGCGGCGGCGCGGCGCTCCTGCGGACGGACGTGCTGAAGAGCGTGCACGGCGTCCCGGCCGGGTTCTTCTGCTACTACGAGGACACCGACACGGCGTGGCGGCTGCGGCTGGCCGGCTGGGACGTCGTCGCGGCGCCCGAAGCCCGCGTCCGGCACGCCCACGGCGTCAGCAGCGAGCTGGGTTCGCCGCTGTTCCACCGCTGGAACGAGCGCAACCGGCTGCTGATGCTCCTGCGGTGCGCGCCGCGCGGAGTCGCGGTGAACCAGCTGCTCAGGTTCGCCGTGTTGACAGCGGTGCTGCCGCTGCGGCCGGGACGGCCGGCCGCGGCGAACTTCCGCTTCGGCCTGCGCTGCCGGGTGCTCGCCGAAGTGGCAACGCGGCTACCAGCGACGTTGCGGGCCCGCCGCAAGATCGGCCGGGAGGCCGCACTCGGCCGAGGCGCGGTCTGGGAGGCTTGGGCAGGCCTTTAAGCTGACGCCCACCCGACGAAGGAGCTGGCTTTGGCGCAGGGGGAACCGCAACCGCTCGTCTCGGTGATCGTGGTCAACTACCGCGGCGCCGACGACACGATCACCTGCCTGCGCGCGCTCGTCGAGCACGACTACCCCGAGCTCGAGCTGATCTGCGTCGACAACTCCGACGAAGCCGCCCGCATCCGCGAAGCCGTCCCGCAGGCCCACGTCGTCGAGGCCGGCCGCAACACCGGGTTCGCCGGCGGCTGCAACCTCGGCGCGAAGCACGCGAAGGGCACCGTCCTCGGCTTCCTCAACAACGACGCCCGCCCGGCCCCCGGCTGGGTATCCGCGGCGGTCGCCGAGCTGCGCGCGCAGCCCCGCGTCGCCGCCGTGGCCAGCAAGGTCCTCGACTGGGACGGCACCGGCACCGACTTCGTCGACGGCGGCCTCACCTGGTTCGGCATGGGCTACAAGCGCCACGCGGGCAGTCCGCTGGCCGACGTCCCGGCCGCCGAGCACGAAGTCGCGAAGGACGTTCTGTTCGGCACCGGCTCGGCGATGTTCGTGCGCTCGTCGGTGTTCGCCGAGGTCGGCGGCTTCGACGAGCGGTTCTTCATGTTCTACGAGGACGTCGACCTCGGCTGGCGGCTCAACCTGCGCGGCTGGCGCGTCCGGTACGTCCCGGAATCGCACGCGTTCCACCGCCACCACGGCACGATGGCCGCGGTCGACGCGCCGGAAACCGGCCGCGAGACCTTCCTCCTCGAGCGCAACGCCCTGGCCGCGCTCTACAAGAACCTCTCCGACGAGACGCTCGCCCGCGCGCTGCCCGCGGCGCTCGCCCTGGCCGTCCGGCGGGCCACCGCCCGCGGCGAGCTGGACGCGACCCAGCTGGACCTCGAAAAGGGCGGTGCTCCTTCCGGCCCGATCGAGTCCGGCGACGTCGCCATCCCGCGCACCACGCTCGCCGGGCTTCTCGCGATCGACCAGTTCGTCGAGCAGCTGCCGTCGCTGGCCCAGTCGCGGGCGATCGAGCAGGCCGCCCGCGTCCGGACCGACGCCGACCTGCTTCCGTTGCTGCGCAAGGCTTTGGAGCCCGCTTACCCGCTGCCGCGCTACCTCGCCGCGCACGACATCCTCGTCGAGGCGTTCGGCATCGAGAAGGCGTTCGGGCAGCGCCGCAAGATCCTGGTGATCACCGGCGACGCGCTCACCGAGCGGATGGCCGGCCCGGCGATCCGCGCCTGGAACATCGCGCTGGCGCTGTCCGCCGAGCACGACGTCCACCTGGTCACCACGAACCCGCTGGCGACGCCGCCACCCGCGCCCTTCCGCGTCAGCGCGGGCAAGCACCGCGAGCTGGAAGCGCCGATCGCCTGGGCCGACGTCGTCGTCCTGCAGGGGCACGTGCTCGAGCTGGCGCCGTCGCTGAAGAAGGAGCACCGCGGCAAGATCGTCGTCGCCGACCTCTACGACCCGATGCACCTGGAGCTGCTGGAGCAGGGCAAGGGCATCGCCGACGACCGGCGCGCGGCCGACCTCGCCGGCGTCACCCGCGTGCTCGACGCCCAGATCGAGCGCGGCGACTTCTTCCTCTGCGCGTCCGAACGGCAGCGGCACCTGTGGCTCGGCCACCTGGCCGCGCTGGGCCGGCTGTCCCCGCGCCTCTACGACGCCGACCCGACGACGCAGTCGCTGCTCGCGGTCGTCCCCTTCGGACTGTCGCCGCAGGCGCCGGTGCGCACCGGGCCGGGGCTGCGCTCGTCGCTGGGCATCGGCGGCACCGACCACGTCGTCCTGTGGGCCGGCGGGGTCTACAGCTGGTTCGACCCGCTGACCCTGATCCGCGCGATGGACGAGCTGCGCCGCCGCCGCGCCGACGTCCGGCTGGTGTTCCTCGGCATGAAGCACCCGAACCCCGAGGTCGCCGAGATGGACATCGGCACGCGGACGATCCGGCTCGCGGATTCCTTGGGGCTGACCGGGAAGCACGTCTACTTCAACGAGCAGTGGGTGCCCTACCACGAGCGCCAGAACTGGCTGCTGGACGCGAACTGCGGCGTCACGACGCACTACGAGCACGTCGAGACGACGTTCGCGTTCCGCACCCGCGTGCTCGACTACCTGTGGGCCGGGCTGCCGATCGTCACCACCGACGGCGACTCGTTCGCCGACCTCGTGCGCGCCGAACGGCTGGGGGTCGTCGTGCCGGCCGAGGACGCCTCCGCGCTGGCGGACGCGCTGGAAAAGGTCCTGTACGACGAGGAGTTCGCCGCGGGCTGCGTCGAGCGGATCGCCGCCGTCGCGCAGCGGTACACCTGGCCGGAGGCGCTGAAGCCGCTGGTGGAGTTCTGCCGCGACCCGCGCCCGGCGGCCGACCGGCTGCCCGGGTCGGCGGACCTGACGACGACGGCGCCGGTGCGCGGCCGGGCGATGCTGCGCCGCGACGCCGACCTGGTGCGGGAGTACCTCGCCGCGGGTGGCGCGGGCGAGCTGGCGCGGCGCGTCGGCGGCCGGGTGCTGAAGGTCGCGAAGCAACGGCTCCGCCGTGGCTAGGTCCCTGAGCGTCCTCCTCGACGGCACCCCGCTGCTCGGCGCGCGCACCGGGATCGGCCGGTACACGGCCGCGCTGAGCGAAGAGCTGGTGTCGATCCCCGAGGTGGACACGCGCGCGGTGGCGTTCACGCTGCGCGGCTGGCGCCGGCTGCGGCACGTCCTCCCCTACGGCGCCCGGGCGCGCGGGATGCCGGTGGCGGCCCGGCTGCTGCGGGCGGCCTGGCTGCGCTCGGACTTCCCGCCGGTGGAGCTGTTCGCCGGCCCGACGGACGTCGTGCACGGCACGAACTTCGTGCTGCCGGGGAGACTCCGCGCGGCGGGCGTGGTGACGATCCACGATCTGGCCTTTTTGGACAATCCGGCAGAGCTGGCTCCGAGCGACCGCGGCCTGCCGGAGCTGGTCCGCCGCGGCGCGCGGCGGGCGAACGTGATCTGCACCCCGACGGCGGCGGTGGCCGACTCGGTGGCGGAGCGCCTGGACGTGTCGCGCGACAAGATCGTGGTGACCCCGCTGGGAGTCAACCCGGCGTGGTTCACGGCGCGCCCGCCCGACGACGAGCGCCGCGCGCGTCTGGGGCTGCCTTCGCGGTACTTGCTGTTCGCGGGGGCGGCGGGGCCGCGCAAGGGCCTGGACTGGCTGACGCGCGCGCACGAGGCCGCCCCGGACCTGCCGGACCTGGTGTTCGCGGGCCCGGGCCCGTTCCCCCGCTCGGCCCGGACGTCGCAGACCGGCTATCTGTCCGATGTGGACTTGCGCACGGTGGTGGCGGGAGCGGCGGCACTGGTGCTGCCGTCGCGGGACGAGGGGTTCGGGCTGCCGGTGCTGGAGGCGATGGCCTCGGACGTCCCGGTGGTGTGCACGGACATCCCGGCCCTGCGCGAGGTGGCGGGCGACTGCGCGAGCTTGGTCCCGTACGGCGACGTGGACGGGCTGGCGGAGGCGTTGCGCATGGCGGTGACGGACCCGCACGCGGTGGCAACATCGGCGTCGAGGCGCGCGCACGCGGCGAACTTCACGTGGCGGACTTGCGCCGAGCTGACGGTCGGCGCGTACCGGATGGCCTCGGGCCGTCACTGACCTTTGTAGACGGAAAGCACTTCGCCGAGCTCGCCGCTCGCGCGAATCCTGCCTTCGTCCATCCACACGGCGTCGGTGCACAGCTCCCTGAGCAGTTCGTCCGAGTGCGAAGCGAACACGAGGATCCCGGAGCGGCGGGCGAGGTCGACCAGGCGTTCACGGGCCTTGGCGAGGAAGGCGGCGTCGATCGCGCCGAGCCCCTCGTCGAGGACGAGGATCTCGGGGTCGATGGTGGTGACGACGCCGAGCGCGAGCCGGACGCGCATGCCCGCGGAGTAGGTGCGCAGCGGCAGGTGCAGGTAGTCGCCGAGTTCGGTGAACTCCGCGATGTCGTCGACCCGCTTTTTCATCTGCGCGCGGCTCATGCCGAGGAACAGGCCCCGGATCAGGATGTTCTCGCGGCCGGAGACTTCGGGGTCGAGGCCGACGCCGAGGTCGAACACCGGCGCGATCCGCCCGGCGACCCGGGTGTGCCCGCGCGTCGGCTCGTAGATGCCGGCGAGCAGCCGCAGGAGGGTGGACTTGCCGGCGCCGTTGTGCCCGACCAGCCCGACGCGGTCCCCGTCCGCCAGCGACAGCGTGATGTCCTGCAGGGCTTCGATGATCGGCGTCTTCGCGCCGGTGCCGATCTTCCCGCCGACCTTGCCGAGCACCCGTTTCTTCAGCGACCGGGTCTTGGCGTCGAAGATCGGGAAGTCGACGTAGGCGTTCCGCACCTCGATGCTCACCACTGCTGCCACCCCTCCACGGCCCGAATGCGAACGCAAGTTATCATTCGCATCCGCGCCGTCGACGGTGGGAGGTACGCGTGCAGGAGGGCTTTCACCCGCCCCAGCAGGCCCGCAGCCGGGCGTCGCTGGAGAAAGTGCTGGCCGCGGCCGAATACGTGCTGGCGCACCACGGGCACGAGGAGTTCACGATCGGCGCGGTGGCCGAGCGGGCGGGCCTGTCGGTGGGCGCGATCTACCGCCGGTTCGCCGGCAAGGACCAGCTGCTCTACGCCGTGAAGGACCAGCTGCTCACGCGGCTGGAAACGAACGTCGCCGAGGCGCTCGGCGAGTCGGGACCGCATGACGTCGTCGCCGCCTTCACCCGGGCACTGGCGGACACGTTCGCCGCCCACGACCGGATCTTCCCCGAGCTGCTCGACGGCCAGCGCGCGGACGGCCGCGAGCGCGGGCTCCAGGCCCTGGCGGCGATCCAGCAGGCCTTCGTCGAAGCCGCGGGAGACAGCCGGGCCGTCCGGATGACGGCCCGGACCGTCATCGGCGCCTGCGTGCACCGCGCGGCCACCTGCGGCTACTGGCCCGACGGCCTGGACTGGACCACGTGGGCCGCCGAGACGACCGAGCTGGCGCTCGCCTACTTGGCGGCCGCGAAGTAGGCGTCCAGCGCCTCTTCCCACGGCCGCATCGGGGTCAGCCAGGCCTCTTTCCACGACGCCGGGGACAGCACCGAATAAGCCGGCCGGGTCGCCGCCTGCGGGTACTCCGCCGACGTGCACGGCTTCACCCGCGACGGGTCCGCTCCCAAGTGCTCGAAGATCGCGCGGGCGAACCCGCACCAGCTCACCGCACCGGCGTTCGTGCAGTGCAGGATCCGCCGCTCCGGCCCGTCACCGGCGGCCACCCGCGAAGCCAGCTCCAGCAGCCCCGCGGCCAAGTCCGCGGTCCAAGTAGGACCTCCGACCTGATCGTCCACAACGGACAGCTCAGTGCGCGTGGACTCCAGCCGGGCCATGGTCTTCACGAAGTTCGAGCCCGACTTCCCGTACAGCCACCCGGTCCGCACGACCCACGACGAAGCCCCGGAACCGAGCACGGCGTCCTCACCCGCGGCCTTGGTCCGGCCGTACGCCGAACGCGGACCCAGCTCGTCCGAAGGCTCGTACGGCGCGGAAGCGTCCCCGGCGAACACGTAATCCGTCGACACGTGGATCAACGGCACCCGCCGGGAGGCGCACGCCGCCGCCAGGACGCGCGGCCCGTCCGCGTTCACCGCGAACGCCCGCTCCTCGTCCGTCTCCGCCTTGTCGACCGCCGTGTACGCCGCCGCATTGATCACCACCGGCGACGAGCCGTTCTCGCGGGCCCGGTCGGCCAGCGCACCCACCGCGGCCAGGACCTGACCGGTCGAAGTCACGTCCAGCTCGGCCGAGCCCGGAGCGACGACGTCGAGACCGGAACCAGCCAGCGCGGCGAGATCCCGGCCGAGCTGCCCGGAACCCCCGGGCACGAGCACCGTCAGCGGCACGAAAACCCCTACTTCTTCAGCGCGGCCCGCTCCGCCAGGGGCTCCCACCACGCGCGATTGTCGGTGTACCAGGCCACTGTCGCGGCCAGACCGTCCTCGAAGGACACGCGCGGAGCGTACCCCAGCTCCGAAGAGATCTTCGTGATGTCCACCGAGTACCGGCGGTCGTGGCCCTTGCGGTCTTCGACCGGCTCGACGCTGTCCCAGCCCGCCCCCACCGCGGCCAGCAGCTTCTCCGTCAGCTCCCGGTTGGTCAGCTCGGTGCCGCCGCCGATGTTGTAGATCTCGCCCGGCCGCCCGCCGTCGGCGACCAGCTGGATGCCGTGGCAGTGGTCGTCGACGTGCAGCCAGTCACGGACGTTGAGGCCGTCGCCGTACAGCGGCACCTTCCGGCCGTCGAGGAGGTTCGTCACGAACAGCGGGATGACCTTCTCCGGGAACTGGTACGGACCGTAGTTGTTGGAGCACCGCGTGATGCACACCGGCAGGCCGTGGGTGCGGAAGAACGACCGCGCCACCAGGTCGGACGACGCCTTCGACGCCGAATACGGCGAGTTCGGCTCCAGCAGGTGGTCTTCGGTCCAGGACCCCGTCTCGATCGAGCCGTACACCTCGTCGGTGGAGACGTGCACGAACTTCGAGACGCCCGCTTCCAGGGCCGCCTGCAGCAGGTTCTGCGTGCCCAGCACGTTCGTCAGCACGAAGTCGGCGGCGCCGAGGATCGACCGGTCCACATGCGACTCCGCGGCGAAGTGCACGACCAGGTCCACCCCGCGCATGACGTCGGCGACCTTCCGCGCGTCGCAGATGTCGCCGCGGACGAACCGCAGCCGCGGGTCGGCCGCGACCGGGGCCAGGTTGGCCTCGTTGCCGGCGTAGGTGAGCTTGTCCAGCACCACCACCTCGGCGTCGCGCAGCGCCGGGTAAGCGCCGCTCAGCGTCTGCCGCACGTAGTGCGACCCGATGAAGCCGGCACCCCCGGTGACCAGGACCCGCATCTTCCCGCCTTTCCCTCGGCCCCGACCGGGGCAATCGGCCCCCAGCCTACGGAGGCCTGACAACACCCTCAGTAGAGTCATGGTGGAGGCACATCGGTGCCCTGGGGGAAGCACGGGGTTTCACAGGGGAGGAAGCGCGTGACCGAATGGCCTGCGCCGACCGTCCCGGCGCGAAGGAGCCACGGCGTCGCGGTTGTGGCGCGCCGCGGTGGCAAGGTAGTGGTTTCGTTGCTGTCCGTCGCGATCCTGGCCCTGACCTGGTACGGCTGGCACTACATCGGCGACCCGAACACCGGCTTGACGACCACGAACGTCTTCGCCGACACCGAGGCCCACGCCAAGCCGCTCGACGGCGCGATCGACATCCTGCTGGTCGGCCAGGACAGCCGCACCGACGCGCAGGGCAACCCGCTGCCCCGCGAAGTGCTGGACATGCTGCACGCCGGCGTCTCCGACGGCGAGCTCAACACCGACACGATGATCCTCGTGCACATCCCCCAGAACGGGAAGCACGCCATCGCGATCTCGTTCCCCCGCGACTCCTGGGTCGAGCTGGCGGGCGGCTACGGCAAGCACAAGCTCAACAGCGCCTTTGTCTACGCGTACACGGACACTTACAAAACGTTGCAGCGCCAGGGCATGACCGACCTGAAGCAGGCCGACGCGGAAGCGAAGGTCGCCGGGCGGAAGAACCTGATCGCCACGATCGAGAAGTTCATCGGCAAGCCGGGCATGATCGACCGCTACGCCGAGGTCAATCTGGCCAGCTTCTACGAGATCACCAAGTCGATCGGCGGCGTCGAGGTCTGCCTCAACGGACCGGTCAAAGAGGTGAAGTCCGGCGTGGACCTGCCGGGCGGGCGCCAGACGATCGAGGGGGTGCAGGCGCTCGCGTTCGTCCGCCAGCGCTACGGCCTGCCCAACTACGACCTCGACCGGATCGCGCGCCAGCAGGCGTTCCTCTCCGGACTGGCCCGGAAGGTGATCTCGTCCGACGTCCTGACGAGCCCGGCGAAGATCGCCGACCTCGTGTCGGCGGTCAAGAAGTCCGTCGTCGTGTCGCAGGGCTGGGACCTGACGGAGTTCGCCGAGCAGATGCGCGGCCTGACCGGCGGCAACATCGAGTTCCACACCATCCCGACGCTGGGCAACGCGGTGATCGGCGGCGCCGACGTGCTGCGCGTCGACCAGGCCGCGGTCCAGGCCGAGGTGACGCGGCTGACCTCGGACGGCGACGCCCCGGCCCAGCCCACGTCCACGCAGCTGCCGGGCGCGAAGGCCGTCACGGTGGAGCTGTTCGACGGCTCGGGCTCGGCGTCGCTGGCCGGCCAGACGCACACGCTGCTGCAGAACAAGGGCTTCACGCTCGCCGCCGACCAGAAGCTGAGCACCCGCAACACCACCGTCGTCCGGTACAACCCGGCCGACACCGCCGCGCTGGACCTCGTCAAGCAGGCGCTGGGTACGACGGTCCAGGCCGAGCCGGACCGCGACGTCACCGCCGGGCACGTGCGCGTGCTGCTGGGCAAGGACTTCCGCAGCTCGGCCGCCGGCGCGGGCGGCGCGCCGACGTCGTCGTCGGCCCCGAAGGCACCGCCGTCGACCGCGGCTTCGTCCGCCCCCACCACGCCGCCGATCACCGCGGGCGACGTTCCCTGCGTCAACTAGACTGAGCACGCAGGGTGGTCGGGGGAGGTAAGCAGGGGATGAACGACGAGCAGGAACAGCCGGAACCGGCCGAACCGCCGGTGACGCAGCGCGACGATCCGGACTGGAAGCCGTCGCCGTTCCCGCGGACGGCTCCGGTGGCCGAGGCGCCGTCGCGGGCGCGCCGCGCCGGGCGGGTGACGCGCCGGGTCGCGATCGGGCTCGTTTCGCTGCTCGCGCTCGGCGCCAGCGGCTACGCCTACGTCACCAAGGACCAGCTGCAGCAGAACGTCCCGACGACCGACGCGCTCACGCCGCGGGCCGGCGAACCGGCACCGCCGCCCGCCGACGACGGCGCCGACGACATCCTGCTCGTCGGCAGCGACGCCCGGACGGACGCGCAGGGCAACCAGCTCCCGCTGCGGGTGCTGAAGGAGCTGCGGACCGAGGCCAACAACGGCGCGGTGAACACCGACACGGTGATCCTGCTGCGGGTGCCGAAGGACGGCTCGAAGCCGTCCGCGGTGTCCGTGCCGCGGGACACGTGGACCGACATCCCGGGCCGCGGCAAGGCGAAGATCAACTCGGCGTACGGCATCGCCAAGGCGCACTTCGCGCAGCAGCTGCGCGCCCAGGGCGAGCGAGATCAGGCGAAGATCGAGCGCGACTCCGACACCGAGGGCCGCCGGGTCCTGGTGCAGGCGGTGCAGGACCTCACGCAGGTGCGCGTCGACCACTACGCCGAGATCAACCTGCTCGGCTTCTACCTGCTCACCGAGGCGCTCGGCGGGGTGAAGGTGTGCCTGAACCACGCGACCGAGGACAAGGACTCGGGCGCGAACTTCCGCCGCGGCGAGCAGACGGTTTCGGGCGGCGAAGCGCTTTCGTTCGTCCGCCAGCGCAAGAACCTGCCGCGCGGCGACCTCGACCGGATCGTGCGGCAGCAGGCGTTCCTGTCCTCGGCGCTGCACCAGGTGCTCTCGGCGGGCACGCTGACCAGCCCCGGCACGCTGAACAACCTGATGGACGCGGTACACCGGTCGCTGGTCCTCGACCCGGGCCTCGACCTGCTGCAGTTCGCGCAGCAGGCGAAGGGCATCGCGTCGGGCGACCTGTCGTTCGCGACGATCCCGGTGATCACCGCGAACGGCCGCAGCGAAGACGGCCAGAGCATCGTGGAAGTCGACCCGAAGGCCGTCCGCGCGTTCGTGGCGGGCCTGGCCGGCCGCCCGGCCCCGGGCGGCTCCCCGGCGGCGGGCGGCGCGGTTCCCGCGGGCGGCGGCTCGGGCGGCGGCGCCGCCCCCGCCGCGGCACCGCTGCTCCAGGCCTCCGACGGAGTCCCCTGCGTCAACTGAAGTCGGCGCGGTGGTCCTCCACCCACTGCCGGAACGTCCGCGGCGCGTGCCCGGTGACCTCGCGCACGACGTCCGTCACCGGCGACGGCTCCCGCGTCGTCCGGTCCCACACCCGCAGGACGCCCGGCGGCACCTCGGGCGGCCAGCCCAGCGCGACCATCCGCTCGGCGGCCTGCTCGGGCGTCAGCTCCTCGACCGGCAGCGGCCGGCCGAGGACGTCGGCGAGGACGGCCGCCTGCTCGCGGAAGCTGATCGGCTCCGGCCCGGTCAGCTGCAGCGACTCCCCGACGTGGGAGCCGTCCGCGAGGACCTTTGCCGCGACATCGCCCATGTCCCGCTCGTGGACCGCTCCGATCCGCGCGTCCGGGTACGGGGTGCGGACGACACCCTCGGCGATGTCCGCGCGCCAGCCCAGCACGTTCGTCGCGAACGCGCCCGGGTGGAGGATCGTCTCCGCGAACGGCGCCGCGATCAGCGCCTCCTCCACCGCCCGGTGCATCCGCGCGATGCGGCTGTCCGCGGAATCCGGTTCGAGCGTCGCGCCCGACGACAGCAGCACGACGTGCCGCACGCCCGCCGCCTCGGCCGCCTTCACGAAGCCCTCGATCCCCGAGGGCCGGGTGTACAGGAACACCGACTCGACGCCGTCGAGCGCGGCGTCCAGTGTGGACGGATCTTCGAGGTCGGCACTCACCTTCGGCGTGGGCACGTCGAGGGTGGTGGCGTCGCGGCTCGACGCGCGCACGTCCTGACCTGCGGCGACGAGCGCGTCGAGCACGGCGCGGCCGACGTGCCCGCGCGCTCCGGTGACGAGGATGGTCATGGCTGTCCCCCAGCTCTCCAGTTACATTTGCTTGCAAAGCAAACATACTGAGCGGGCCGAGCCGGTGTCAACCGGCGCCGCGCGTGGTCCGCGCTTTAGCCTGTCCACATGAGCCTGACCGACGAGCTGCTGCGCCCGCTGCCGGCCGCGAAACCGTTGATCACCCACTACGACGACCAGCTCGGCAGCCGCGTCGAGCTGTCCGTGGCGACGACCGCCAACTGGGCGGCCAAGACGGCCAACTGGCTGACCGAGGAGTTCGACGTCGAGCCGGGCGACGCCGTGGCCGTGCAGCTCCCGGCGCACTGGCAGACCGTCGGCGTCCTGCTCGGGGCGTGGTGGTGCGGGGCGCGCGTCGTGACCGAGGGCGCCGGCGCGCGGGTGGCGTTCGTCGGGCCGGACGACCCGGAACCGACCGGCGCCGCGGCGACGGCCGTCGTCACGCTCGACCCGATGGGCCGCGGGCTGGCCGAGCCGCCCGGCGGCGGCGCGTTCGACTACCTGTCGGAGTCGCGCACGGCGGGCGACCAATACAGCCCGCTCTTCCCGATCCCCGGCGACACGGGCGCGCTCTTCGAGTCCACTGTGGACGAGGTACTGGCCGAAGCCCGTGCCCGCGCGGCGAAACTGGGGCTCACCGCGGACGACCGGGTGCTGTCCACCCGGGACTGGAGCGGGCCGGACGGCATTCTCGACGGCCTGCTCGTCCCCCTCGTCGCGGGTGCCCACCTGGTCCACATCAGCAACGCGGACCAGGCCAAGCTGCCGGCCCGCCGTGCTGCCGAGCGCACCACGGCGGACCTCCCGGCCTAGGCGTTCTGCAGCTCCCCGACCTCGGCTTCACGGCGCGCCCGCCTGCGCCCCCACAGCAGGTGGTCCAGCGACAGCCGGCCGCCGTTGAAGCCGAGGGCGAGGCCCGCCAGCGCGAGCACCAGGACCAGCTCGTAGCCGCCCTGGCCGGTCAGGCCGTTGTCGATGTGCACCGAGAGCAGCGCGCCCACCGAAATCACGACGTACCCGATGCCCACCAGCGGCATCAGGAACCCGACGATGAAGGCGACCGAGCCGAGGATCTCGACGGTCATCGCGAAGACCGCGGCGACCGTGGGCAGCGGGATGCCCGTCATCTCGAAGAACTTCGCCGTGCCGTCGATGCCGTTGTTCCACTTCTGGAGCCCGTGCGCGAGGAAGACGACCGCGACGCCGATCCTCCCCAGCAACAGCGCCACGTCCTTGACTCGTCCGAACATCGGTTTTCAGCTCCCCGGTGGGTGAATTTTCAACTGACCCGCCCCAAGTTAGGGCCCCGCCGCGCTTGATCGAAGCTCCGGAGGGTGATCGACAGGGAACCGACAGGGACCGGTTGTGACGTCAAAAACCGGTTGGCGAGGGCCGGGACGAGCGCTACCTTCGCCCTGACCTGCGCCGACGACCGTGAGGAGATCCCGATGCGCCGACAGACCGTCCTGCCCGGCCTGTCACCCGCATCACAAAGGACCTCCCACGACCGTGAAAACCCTGAACATCGGCATCCTCGCGCACGTCGACGCCGGTAAGACCAGCCTGACCGAGCGCCTGCTCTTCGAAGCGGGCGCCATCGACCACCTCGGCAGCGTCGACGGCGGCGACACCCAGACCGACTCGCTGGAGCTGGAACGCCGTCGCGGCATCACCATCCGCTCCGCGGTGGTCTCGTTCCTGGCCGGCGACACCCGGATCACGCTGATCGACACCCCGGGCCACTCGGACTTCATCGCCGAGGTCGAGCGCGCGCTGCGCGTGCTCGACGGCGCCGTCCTGGTGGTGTCCGCCGTCGAAGGCGTCCAGGCCCAGACCCGCGTGCTGATGCGCACGCTGCGCCGGCTCGGCATCCCGACGCTGATCTTCGTCAACAAGGTCGACCGGATGGGTGCCCGCGACCAGCTCGCCGACATCCGCGCGAAGCTGGCGCCGCGGGCGTTCAGGCTGCACGCCACGTCCGCCGACGAGCTGGGCGAGCTGCTGGCCGACGGCGACGACGCGTTCCTGGAGTCCTATGTGGACGAGCGCGTCGACGAGGCCGGCCGCCGCGCCGAGCTGGCCCGCCAGGTCGCGCGGTGCCTGGTGCACCCCGTCCTGACCGGCTCGGCGATCACCGGCGCCGGTGTCGCGGACCTGGTGGCGGCGATGACCGAGCTGCTCCCGGCGGCCGAGCGCACCGGCGCCGGCCGGCTGGCCGCGACGGTGTTCAAGATCGACCGCGGCCGCGCCGGCGAGAAGATCGCCTACGCGCGCCTGCATTCCGGCTCACTGGCCGCGCGGCAGCGGATTCCGTTCTACCGCGGCGAAACCGAGCTGACCGGCCGGGTCTCGGCGGTCGAGGTCGCCGGCGACGACGTGGCGCTCGCCGGGGACGTGGCCCGGATCCGCGGGCTGCGCGAGGTCCGGATCGGCGACCGGCTCGGCTCCCCCGGCACCGCCCGCGACGGCGTGTTCGCGCCGCCCAGCCTGGAGACCGTGGTGCGGCCGGTCCGGCCCGAGCAGGCGGCGGCGCTGTTCACGGCGTTGACGCGGCTGTCCGAAGAGGACCCGTTGATCGACGTCCGCCGCCGCGGCCACGACCTCTCGGTGCGCCTCTACGGCGAAGTGCAGAAGGAGGTGCTGCGCTCGATGCTGGCCGAGGGCGCCGGCATCGACGTCGCGTTCGAAGAGACGCGCACGCTGTACGTCGAAAAGCCGATCGGCGCCGGGGAAGCGGTCGAGGGGCTGGATCCGGCGCAGCGGCTGTACTTCTTCGCGACGGTCGGGCTGCGCGTGGAACCCGGTCCCGGGGTCTCGTTCGGGCTGTCGGTCGAGCTGGGCGCGCTGCCCCTGGCGTTCCACAAGGCGATTGAGGAAACCGTGCACAGCACGCTCGAGCAGGGGCTGTACGGCTGGGAGGTGCTCGACGTCGCCGTCACGCTGACGCACACGGCGTTCTTCAGCCCGCTCAGCGCGGCGGGCGACTTCCGCAAGATGACGCCGCTGGTGCTGATGGCGGCGCTGAAGGAGGCCGGAACGCGGGTGCACGAGCCGGTGCACCGGTTCGAGCTGGAGATCCCGGCGAACGCCGTGAGCGCGGTGCTGCTCAAGCTCGCGCAGCTGCGCGCGGTGCCCGGCGAACCCGTCGTCGGGCCGTCGTCGTGCACGCTGCACGGCACGATCCCGGCCGAGCACGTCCACGCGTTCGAGCAGGCGCTGCCCGCCCTGAGCCAGGGCGAAGGCGTCTTCCTCAGCGAGTTCGCCGACTACCGGCCATACCCGGGGCCGCCGCCGACGCGGCCGCGGACCGGCGAGAACCCGCTGGACCGCAAGGAGTACCTCGCGCGGGTGGCCCGGCGTTAGCGCTTGTGCGCCCAGGCCGCGCCGAAGCAATACGCGCCGAACGCGGCCAGGCCGAGCGCGACGACGGTGAGCAGCACGGTGCCGAAGGGCTGGGCGGCGAGCGTCTTGAGCGCGGCGTCCAGCCCGCCGGCCTTGTTCGGGTCGGCCTGGAACCCGGCGATGGCGAGCAGGATCGCGACCACGGTGAATACGACGGCCTTGGCGAGGTAGCCCGTGGTGCCGAGCCAGCCGATCCAGCGCTTGCTCTTCCCCGGCAGCTCGCTCGTGTCCAGGTCCTCGAGGAACTTCTTCTTGGCGCCCTTCACCCCGGCGGCGATCGCGACCCCGAGGACACCCGCCGCGGCGATGACCACCAGCGCCCGCCCGAACGGCAGCTTCAGCAGCTCGGCGGTGAACTCCTGCTGCTTCTGGCTGCTCGACCCGCCGCCACCGCTGCCGGTGGCGATCCGGAAGGCGGTGAAGCCGAGCAGGATCACGACGACACCGCGGGCGGCGGCGCCGATCCGCTTGCGCGTCCGCTTCCCGCCGCTGACCCACTCGTACCCCGTGGCGGCCATCAGGAACTGCCAGAGGCCGAACAGGACGAGGCCGACGGCCACGATCCACAGCAGGACCTGGCCGAACGCCGTCGAGCCGATCTGCTGCAGCGCGCCCTTCTGGTCGGCCTGCTCGCTGTCGCCGAAGGCGACCTGGACGGCCAGCCAGGCGATGACGAGGTGCACGACGCCGTAGCAGGCCATGCCGACCCGGCCGAGCAGCTGAGCGGTGTTGCTCTTTTCGCCCCGCTGGGCGTCGGCCTCGGTCCGGTGCACGCCTCTTTCGGCCTTCGCCTCGGCGCGGTTGGCGCCGTCTGATGTCCGGTTCATGCCTGCTCAGGTACCCGTTCCGGGCCCTGATCGGCTGGGCCAAGCGGACTAATCACTTGCTGTGCCCGTGGCACGATCGCGGGGTGAACGCGCGATTGGTCGGCTACTGGTCGGAGTCGGAGCTGTACCCCGGCTCACCCGAGTACACCGAACTCGGCTTCCGCGCCGACGGCACGGGCTGGCAGTACTGGTCGAGCTGGAGCACGGAGTTCGCCGTCCACCGCTTCGACTGGGCGGAACCGCGCCCGGGCAGGCTCGCCGTCCGGCTGCGGATGGAACTCGACGGCACGTGGTCACTGGACGGCTCCGAGGTCGCCCACCGCGTCGAGCGCCGGCAGCACGTCGACACGCTCGTCGAGCTCGCCTGGGCCCTCGAGCCGGGCCCGGAGCTGACGCTCGACCGCCCGCTCGACGAGTTCCTGGGCGGCACGCGGTTCCGCCCCGTCGAGGGCGGCGGAGCGGACCCGACGCTGGCTTAGGCGGGGCGGCGCCGGACCTCGTCGAGGCGCGCCCAGCCGCCGTTGACCGCGAGCAGCGTCAGCACCTGCTCGGCCTGCTCGGCGAAGCGCGCGAGGTCGTCGTGCAGCAGGGCGGCGCGTTCGCCGTCGAGCTGCTCGAAGTCGTCGAACCAGAGCGAAATCGCCGAACCCGCCGTGACGGCGAGCCCCTGGGTCAGGCTGAGGAACCCGGGCGACGGCTCGGCCGCGGCCGCCCGGTAAGCGGTTTCGATCTCGTCGCAGGCGGCGAGCAGGTCACGCAGCTGGCGGACGGCGCCGGCGGGCGTGCCGTCCCAGGCGGCGGTCGGCCAGGCGCGGTCGGACAGCTCGAGCCACAGCCGCCAGCCGGCGACCAGCTCGGCTTCGTCGTGGGGCGTCCAGGACGCCGGAACCGGCCAGTACATGCTTCGAGGGTGACACCGCCGGGGCGCGAATCCGCCCCGGCGGTGGGTTATGTCTCATGTGGCGAAACTCAGCTGATCACCGGCGGCACGGGCACGCAGGGCGGCGTCTTGGCGTGGGCGGGATCGAGCGCGTTGAGGACGAGCCCCTCGGCGACGGGGTCGTAGGTGATGCCGAGGTGGTCGGTGAAGTCGAGCCCGCAGACGTTCTGCAGCAGGATGTTCTTCACGTTCGGCTTCGGCGCCAGGAAAGCACTGGTGTAGGGCGTGACGACGTCGTCGTACCGGGTCTGGATGACGGTGTACTGGATGCCGTCGACGGTCTCGCCACCGGCGTTGAGGTCGGTGAGGAAGTCCGAGCCGACGGCCTGTTCGTTACAGGCCTGGCAGACGGTCCCGAGCGCGGCAGGCACGCCGGGGATCATTTCGAGGGTGCTGAGCAGCCCGAAGAGGTCGGTCCCGTGGTTGGACGGCGAGAGCCCGACGAGCCGGCCGATCTTGTCGGCACCGCCGAGGTACTTGATCCAGTACCGGACGTTCATCCCGCCCTGCGAGTGCCCGACGACATCGAGCTTGGCGGCCCCGGTGGCCCGGAGGATCTTGTCCCCGAAGTCGGCAAGCGCTTTCGTGGTGTCGGCGACGGGCCCGACGGTCTGCAGGAAGGCACCGGGCGCCCCACCGAAGTTGCCGGCAAAGACGCAGTACCCCGCGTTGGCGAGCTTCCAGGAGAGGTTGGCCCAGTTTTCGTAGGCGTTGGCGGTGGTTCCGTTGGAGAGCAGAACGGGATTGGGATGCCGGGCAGAGGGTTTGCAGTTCCAGTCGTTCGCCCCGGGCGGCGCGATGGTGGGATCGGCCAGCGAGTAGGCGGCGGCCGTGAGGATGTTGGGCTGCACGGGCCCGGTGGGTTCCGTCTCGGCCGCGTGCCCGGTACCGGCCCCCAGCGCGAGCGCCGCCACCGAAGCGACGGCCGCCGTGAGCCACCTGCGCGTCATTGCGCCCATCCGTTTCACCTCTCTGTGAACCGATGGTGATCCGCGTCACCGAAGACTTAACGCGCGAGTAACTTGTCCGGACACTCCCCCTGGTGGGTCATTTTCTTTCGCGAGCCCACCTGGTAGCACGCCTTGCGGCGAGGGGCGGAGGTCCGGAAGACTGGAGGCCGGGTAGCCAGTTCTGGCGCGACGGTGTCCGACGTACGGCTTGGTGGCCGAACCCTCGACGGAGCCCGCCACGCGTGACGTGGTTATCCAGCGTTGCCGGCAATCCACGGCTCTCGGTGAGGATCCCACCGAGAGCCGTGGGCCGCGAAGGGGCGAAGAGACCCAGACCTCCCCGCAACCCCGATCCGAAGCCCGAACACGGCCGGCGGTGCCGGGTCAAGGCACGCTTTCCCGCCTTGACCCGGTACCGCCGGCCGTAGTCACAATCGGGCATCGGGGTGGCGAAGCCCAACTGGGGATTAGGAGTGGCGAAGCCACCGGGGCTCCGGGGGGCGGGCCACCCGGCCTCAGAGGTGGCGGAGCCGCCTGGGCTCAGAGGCAAAGCCAGCCCAACCCCAACGCCCCACCCACAAAACGGCCCCCAGCGCGGTATCGCGCCAGGGGCCGCCGAGCCGTCCCGAAATCAGCCCTTGAGCAGAGCCCGAGCCATGACAACCTTCTGAATCTGGTTCGTACCCTCATAAATCTGCGTGATCTTGGCGTCCCGCATCATCCGCTCAACGGGGAAGTCCCGGGTATACCCAGCCCCACCGAACAGCTGAACCGCGTCGGTAGTGACCTCCATAGCGATGTCCGACGCGTAAGCCTTCGCGGCCGAAGCCATGAACCCGGCCCGCTTGTCCCCACGCTCCGAAGCCGCCGCCGAGGCGTACACCAAATGGCGAGCCGCCTCGATCTTGGTCCCCATGTCGGCCAGCATGAACTGGACACCCTGGAACTCGGCGATCGCCTTGCCGAACTGCTTGCGGTCCTTCACGTACGCCACCGCCGCGTCGAGCGCGCCCTGGGCGATGCCCAGCGCCTGCGCTCCGATCGTCGGGCGGGTGTGGTCCAGCGTGCGCAGCGCCGTTTTCAGGCCCGTGCCCGGCTCGCCGATGATCCGGTCCTCCGGGATCGTGCAGTTCTCGAAGTAGATCTCGCGCGTCGGCGAGCCCTTGATGCCGAGCTTCTTCTCCTTCGGGCCCACCGAGAAGCCCGGGTCGTCCTTGTGCACGACGAACGCCGAGATGCCGTTGGCCTTCTTCTCCGCGTCCGGGTCGGTCACCGCCATCACCGTGTACCAGGACGACTCGCCCGCGTTGGTGATCCAGCACTTGGTGCCGTTGAGCACCCAGTGGTCACCGTCGAGCCGGGCGCGCGTGCGCATCGACGCCGTGTCCGAACCCGCCTCGCGCTCCGACAGCGCGTACGACGCCGAAGCCTCGCCCGACGCGATCGACGGGAGCACCAGCTTCTTCACGCTCTCCGAACCGGACAGGATGATCGGCTGCGTGCCGAGCTTGTTCACCGCCGGGATCAGCGACGCCGACGCGTCGACCCGCGCGACCTCCTCGATCACGATGCAGGCGCCGACGGCGTCCGCGCCCTGGCCGTCGTACTCCTCGCCGATGTGGACGGCGTTGAACCCGGACTTGACCAGCGCGTTGTACGCCTCGATCGGATAGCGCTCGTTCTCGTCGACCTCGGCCGCGTACGGCGCGATCTCCTTCTCGGCCAGAGCCCGGACCGCGGCCCGCAGCTCCTCGTGCTCCTCGGCAAGCTGGTACAGGCCGTCGGTCACTTCCGGTCACCTTCTCTACGACGTCGGGAGAGTCTCGCTCGATGTTAGCGCTCGTTCACCGACCGGCTGCGTCCTTGTGTCGCGGACCGCAGAATTCGTAAGGTCGAGTGATGCCGCTCACCGCGCCGACGACGCCGCCCGGTTTGCCCGCCTCCCTCGACTACCCCGAAGTCCCGGTCGGTTCGATCCTCGCCGCGGGCGCCGCGCGCTGGGGCGACCGGACGGCCTTCGCCCACGACGGCCGCAGCCTCACCTTCACCGAGACCTACCGCGCGGCCTGCCGCTTCGCCCACGCACTGCGGGCCCAGGGCATCGGCCGCGGCGACGTCGTCGCGCTGCACCTGCCGAACTGCCTCGCCTTCCCGGTCGCCTACTACGGCACGCTGCTGGCCGGGGCCACCTTCAGCCCGGCCAACCCGCTGCTCCCGCCGGACGACCTCGCCTTCCAGCTCACCGACTGCGAGGCCGCCGCCGTCGTGACGTTCGGGCCGGTCGCGGGCGCGCTGGCGAGCGTCGCCGACCGGATCCCGGCGCGGCTGACCGTCGTGGTCGGCCCGGCCGGCGAGCTGCCCGAGGGCGGTTTCGAGTTCGAGGCGTTCCAGGCCGGCCAGCCGGAGACGCGGCCTTCGGTGGACATCGACGTCCACGAAGACCTCGCCCACCTCGCCTACACCGGCGGCACCACCGGCCGGTCGAAGGGCGTGCGGCTCACGCACCGCAACGTCGTGGTCAACACCCTGCAGCACTCGTGCTGGGGCAGCGGCTCGGTCCCGGCGCTCGACGAGCACGGCGACGTCACCCTCGACCAGATCGGCAGCGAGGACGAGTGGCCGACGCGCCTCGGCACCGGCGTCGCGATCAACCTGACGCCGTGGTTCCACGCGATGGGCATCATCGGCGGCCTGAACGCGGCGGTGATCGCCGGCACGACGATCGTCCTGCACTCGCGCTTCGACCCGCCCGCGTACGTCGCCGACGCCGAACGTCTGCGCATCACCGGCATCGGCGGCGCGCCCGCGCTGTTCGCCGCACTGCTCGCGACGCCGTCGTTCCACACCGCGGACCTGTCTTCGGTGCGCTCGATCGGCTCGGGCGCCGCGCCGATGAACCACGCGATGATCAACGCGCTGCGCGAGCGGTTCCCGGGCGTGGTGGTCAGCGAGGGCTACGGCCTCACCGAGGCGACGATGGGCGCGGTGATCTCGCCGACGTACACCTCCGGCACGCGCAAGGTCGGCTCGGTGGGCGTCCCGATCTTCGACACCGAGGTCAAGGTCGTCCCGGCCGAGGGCGGCGAGGACCCGCTCCCGGCGGGTGAGAAGGGCGAGGTCTGCCTGCGCGGGCCGCAGATCATGCAGGGTTACCGCAACCGCCCCGAGGAGACGGCGGCCGCACTGGTCGACGGCTGGCTCCACACGGGCGACATCGGCATCCTCGACGCGGACGGCTACCTGTCCATTGTGGACCGCAAGAAGGACATGCTGCTGTACAAGGGGTACAACGTCTTCCCGCGCGAGCTGGAGGAACTGCTGATCACGATGCCGGGCGTCGCGGCGGCGGCCGTGGTGGGCCGCCCGGACACCGAGGTCGGCGAGCTGCCGGTGGCGTTCGTCGTCCCGCGCGGCTCGCTGGACGCCGACGAGCTGATGGCCGCGGTGAACGAGAAGGTGCTGCCGTACAAGCGGTTGCGGGAGGTGCACGTCGTCGAGCAGATCCCGGTGTCCGCGGCCGGGAAGGTGCTCAAGCGGCAGCTGCGCGACCGGCTGTCAAGCCAGCCGGTCACCGGACAGGCGGGTGCCGGCCTGCTTGACGTGCCGCAACAGGGGTGAGACCTCCAGGCTCTGCACGCCGGCGAGCGAACCGATCCGGTCGGACGTGAACTCGAACAGCTCGTCGAGGTCGCGGCAGTGCGCGACGGCGTGGAGGTTGTGCGGCCCGGACACCGCCGCGGCGAAGGCGATCTCGGGTTCCCGCGCCAGCGCGCGCCCGACGCTCTTGACCGCCGACGGGTGCACCCGCAGCCACAGGTTCGCCCCGGCGCGGTAGCCCAGGGCCGTCGCCGCCAGCTCGACGTCGATGTGGACGACCCGCCGGTCGACCAGCGTCCGCAGCCGCCGTGCGACGCGGCCCGGGGTCAGGTTCGCCGCTTCGGCGAGGTCGACCAGGGGCGCGCGACCGTCCACAGCCAGGCCGTCGAGCAGCTTTTCGTCCTCGCGAGTCAGCTGGACCGGCTCGCGGGCGACCACCGGCGACTCCGTGAACGGCGGGGCGCCGCCGCCGAGTGCCGCTTCCTGTTCCTCGCTCAACGTGCCGCGCAGGGCGACCCAGTAGTGGCCGCGGCCACCGACGAACTGCCGCAGCATCGCCGCCGCGTGGATGTCCAGGACCGCCGCCGTCCGCGGGAGCCGCCTGCCGAGCAGGTCGTCCCGGTCTTCGCGGGACCGCGAGCGGACCGCGCACGTGATTTCCGAGCCCCCGGCGCACAGCGCGACCCAGCTGACGTCCTCCCGCTTCGCGAGCCCGTCGGCGATCGCCTCGGCGGCACCCGGCCGGCAGCGCAGCCGGAGCATCCACTTGCTCTGCCCCAGCGCACCCGGATCGACGATGCCCGCCACGCGGACGACGCCGTCGGCCCGCAGCCGCCGGTACCGCCGGGCGACAGCCGCCTCGGTGACCCCGAGCACGGCCGCGATCGAGGCGAACGACGCCCGCGGAGCGACCTGGAGCGCCCGGATGAGACGCACATCGTCGGGCTGAACATCGACGGATTCGGTCATCGGACCTCCCGGAATCGAGGCGATCCTACGAAACCACGCTTTGCCCGCGCCAAGGTAGCGCCACCGGGTCAACACTCGGATCACAAGACCGAACGAAGGGAACAGCCCATGCAGACCGCCTTCATCGCCGGCGCCTCCCGCGGCCTCGGCCACGCGATCGCCGCCGAACTCGCCGCCCGCGGGTGGCACGTGATCGGCACGGTCCGGGACCCGGCCTCGCGCACTCCCCTGCACGACCTGGCGGACAGGTCGGACGGGCGCGTCGAGATCGAACACCTCGACATCGCCAAGCCCGAGCAGCTGCCGCCCCTGCACGACCGGCTCGCCGGTCGCCGCCTCGACCTGCTCTTCGTCAACGCGGGCACCGCGAGCAACCAGGACACCCCGATCGGCGCCGTCTCGACCGCCGACTTCGTCGAGGTGATGGTGACCAACGCGCTCAGCCCCATGCGCGTGATCGAGGCACTCGAAGACTTCGTGCCCCCGGACGGGCTCATCGGGGCCATGTCGTCCGGGCAGGGCAGCATCACGAACAACACGACCGGCTCGCGCGAGCTCTACCGGGGCAGCAAGGCCGCACTCACCATGTTCATGCGCGGCTACGCGGCCCGGCGCCCCGACCGGAGCCTGGTGCTGCTGGCTCCCGGCTGGATCCGGACGGCTCTCGGCGGTCCCGAGGCGCCGTTCACGCTCGAGGAGAGCGTGCCGAAGATCGTGGACGTCCTGCTCGCCAAGCACGGCAAGCCCGGCCTCGACTACCTCGACCGCAACGGGGACACCGTCCCCTGGTGACCCGTCAGCGGCCGGCCTTGGCGCGCAGCGCCGCGTCCTTGTCCAGGACCAGCTTCTCCAAGTCCTGCTGGAACTTCGCCATCTTCGCGCGCAGACCCTCGTCCGACGCCGCCAGGATGCGGACCGCCAGCAGGCCCGCGTTGCGCGCGCCGCCCACGGACACCGTCGCCACCGGGACGCCCGCCGGCATCTGGACGATCGACAGCAGCGAATCCATGCCGTCCAGGTACTTCAGCGGGACCGGAACGCCGATCACCGGCAGCACCGTCGCCGAGGCCACCATGCCCGGGAGGTGGGCCGCACCGCCCGCGCCCGCGATGATCACCCGGATTCCGCGGGCCACCGCCGACGTCGCGTAGTCCAGCATGCGCTGCGGGGTGCGGTGCGCCGAGTACACGCCCACCTCGTACTCGACGCCGAACTCGTCCAGCGCCGCGCCGGCCGCCTCCAGCACCGGCCAGTCCGAGTCGCTGCCCATGATCACGCCCACCTGCGGCGCCATACCCGATACTCCCGTCAGTGGATCTCGTAGCCGTCGAGCCAGACGGCGTGGGACAGCCAGTGCGCCGACAGCAGCGCGCGGTTGCGCAGGTCGTCCATGCGCTCGCCGGTGAAGTTGACGTGCCCGAGCTTGCGGCCCGGCCGCTCCTGCTTGCCGTACAGGTGCACCCGCACTTCCGGGTACCGCGCGAACAGGTGGTGCAGCCGCTCGTCCGGCCCCATCTTCGGCAGTTCGGCCGCGCCCAGCACGTTCGCCATCACGCACGCCGGCGCGATCAGGTCCGTCCGGCCCAGCGGGTAGTCGAGCACCGCACGCAGGTGCTGCTCGAACTGGGACGTGCGCGCGCCGTCCATCGTCCAGTGCCCGGAGTTGTGCGGGCGCATCGCCAGCTCGTTCACCAGCAGCCCGGTGTCGGTCTCGAACAGCTCGACCGCGAGCAGCCCGGTGACGTCCAGCGTCGACGCGATCCGCAGCGCCAGGTCCTGGGCCTCGTGCACGCGCGAGTCGGACAGCCCCGGCGCCGGAGCCAGCACCTCGGTGTTGATCCCGGCGGACTGCACCGTCTCGACCACCGGGTACGCCGCGCCCTGGCCGAAGGGCGAGCGGGCGACGAGCGCGGACAGCTCCCGCCGCATCGCCACCTTCTCCTCCACCAGCAGCGCCGTGCCCGCTTCGAGCAGCTCCGGCACCGTCTCGCGGGCGTGCTGCGCGGTGTCCAGCATCCAGACGCCGCGGCCGTCGTAGCCGCCGCTCGACGCCTTCAGCACCACCGGCCAGCCGTGCTCGCCGCCGAACGCCACCACGTCGTCCACAGTGGACACCTCGGCGAACGCGGGACCCGGCACGCCGAGCCCGGCCATCATTTCGCGCATCACCAGCTTGTTCTGCGCGAAGCCGAGCGCCGCCGGCGCCGGCCGGATCGCATAGCCCTCCATCGCCAGCGTCAGCAGGTGCTCGCCCGGCACGTGCTCGTGGTCGAACGTGAGCACGTCGACCGACGCCGCGAACTTCCGCAGCGCGTCGAGGTCGGTGTGGTGCCCCAGGGTGACGTCGCCCGCGACGAGCCCCGCCGCCTCGTTCTCGCTCGCGGCGAGCACGCGCAGGGACTGGCCGAGGGAGATCGCCGCCTGGTGGGTCATCCGGGCCAGCTGGCCGCCGCCCACCATGCCCACGACGGGCAGACCGGTGTGTTTGTCCATAGCGCCGATCAGCCTAAACGGTCACCAGGCCGGTCGACCGCCGGACCAGGCGAAGCTCACGCGCCGCCAGCCCCACGATCCCGGCCGCCGCCGCGAGGACGTACACGTTGCCGAGCACCGACCAGCCCAGGCCCCAGCCGAACTCCGTGTCGCCGCCGTTGGGCACCAGCATCACGATCTGCGAGACGAACAGCAGCGCGACCGCCGCCGCGGCCCACCACCGCGCCTTCACCACCAGCAGCGTGAGCAACGGCACGCACCAGACCCAGTGGTGCGACCACGACACGGGCGACAGCAGCAGCCCGTAGAACGCCGTGACGAGCAGCGCGCCCGCGTCCTCGCCCCGCCGGTGCAGCCGCACGACCAGCCACACCGCGGGCACGGCCAGCGCCGCCGCCACCCCGACCGCCACCGCCAGCGACCAGGGAGCCAGCTCCGAAGCCCGGTTGACCAGCCCGTTGAGCGACTGGTTGAAGATCCAGTGCACCGACCCGACCCGGCTCGGGTCGGTCGCCGAATCCCGCCAGAACCGCGCCGCGTCGACCGGGATGATCGCGAACATCACCGCTTCGAGCGCGACGAACGTGCCCAGGGCCCGCAGCCCGTCCTTCCACCGGCCCGTGAAGAACAGGTGCGGCACGAAGATCAGCGGGGTCAGCTTGATCGCCGCCGCCACGCCGATCAGCACCCCCGCCCACCGCGACCCGCGCAGGGAGAGCACCAGGACGTCCAGCACCACGAACGCCATCAGTATCAAGTTGATCTGCCCCAGGAACAGCGTCTTCCACACCGGCTCAAGGACCAGAGCGGCGGCCGTTCCCGCCGGCAGCGCCCACCACCTTCTTCCCAGAAGGGATGCGCGCCCCGGCGACGACGAGACCACCGTGATGACGACGATAAGGGCGACCACCGACAAAAACGCGATCACGCCCCACACCAGGCCGGCGGGCACGAGCGCGAGCGGCAGGAACAGCGGCGCGGCGGCCGGCGTGTAGGTGAACGGCAGCCGCACCCAGTCCGGCAGCGCGGTCAGCACGTCCCGCGTGTACAGCGGATCGCCGTGCAGCAGCGTCAACGCACCGGCGCGGTAGACGGCGCTGTCCGCGCCCAGATGCCACCCCGACAGCCAGGCGACGACGCCGAAGACCAGCACCAGCAGCGCGATCAGGCCGGCCGGCAGCCGGCCGCGCGCCTCAGACCCCGGCCGGGACGTCGACATCAGCGGCCGCCTTCTTCCGCGCCCGCCGCTGCAGCCCCCAGCGCAGGATCAGCGCGAAGGCCAGCACGACCGGCATCAGGATGTAGGCGTCCCCCAGTACGTTCTGCCACACCTTCCAGTGCAGCTCGACGTTGCGGCCGTTCGGCAGGATCAGCAGCACGCAGCTGACGAACACGAAGGCCACCAGGCCGGTCCCGACCCAGCGCTTCCACGCCGTCTTCGGGGTGGTCTTCGGCAGCCGCGAGACCAGCAGCACGATCAGCGGGATCACCCACACCCAGTGGTGGGTCCACGAGATCGGCGAGATCAGCAGCGTCCAGAACGCGGTGACGAGCAGCGCCGCCAGCGCCTGGCCCTTGCGGTGGAACCGGATCAGCAGCCACAGCGCCGGGATGGCGAGCAGGAACCCGATGCCCATCGCCGCCTTCGACGCCCACGGCGCGAGGTCGGTGGCCCGGTTCATCAGCGCGTTCAGCGACTGGTTGCCCGCCCAGTGCACCGGCCCGATCCGGCCGGTGTCCGGCAGCGTCACGGTCCAGTACTTGGCGGCGTCGTGGGCGTTGACCAGGAACATCAGGCCCTGCAGCACGACGAACGTCGCGAAGCCGCGGATCGCGTCCATCCGGCGGCCGGTGACGAACAGGTGCCCGAGGAACACCAGCGGGGTGAGCTTGATCGCCGCCGCGACGCCGACCAGCACGCCGCCCCACCTGCTGCCGCGGGCGCCGATGACCAGCATGTCCAGCAGGATCATGGCCATCAGGATCAGGTTGATCTGGCCGAGGAAGATCGTCCGCCAGACCGGCTCCAGGCCGAGGAAGACCAGGAAGAACACGATGGTCGACCGGGCGGGCGAGGCCCACCAGCGCGGCCCGTCCGCGGCCGGGCGGGGCAGGGCGCCGATCGCGATCCGGATCGACAGCGCCATCGCGGCCAGCGAGACGGCGGTGATCAGGCCCCAGGAGATCTGCGTCGGGAACGCGGCGAGCGGCACGAAGATCAGCGCGGCCGTCGGCGGGTAGGTGAACGGCAGCAGCGCCCACCACGGCTCGGGGGCGAGGGTGTTGGCGTCGTAGAGCGAGTCGCCGTGCAGCAGCGTGAGCGCGCCGGCCCGGTAGACCGCGCTGTCGACGCCGAGCACCCAGTCGTGCTGCCAGCCGTAGATGCCGTACCCGATCGCGACCAGCGGGATCACCGCGAGGATCAGGATCGACCGCGGGCGCACGGACAGGCGGGCGAGTGACTTCCGCAGGGCCAGGCGGTACTGGGGTCCGGCCGCGATCGCGCCGTCGACGTCGGTGGGTACGGTCCGGGTCACCTCACCAGGAAATCATGACCCGCGCCATCCAGGTCAGAAGGGTCCGGGCGGAACCGGACTTTTCGCCCGTTCTACACCCGTGCGAGACGCACCAGCAGGTCGCAGGCCATTTCGTGGGTGGCGGGCAGGCGCACGGCGGACACGCGCGGCCGGCCGATGTCGGCCAGCTGCGAATCGACGGACAACCGCTCGTGCAGCGCCCTTCGCAGTGCGACGCCGTGCGAAGCGACGCCCTCGTCCTTCGGGACCAGCGCGGCGACGACCGACGGCCCCAGCGAAGCGACGCTCTGCCCGCTGTCGAACACCGCCCGCAGCGCGTCGGCGACCAGGATCATCCCGGTCAGCCGCGGGAACCCGGCGATCGCGCTGAGGTCGAGCGAGACGACCAGCAGGACGTGGTCCTCGGCGGCGGGCCGTTCGCGCGCGGCCGCGGCCTGGTAGACCTCGGCGAGCCGGGTGCGCAGGTAGGCGGCCGAGGGCAGACCGGTCAGCGGGTCGGTGACCTCGGTGTGCGCGAGCTGGTCGGTGGCGACGTCGGCCCAGGCCAGCGCGGTGGTCCGGACCAGCCGCGCCGGAGTGGCGTCGACGTCCGGGGAGACGAAGCCGTCGTCGCCGTGGCCGAGCACCGCGTGCAGCGCGGCCAGGTCGGCGAGGGTTTCGGCGAGGCCGGCGCCGGCCGCCGCCCGGGCCCTGGCCAGTCCGGCCAGTGCCGTTTCGGCGGCTTCGACGCGCCCCTTGGCCAGCACCGTCGCGCAGACGGCGTCGACCTCGGGCAGCGCCCAGTCGCTGGGGAAGCGCCACCCCGCGGCCAGGCTGGCCGTGCGCCAGCGGGCCCGCAGCGCGCGCAGGGCGCGGTCGGCGGGCGGAGCGTCACCGGGACCGGAACGCGCAGCCGGAACGTCCACTGGCCCCCTGTCCCTTTCATCCGGTCCGTTTCGATCTTGCTCGGTGCTTCACGGTGAGGACGTGCCCCACCGGATCCCGTGACGCGTACTCGCGAGTTTTGTTAAGAAGCTTTTCCACGGCGCGACCCGGGGATGGGTGATTTTGCTCCGCCGTCGGAGTCAACACCCCGACCACCGCGTGACGGCCCGGGGTGGGTCAGTCACACTTGTCTCGCGCCCCGGACCGGCCTGTAATGGCAGGTCCTGGCCCTAACCGACCGAGGAGTGCCGTGTCCACCGTTCCCGCCGATCTCAGCGGAAAGAGTGACGCCGAGCTGATCGCCGAGGTCCGCGCCGGGAAGATCGAGTCGTACGGGCCGCTCTACGAACGCCACACCGGCGCGGCGCACAACCTCGCTCGTCAGCTGGCCCGATCGAGCTCCGAAGCCGACGACCTCGTGTCCGAGGCGTTCGCCAAGGTGCTGGACACGCTGCGTGGCGGCAAGGGCCCGGACACAGCCTTTCGGGCGTACCTGCTGACTGCGCTGCGTCACACCGCGTACGACCGCACGCGCAAGGAACGCCGGGTCGACCTCAACGAGGACATGACCGACGTCTCGTCCGAGGCGCTGACCGTGCCGTTCTCCGACACCGCCGTCGCCGGGCTCGAGCGGACGATGGCCGCCAAGGCGTTCGCGCGGCTGCCCGAACGCTGGCAGGCGGTGCTCTGGCACACCGAGATCGAGCAGCAGAGCCCGGCCGAGGTCGCGCCGCTGCTGGGCCTGACCGCGAACGGCGTCTCGGCGCTCGCCTACCGCGCCCGCGAGGGCCTTCGCCAGGCGTACCTGCAGGTCCACCTGCAGGAAAACGCCGAAGAACGCTGCCGCGCGTGCGCCGAGCGGCTCGGCGCGTGGACCCGCGACGGACTGTCCAAGCGCGAACGCAACCAGGTCGAGAACCACCTCGACGAGTGCGAGAACTGCCGCGCGCTGGCCGCGGAGCTCGCCGACGTCAACGGCGGGCTGCGCGCGATCATCGCCCCGATCGTCCTGGGCGGCGCGGCGCTCGGCTACCTCGCGACCATCGGCGCGGCCAAGGCGAGCGCGGTCACCGCAGCGACCGCCGGGGCGGCCGCCGGTGCCGCCGCGGCCGGGGGCAAGGCGGGCGCGGCCGCGGGTGCCGCCGCCGCGGGACCCCGTCAGTTCGCCGGGGTCGCCGCCTCGGGCACGGCGGTCATCGCGGCCGTCGTCATCGCGCTCACCGCCGGCGGCGGGGCGCAGGAGATCCCCGTGGCGGCCCAGCAGCCGCCGCCCGCGGCCCAGCCGGTCCAGCCGGTCCAGCCGCCGGCGCCTCCCGCGCCCCCGCAGCCCCCCGCTCCGCCCGCGCCACCGCCGCCGCCCGCGGCGCCGGCGGTCGAGCCCCCGCCGCCCGCGGTCGAACCACCCGCGCCGGCCCCGCCGCCCCCGGCCCCGCCCGCCCCGGCCCCGCCGTCGATGTCCGCGACGACCCCGCCGGAGGGCGTCGAGCTCACCCCCGGCTCCGCGGCGAACCTGCCGATCACCGTCCGCAACGACGGCGGCAGCCCGTCCGAGCCGGTGGCCGTCGCGCTGAAGCTGCCGCCGGGCGTGCACGCGGTCGACACCGGTGGCGGCGGCGCGCCGATGGCGTTCGCCCAGGACGGCGCCCCGATCTCGGTGAACTGCCCCGGCGGCGACGGCACGGTGACGTGCCGGACCGGCACCGGCCTGCAGCCCGGCCAGAGCGCGACGCTGAACTTCCGGCTCCAGGCCGACGAAGACGCCCAGGGCGGCACGGTGACCGGGTCGGTCACCGCCGGCGTGCAGATCAACGTCTCGGTGAGCGTCAAGGTCACCGTGAAGCAGCCGCCGGACGCGGTGGTCCTCGAAGCGCAGGGCGACGGGCTCTCGGCGTTCCCGTGGACCCGCAACCCGCTGGTCTACGTGCGGGTCCGCAACACCGGCGAGACGACCCGGCCGGTCACGGTCACCTTCGACCACCCGCTGTGGCAGTGGTGGAGCCTGCGCGGCTTCCCCTGCACGACGACGTCCGAAGGCGCGAGCTGCACGACGAAGAGCGCGGTCGCCCCCGGCCAGCACGTCAACCTGTGGGTGCGGCTGAAGGGCCGTCCCGACGACGGGCGCGTCACGATCAACGCCCAGCTCGGAAAGGCGTCCGCGGCGCCGGTGACGATCGACTTCGGCTGCTACCACCACTGGTGCGGCAAGGACCCGCTGCCGACGTCGACCTCGCCGTCGACGACGCCGACGAAGCCGAAACCGACTTCGCCGAAACCGTCGTCCACCCCGCCGACCACGACGTCGGAGACCGAGCCCACGGTCGAGCCGCCGACGTCGTCGACCACGACCAGCGCGCCGCCGCGGCCGAGCACCAAGCCGGGCAACCAGCCGCCGACCGTCACCCCCGAGAAGGGATTCGGCTGGCTGACCGGGTAGCGTCCGCGCGGTGCGCGAGCTGCTGAAGAAGCATCGCGAGCTCCTCCGCTTCGCCGTCGTCGGCGGGATCAGCTTCGTGATCACGATGTCCGTCAACTACGGCCTGAAGTTCACCGTGCTGCGGACCCACCCGGTCACGGCGCTGATCGTCGGCGTCCTGGTCGCGACGATCTTTTCCTACGTCGCCAACCGCGAGTGGTCGTTCCGCACCCGCGGCGGCCGCGAGCGGACGCACGAGGCCGCGCTGTTCTTCCTGTTCAGCGGGATCGCGCTGGGCCTCAACGCGCTGCCGCAGTGGTTCTCGCGGTACGTGCTGGACCTGCAGGCGCCGCGGTTGTCGCCGTTCGGCGTCGAGGTGGCCGACTTCGTCAGCGGGATCGTCATCGGCACGCTGCTGGGCACGGTGTTCCGCTGGTGGGCGTTCAAGAAGTGGGTGTTCCCCGACGAAGGCGCGCGGGTGCTCGAGGTCGTGGAAGATCCGGACATTCAGGACCGCGAGGCCGCCTGAACCACAGGTCAACGCGGTGTGCTCCTAGACTGCGTGGTGTGACCGTTGTGGAAACCGTGCTGAAGCGCACGCCGGAGCCACTGCGTTCGGTGCTGATCAAGCACCGGGAGCTGCTGAAGTTCGCGATCGTGGGCGGCACGACCTTCCTGGTCGACAACGGGGTCTGGTACCTGCTCAAGCTCTCGGTGCTGGAGTCGAAACCGACCACCGCCAAGGCGATCGCCATCATCGTCGCGACGATCGTGTCGTACATCCTCAACCGCGAGTGGTCGTTCCGCACCCGCGGCGGCCGCGAGCGCCACCACGAGGCCGCGCTGTTCTTCGTGATCAGCGGGGTCGCGGTCGTGGTGAACCTGATCCCGCTGTACGTGTCGCGGTACGTGCTGGACCTGGAGGTCCCGCACGTGACGCGGCTGGTGCAGGAGGTGGCGGACTTCGCGAGCGGGTCGATCATCGGCATGCTGCTGGCGATGTTCTTCCGCTTCTGGGGGTTCAAGAAGTGGGTGTTCCCGGACGAGCTGGGCGAGCGCCGTCGTGACACCGGCGACGTGACCCGCCTGCGCTGACGCCTGCACCTACCGGTGGATCGTCGAAGGCGACCGGGTGCTCGGCGGCATCGCGCTGCGGCACGGCTTCGGCGAGTTCGTCCGGCAGTTCGGCCACATCGGCTACGGCGTCCGGCCGTCCGCGCGCGGTCGCGGGGTGGCGAGCTGGGCGCTCGGCCGGATGCTCGGTGAAGCGCGGACCCTCGGCGTGTCCCGCGTCCGGCGGTACTGGATCGAAAACTACTTGTCTTCCGACATGTAGTTGTCTACAGTCATCCTCGTCAATGTTCCTTCGTGAGGACGCCGTCCGGGTTCGGCCGGGCGAGCGGGACGATTCGAGGTGGTTTCCGAGCGCGAAGAGGTCGCACCTGCCCCGCGGGTGACGATGGAACCTTTTCCCGACTCGACGGGACGTGCGTGAAAGCACGTCCGCATCTCTCGTCCCTTCTGCCGAAACAAGGACTTCTTCTTGAGCACGACCGCGCTGAAACGCGCCCAGAATCCGGCCATTGCCGGGCTTTTCCTGTCCGTCTTCCTCGCGATGCTCGACGCCCAGGTCGTCGCCACCGCACTTCCCCGGATCGCCGCCGACTTCGGCACCACCGGGACCTACGCCTGGGTCACCACCGCCTACCTGCTCGCCGGGAGCGTCACCGCTCCGCTCTACGGCAAGCTCGGTGACGTCTTCGGCCGCAAGCGCGTGCTCCTCGGCGCGCTCGCCCTCTTCCTGCTCGGTTCGCTCGCCTGCGGGCTCGCGCCGTCGGCCGCGACGCTCGTCGCCGGGCGCGTTCTGCAGGGCGCCGGCTCCGGCGGCCTCTTCGTCTCCGTCGGCGCTTCGCTCGGCGAGATGTTCACGCCCCGCGAAGGCGCGAAGTACTTCGGGTGGTTCTCGATCTGCTTCGCCGTCGCGTCGCTCGCCGGGCCCGTCGCCGGCGGGCTGCTCACCGAGGTCGCCGGGTGGCGGTCGATCTTCCTCGTCAACCTGCCGCTCGGCCTGGTCGCCGTCGCCCTCCTGCGGAAACTCGACCTGCCGAGACGACGGCGGGACGCACCTTTCGACTTCGCCGGTGTCGTCCTGCTCGGCTGCGCCATCACCGGGTTCACCCTGCTCACGCCGTGGTCAGCCGCGCTCGGTGCCGTCGCCGCCGTCGCGTTCGTGCTCGTCGAACGCCGGGCCGAAGCGCCCGTCCTGCCGCCGAGGCTCTTCCGGGACCGGACGTTCACCGTGTCCGTCCTGCTCAGCGTGCTCGCCGGGTTCGCGTTCCTCGGCTCAGTCAACTACATCGCCGTCTTCCTGCAGCAAGACACGGGACCGGCCGAAGGCGGCCTCCTGCTCGCGCCGATGACGCTCGCCGTGGCCGCTTCCTCCGTCGTCGCGAGCAAGGTCATCGCCCGCACCGGGCACTACCGCTGGGCCCCGCGGCTCAGCATGGCGCTCGGCCTGCTCGCCGTCCTCGGCCTGCTGACCGTCGACGGCCTCCCGGCGACCGTGGCCTGCCTGGTCGTCTTCGGCCTCGCGGCCGGGCTCAACCTGCAGGTGCTCGCCCTCGCCACGCAGAACACCGCGCCACCCGAAGACCGTGGCGCGGTCGCCGCCGGCGTCAACCTCGCCCGCGCGCTCGGCTCGAGCCTCGGCCCGGTCGCGCTCGGCTTCGCCTACACCGCCGGCGCCCACGGCGTCTTCCTCGCCCTGCTGCCGGTCCTCGCGCTCGCCCTCGTCACGGCGTTCGCACTCCCCCACGTCCCGCTCAAGACAGGAAACTCCCGATGATCTTCGTCCTCGGCGCCACCGGCAAGGTCGGCCGCGCCCTCGTCCCCGCCCTGCTCGACGCCGGTGCCGCCGTCCGCGCCCTGACCCGCGACCCGGCCAAGGCCCGCATCGACCCGCGCGCCGAAGTCGTGCAGGCCGACCTGGACACCGCCGATCTGCCCGCGCTGCTCGAGGGCGCCGACCGCGTCTTCGTGCTGACCCAGGGCCACAGCGCCGACCGCGAAGCGGCGGTCGCCCAGGCCGCCGCCCGCGCCGGCGTGAGCCACCTCGTCAAGCTGTCCACCACAGGTGTCCACTTCGGACAGAACGACCCGATCACCCGCGCCCACGCCGAAGCGGAGCAGGCGGTCCGCGAAGCCGGGCCGGCCTGGACGATCCTGCGGCCCGGCGCGTTCATGGACAACCGGTTCGCCTGGCTCGGCTCGATCCGCGACGAGAACACCGTCTACGTGCCCGAGGGCGACCCCGCGTCGGCGCTCGTCCACGTCCGGGACGTCGCCGCGGTCGCGACCCTCGCCCTCACGACGTCCGGGCACGAAGGCGCGACCTACGAACTCACCGGCGGTGAAGCGCTCACCACCGCCCGGCAGGTCGCGATCCTCGCCGAAGCGATCGGCCGTCCGATTGAATTCGTCGAAGAACCGGAAACCGCCGCGCGGGAACGCATGCTGCGCCGATTCGGCTGGCCCGCCGAAGCCGTCGACGGATTCTTCGCGTTGAAGCGGGAATCCGCCGAGTGCGAACACGTCGTCTTCGACACCGTCGGACGCCTGCTCGGCCGGCCGCCGCTGACCTTCGCGAAATGGGCACGTGAGAACGCGGCCGCATTCACCTACCATTACGGGGGGTGACAGCGGGGAGGTGACCGGATGGGTCTGCGCGTGCTCGTCGTGGACGACCACCCGTTGTTCCGGTTCGGCGTGTGCACGCTGCTGGACGCCGAGCCCGAGATCGAAATCGTGGGCGAGGCGGCCAGCGGCGCTGCGGCGATCGAGGCCGCGGGCGCGCTGCTCCCCGACGTCGTGGTGATGGACCTGCACCTGCCCGACCTGTCCGGGATCCAGGCGACCCGGCACATCGCGGCCGTGAGCCCGGACACCGGCGTGCTGATGCTGACGATGGCCGACGAAAGCGAGTCGGTCTTCGCGGCGATGCGCGCCGGTGCCCGCGGCTACCTGCTCAAGGACGCCGAGCCGGACGAAATCATCCGAGCGGTCCAGGCGGTCGCCCGGCGCGAAGCCATCTTCGGCCCCGACATCGCGAACCGCGTGCTCGGCTTCTTCAACCAGCCGCCGCCCACGAGCGAGCCGGTGTTCCCGGAGCTGACCGGGCGCGAGCGCGAGGTCCTGTCCCTGATCGCGGCCGGGCACAGCAACGGCGTCATCGCGAACACCCTCTGCCTGAGCCCGAAAACGGTGCGTAACCACATTTCCAACGTCTTCGCCAAACTGCACGTCGCCGACCGCGCCGAAGCGATCGTCCGGGCCCGGGACGCGGGACTCGGCCGGTCCTGACGGGCACCCCACCGGGCAATCCGGGACGCCGGTCCCATGCGCTCGGGACACCCGAGCGGGCACTGTGGGAAGGGTGAGGGGTGGAAACCCTCGCACCGTTCGAGGGGAATGGGTGACGATGTTCGAATCCGACAGGACGCCGGTGGTGGTCCGCGCCACCGATCCGATCCTGCACAACGGCGTCTGCATGGCGCTGCGTTCACGCGACGAGGTCCGGGTGGTCGACGGGGAGGCGGCCGACTCGGCCATGGTCGCGCTGCTGGTCGCCGACCGGCTCGACGAGACGATGACCCAGCTGCTGTCCGCGCTGCACCACCAGGGCTTCACCCGCATCGTGCTGATCGCGGGCGAAGTCGACGACAACGAGATCCTGAACGCCGTCGAGCACGGGGTCTGCGCGGTCGCCCGCCGCGCCGACGCCGGGCCGGAGGTGCTCGTCCGGCTGATCAAGGCGGCCGCGGCCGGGGAGGGCGCGCTGCCGCCCGACCTGCTCGGCCGGCTGCTGAGCCGGGTGTCCCGCCTGCAACGCCAGGTGCTCCAGCCGCGCGGCCTGCACCTGGGCGGGATGAGCAACCGGGAGACGGAGGTGCTGCGGCTCGTCGCGGCGGGGTATTCGACGCAGGAGATCGCCGACCAGCTGTGCTACTCGCAGCGCACGGTGAAGAGCATCCTGCACGACGTGACGAACCGGTTCCAGCTGCGCAACCGGTCGCACGCGGTCGCGTACGCACTGCGTGAAGGGTTGATCTGACCCATGATCGCCCAGGTCGACGAGGCACTGTGCCGGCTGCTGCGGCCCCGCTTGCCCGCGGGAACGCAGATCCGGCTCGACCCGCCGAAACCGACCTGGCAGACGGAGTCGCAGGTGCGGAGCGTGGAGCTGTTCCTCTTCGCACTGCGCGACGCCGTCGGGGAGGGAAACGAGGGGGAAGGGAAGCGCGCGGCCCGGCGCTGCGCGCTTTCCTACCTCGTCACCGCGCGGGCCGGGGCGATCCAGGACGAGCACGCCCTGCTCGACGCGGCGCTGCACGCGGTCCTCGACGCCGGGCGGCTGCCCGCGGAAAGCGCTTCCAAGGTGCGGATGTCGTTGGCCGCAACGGATCCGACGGGACTGTGGACGAGCCTGGGCATGCCCGCGCGAGCCGGGTTCGTCCTGCTCGTCACGGCCGACACCGACTAGCGCGGGACGCGCTCCGCGGGCCACCGCACCTCGGGCACGTCACTCGGCCGCGGCACCTTGAGGAAGAGGCTGAACACCGCGGGCCGCCGGTTCGACAGCTCGAGCCGGCCGCCGTCCGCTTCCACCAGGGCGCGGGCCAGCGCCAGCCCGACGCCGGTCGAGCCGCCGCCCGAAAAACCGCGCTCGAAGATGTGCGGGGCCAGCTCGTCGGGCACGCCCGAGCCCGTGTCGCTGACTTCGATGACGACCGTGCCCTCGGCGTCGCCGCGGCGCGCGGCGACCGTGACCGTGCCCGACCCGTGGCGCAGGGCGTTGTCCAGCAACACGCCGACGACCTCACGAAGACGCCCCGGGGTCGCGCGAGCCATCAGGCCGTCGGCCACCCGCATCCGAAGGTTGCGGCCTTCGGAGCGGAGCAGCTCTCGCCACTCCTGCGCCATCTCGGGCAGCTGGGTCGGCAGGTCCACCGGCTCCGCGCCGACCTCGCGGGCCGCACGGGCCGCCGCCAGCAGCTCGTCCAGTGCCTCGGCGAGCCGGTCGGCCTGCTCCTGGGCCGCCTTCGACTCGTCGGCCACCTCTTCGTCCGGGTGCACGGTGAGCGGTTCCAGGCGCAGCTGCAGCGCCGTCAGCCGGCTGCGCAGCTGGTGCGAGACGTCGCCGACGAGCTGGCGTTCCCGCTGCACGAGCTGGGCCAGCGCCGTGCCGGACGCGTCCAGGGCTTCGGCGACCATGTCGAGCTCGCCGACGCCGTAGCGGCTCGGGTCGGGCCGGAAGTCGCCGCCACCGAGGCGGGACGCGCGTTCGGCGACGTGCCGCAGGGGCTTCGCGAGCCGCCGGGCCGTCGCGATCGCGACCACCGCGCCGGTGCCGACCGACAGCAGCACCAGCAGCACGACGACCAGCGTCACCGTGGTCTGGCGCTCGTGCATCGGGCCGGCCGGGACGGCGATGGCGACCTTGCCGTCGCGGGCCAGGTCGGCCGTCTCGGTGACGGTGTCCGGCCCGGGGTCGTTCCCGTAGCGCTTTTCCTGCTGGTTCGGGACCTGCACGGTGAGGATCCCGTTCGCGGGCACCGCCGCGCGCACCTGGTCGAGGTCGATCGCCTGGCCGTTGGCGATCTCGGTGTCGAGGATCGCCGCCGCCGCGCGGGCGTTCTCGGCGAGCGTCTCGCGGTAGCTCGACTCGATCTGCCAGCTCGCCACGATGCCCAGCGGGATGCCCAGTACCGCCGCGGTGACGGCGACGGCCAGCAGGATGGCCAGCAGGATGCGGCGGCGCACGGCTTATTCGGCGTTGAACCGGAAGCCGACGCCGCGAACGGTCGCGATCCGCCGCTCGCCGTCGTGGGCCTTGCTGGTGCGCCCGGCGGCCTCGTCGGCGGCGATGGCGAGCTTCCGCCGCAGCCACGACATGTGCATGTCGAGTGTCTTGGACGTCTTCGACTCGAGGTCGTTCCAGACCTCGGCGAGGATCTCGTCGCGGCTGACGACCTGCCCGGCGCGGCTCATCAGGACGCGCAGCAGCTCGAACTCCTTGTTCGCGAGCTGAACCTCGTGCAGGTCGACGGTGACCAGCCGCGCGCCGAGGTCCATCCGCACGCCGCCGGCCTCCAGCACCTCGGGCACCCGGCGGCGCAGCAGCGCGCGGATCCGGGCGAGCAGCTCGGCGAGCCGGAACGGCTTGGCGACGTAGTCGTCGGCGCCCGCGTCCAGGCCGACGACGAAGTCGACCTCGTCGGTCCGGGCGGTGAGCATCAGGACGGGCAGCTCGGTGCCGCCCGCGCGCAGGCGCCGGCAGACCTCGAGCCCGTCCATGCCGGGCAGCCCGAGGTCGAGCACGAGCAGGTCGACCTTCTGGGCGGCGGTGGCGTCGAGGACCGAAGGACCGTCGGTGACGACGTGGATCTCGTATCCCTCGCGTTCGAGGGCGCGGGAGAGCGGTTCGGCGATGGCCGGATCGTCTTCGGCAAGTAGGACCATGCTCACCTGGCCAACTCTACGGCGCGCGGGCGTGAAACCATCGTGACCGTGCCTGGCTACGAAGATGATCTGGCCCTCGCCACCCGGCTGGCCGACGCCGCCGACGCGATCACGACGGCGCGGTTCCGCGCACTGGACCTCGCGGTGGAGCGCAAGCCCGACCGCACCCCGGTGACCGACGCGGACACCGCGGTGGAGGACGCGATCCGTGCCGTGCTCGCCGAAGAACGGCCCGCCGACGCGGTGCTGGGCGAGGAGCGCGGCGGCTCGGCGGCGACCGGCCGGGCGTGGGTGCTCGACCCGATCGACGGCACCAAGAACTTCCTCCGAGGTGTACCCGTCTGGGCGACCCTCATCGCCCTGGTGGCGGACGGCGACCCGGTCGTCGGCATGATCAGCGCGCCGCTGCTGGGCCGCCGCTGGTGGGCGGCGACCGGTTCCGGGGCCTTCTCTTCGGACGCCGCCGGCACGCGGCAGCTGTCGGTTTCGAAGGTTTCGTCCCTTTCGGACGCTTATCTGTCCACTACGGACTTGAACTCGTGGACCGAGTACCACTCGCGCGAGAAGTACCTCGGCCTGGTGGACGCGTGCTGGGAGACCCGCGCGTTCGGCGACTTCTGGCACCACGTCCTGGTGGCCGAGGGCGCCCTGGACGTCGCGGCGGAGTGCATCGTGAACCCGTGGGACGTCGCGGCGGCGCAGGTGATCGTCACCGAGGCCGGCGGGCGGTTCAGCGACCTCGACGGCGTGGCGCGGTACGACAACGGCAGCGCGCTGTCGACGAACGGCCGGCTCCACGAAGACGCGCTCGCGATCCTCAAGAGGTAACCGGGTAGGCCGCTCGGCGGGAACTTCTTGACCGGTCCGAACGACCGGTGGTTCACTCCCAGTGCTCGCCGGGTCACCCGGTCCGTTGACAACGTTGTCAGGCGCGGGCGGCCCGCTCACCCCGGGAGGAAGAGCATGCGCAGAGTCGTCACCGCGGCTTTGGTCATTCCCCTGTTCACGGCCATCGCGGCCAGTCCGGCGGCCGCCCACGAGAGCGACCTCTCCGCCTACGTCAACCCGTTCGCCGGCGCGAAGGCCGGCGACACCCCCGAGACCAACACCTACGCCGGCGACACGTTCCCCGGCGCCGACGTCCCCTTCGGCATGGTGCAGTGGAGCCCCGACACGCCGCTGCAGCCCAAGCCGCCCGCCGGGCAGGGCCGGTACTACGCCCGCGACCGCGACGGCGGCTACGCCTGGGAAGAGAACAAGCTCCGCGGCTTCAGCCTCACCCACTTCAACGGCGCCGGCTGCGGCGGCGCGGCGGGTGACGTCCCGTTCCTGCCGTTCGCCGGGCAGGTTTCGACGTCGCCCGCCGTCGACGCGACGAAGTACTTCCCCACCTTCAGCCACGCCAACGAATCCGCGTCTCCCGGCTACTACAAGGTGACGACGGACTCCGGCATCACGACCGAGCTGACCGCGACCCAGCGCTCCGGCCTCGGCCGCTTCACGTTCCCGAAGAACTCGCCCGCCACGCTGCTCATCGACGTCGCGCAGTCGGCGATGGGCAGCGACGACGCCGCCGTGACGGTCGACCCGGCCCGGCGGACCGTCGAAGGATGGGTGTCCTCCGGCCACTTCTGCCGCGGCCCCAACACGTACAAGCTGTACTTCATCGCGTCGTTCGACCAGCCGTTCACGACGTCCGGGACCTGGCAGGACGCCACCGTGACGCCGGGCGGCACCAGCGCCCGCGGCGGCGACCTGAGCAAGACGACCTGGGACAAGCAGGTCGTCACCCCGGACGGCGGCTCCGGTGCCTACCTGACCTTCGACCCCGCCAAGCCGGTCCAGGTGCACGTCGGCGTGTCCTATGTGGACTTGACGGGCGCGCGGCTGAACGCCTTGCTGGAACAGCGGCACGACTCCTTCGACGCGGTCAAGGCACGGGCCCGTCAAGCCTGGAACGACCGGCTGCGGCAGATCACCGTCGAGGGCGGCACGGACGCGGCGACCCGGACGTTCTACACCGCGCTCTACCACACGCTCATGCAGCCGAACGTCTTTTCCGATGTGGACGGTCGGTACGCCGGCTTCGACAAGCAGATCCACCTCGCGAAACCGGGGCACGCGCAGTACGCCAACTTCTCCGGCTGGGACACCTACCGCGACGAGGTCCAGCTGCTGTCGATGCTGGCGCCGCACGAAGCCGCCGACATGGCGCAGTCGATGCTCAACCAGGCGGACCAGGCGGGCGGGATCTGGGACCGCTGGTCGCAGAACAACGACTTCATGGGCGTGATGGGCGGCGACCCCTACCACTCGATCATCGCGAGCACGTACGCCTTCGGCGCCACCGACTTCGACGCGTCCCACGCGCTGAAGTCGATGGTCACCGGCGCCACCCGCGTCCAGCAGGCCGGTGAACGCGCGCTCGAACGGCCGGGTCTCTCGGACTACCTGACGCTGGGGTACCACCCCAACAACGTCTCCGACATGCTCGAGGAGACGACGGCGGACTTCGGCATCGCCCAGCTGGCCCAACGGCTCGGTGCGTCCAGTACCTATCACCAGTTCATGTCACGGGCCCAGTACTGGGAAAACGTCTACAACCCGGCGACGGGCTACCTGCAGACCCGGATGCGCGACGGCCAGTTCCTGTCGCCGTTCGACCCCGCGCAGTACCAGGAAATGCGCTACCAGGAAGGAAACGCGGCGCAGTACACCTGGATGGTGCCCTACGACGTCCGCGGGCTCTTCGACGCGATGGGCGGCGACGACGCGGCGAAGAAGCGGCTCGACTTCTTCTTCACCAAGCTGAACAGCGACGCCAGTTCGCCGTACGCGTTCATGTCGAACGAGCCGTCGTTCGAGGTTCCGTGGGAGTACGCGTACGCGGGCGCGCCGTCGAAGACGCAGGACATCGTGCGCCGCTCGGCGGAACTGCTGTTCAAGCCCACCGAAGACGGCCTGCCCGGCAACGACGACCTCGGCGCGACGTCGGCGTGGTACGTCTTCGCCGCGCTCGGCATGTACCCGGAGGCGCCCGGCCGCGCGGAACTGGTGCTGGCCAGCCCGATGTTCCCGAAGATCACGCTGACCCGGGCGACCGGGCAGCGGATCACGATCACCGCGCCCGGCGCGTCCAGCTCGGTGAAGTACGTTCGCGCGTTGAAGGTCGACGGCAAGACCAGCACCAAGCCGTGGCTGCCGGAGTCCTTCGCGGTCAACGGCGGCCGGCTCGACTTCACGCTCGGCGCGTCGCCGACGTCGTGGGGCTCGGGCGCTTCCGACGTCCCGCCGTCCTTCCGCGACGGCGAGGTTCCAGTGCGCGGACGCGTCGGCCCGGGCCGTGTGGTCGTCGCTCCCGGCTCCGCGACGACGGCCACGGTGATCGCGGAAGGGATCACCGGCGCCGGCACCGTGACGTGGCGGGCGAAGCCGCCGGCCGGGATCACCGTGACGCCGTCGAGCGGGACGCTCACCGTGGGCGCGCACGGCTCCGCTTCCCAGCAGGTGAAGGTCACCGCGGCGGCCGGGACCCCGGACGCGTACACGAGCGTGCCGGTGGAGTTCGGCGATCAGGTACCGGCTCGGCTGCCGGTGACCGTCGGGACGCCGGGGACGCTGCACGCGGCGAACACGAACGTCGGCGTCACGGACGACAAGTTCGTCCAGTACGGCGACTTCGGCGAGACCGACCTCTACCCGGGCGGGTTCGCGTTCTCCTACTCCGCGCAGGGGTTCGCCGCGAACGGCATCACGCCGGGCGGGACGGTGACCGCCAACGGCCAGCGGTTCCGGTGGCCGTCGAGCCCGACCGGGTCGCCGGACAACGTGATCGCGGCGGGGCAAACGCTTGCGGTGACCGCGGCCAAGGGGGCGACGAAACTGTCGTTCCTCGGTGCGGCAACCGGTTCGGACGCGCAGGGCACGGTGACCGTCACCTACACCGACGGCTCGACGCAGCAGGCGCAGCTGGGCCTGTCGGAGTGGCTGCTGAAGGGTGGAGCGGAGACGCCGCAGTTCGGGAACACGGTCGTCGCGAAGGTGCCGTACGTGAACTCGGCGTTCCCGCGGTACATGTTCCGGCTCCAGCGGCCGTACACGTCGTACCTGTTCGCGACGGCCCCGATCGCGCTCGATCCGGCGAAGCAGGTTCGCAGTATCACGCTGCCGACGTCGACCGGTTCAGGCGCGGCGCACGTCTTCACCTACGCGGTGAGCTGACCGGCCTGCCCGGGTCGTGCGCGTCACGACCCGGGCAGCAGGCCGACGGCGCCGCGGGCGACCTGCGCCCAGGCCAGCCTGCCGAAAAGGTAGTGGCACGCCACCTGCTCGCTGGTGAACCGCGCCCAGTCGTAGCGGTTGCCCTGCTCCCGCCAGAAGACCTCCCACGCCTCGTCCTCGCCCTGCATCAGGCACCAGGCGTTGTCGACCTCGGCGCCGAGCGAAACGACCTCCGGCGGCACGCCCAGCACGCCGAGCCAGCGCTGGATCGACTGCGTGTTCATCAGTCCTCATCCCCCTTGGCCTCGGCGAGGTAGCCGAGGGTCACCAGTTCGTCGGCCGCCAGCAGCGCACGGTACCGGGTGCCGCCGCCGACCTGGCCGAACCAGTTCGCCGTCTCCGACCGCCACATCGGCACCGCGCGCACCACGACGTACCGGCGGTACTCGGCGTCCAGCATCCCGGGCGGCAGCGAGCGTTCCGCGAAGGGCGTCCCGTCGGCGAAGAACACGCGGCCGTACGCCGGGCCGAAGCGGTCGAGCACGGTGTTGGCCGGGACCATCACCGGCTCGGCGTGGTCGACGCCGCCCTCCGGGTAGTGGTCGCCGGGCGGCCACGCGTATTCGGGCCCGAGTTCGCTGTGCCCGACGACGAACCGGCGGATCCACACCGCCTGCGTCGCGTGCGCGTACGGCACGTACCCCTCGGTCAGGTGCCGCGGCACGGGCCGCGACGGCGCGGTCGGCGAGCGGCGGAACCCGGCGGTCACGTTGGTGAGCGCCTGGTCGTCGAAGATCAGCCGGGCGTCCGGGTGGTCGTTCGGGGCGAAGCCCTCCGGGTCGTCGGGCAGCGGCAGCTGCAGCGCCGGCTTGTCCATGGCCACCGGCAGGTGCCCGATCGGGAACATGTGGACCAGGAACAGCGCGACAACGCTTTCCCGTTCCGTGCGCGGCGACCCGAGCGGTGGCAACGGCGCCGGCGAACCGGGGCTGAGCGGCGGCCCGGCGACCGGCGGTGGCGGCGCGGCCGGCGCGGGCGCCGGGGGCACGGGCGGAGCCGGGGGCAGCGGGAACGGCGGCAGCAGCGGCGACACCGCGTGCGGCCACGCCGCCGGGTTGCCCGAGGGCGGGGTCGGCGCCTCTTCGAAGGCGCCGGAATCCGTCAGCCCGTACTCGGGCACCCGGATCGGCCCCGTGTCGAGGTCGGCCTCGACCGGTTCGGAGCCCGCCTCGGAAGGCTCGGTCACACCCATCCTCCGGCTCGGTCGGTGCCCGCGGGCACGTGGTGTTCGACGCGGCCGCGGTGCTGCCGGTCCCCCTTGATACCGCACCCCACGGGAACGGGTGCGGGCGAGGTCAGCTCAGCGCGGCGACCACGCGGGACGGGCTCGGGCGGCCGAGCTGTCCCGCCATCCACGTGCTGGCCGCCACCAGCGCGTCCAGGTCGGCTCCGTGAGCGATACCCAGCCCGTCGAGCATCCACACCAGGTCTTCGGTCGCCAGGTTCCCCGTCGCCGACTCGGCGTACGGGCAGCCGCCGAGCCCGCCCGCCGAAGAGTCCACAGTCGACACTCCACATCGGAGCGCCGCGAGCGTGTTGGCCAGAGCCTGTCCGTAGGTGTCGTGGAAGTGCACGGCCAAAGTACCGACATCGCCGAACAGGCCGATCAGGTTCTCCACCTGGCCCGCGGTCGCGACGCCGATGGTGTCGCCCAGCGAAAGCTGCGAGCACCCCATGTCCAGCAGACGGCGGCCCGCGTCGGCGACCTGCTTGGCGGGCACGGCGCCTTCCCACGGGTCGCCGAAGCACATCGAGAGATAGCCGCGCACCTCGACGCCCGCCTCCCGCGCCCGCGTCACGACCGGCTCGAACATCCCGAACTGCTCGTCGAGCGAGGAGTTGAGGTTCTTGCGCGCGAACGTCTCCGTCGCGCTGGCGAAGATCGCGATGTGCTCGACACCGGCGTCGAGGGCCCGGTTCAGGCCCTTCTCGTTCGGCACCAGCACGGGGTAGCGGACACCTTCGCGGCGGTCCAGCCCGGCGAGCAGCTGCTCGGCGTCGGCCAGCTGTGGCACCCACTTCGGGTGCACGAAGCTGGTGGCTTCCAGGGTCGTCAGGCCGGCGCCCGCGAGCCGGTCGAGGAACTCCAGCTTGACCTCGACCGGGACGATGGTCTTCTCGTTCTGCAGGCCGTCCCGCGGGCCGACCTCCCAGATCGTCACCCGCTCCGGCAGCTCCCCCGCCGAGGGGACCCGCTCCGGCAGGCCCAGTTCGCGCGTGCCCATCAGCGGCGACGGTCGCCGCGCGGCGGCCGCCCGCCCTGCGGCGGCAGCGGCTCGGTCTGCTGGGGGCCCGGGCGGTAGTCGTCGTACGGGTTGTCGTTGACCTCGCGGTAGATCACCGTGTGCACCTTCTCGACGTGCGGGATGTCCTCGAACCGCAGCGGCTCGTCGGACGCCGACTCGATGATCAGCGTGCCGCAGCCGAAGACGCGGTCGAGCAGGCCGTGCTCGAACTGGACGCTGTTGATGCGGCCCATCGGGATGTCGATGCCGGTGCGCTTCAGCACGCCTTCGCGGGCGATGAGGCGGTCGGTGGTCACGATGAAGTGGGTGGTCCGCCAGCGGACGAGCGGCGCCAGGAACAGCCACACGATCAGCACGAGCGCCACGACCCCGATGGCGATCAGCCCGACCGAGTTCCACGGCGAGGACGCGTCCTTCGCCAGGATCGCCAGCCAGGTGCCAGCACCCAGGGTGACCAGGAACACGAGCGTCGGGAAGATCAGCATCTTGAAGTGGGGGTGACTGTGCACCACGACGTGCTCTTGCTCGCTGAGCAAATCGTCCGGATAAGCCACGGCGGACGCTCCCAAGGTCGGTGCGGCGGTGTCGCCTCACCGTACCGGCGAGACGCCCGGCCGGTGAGTGCAACGCCCCGAAGAATCAGGCCGGGCGGACGTGCACCACGTCACCCGCGAAGACGGTGTGCCGCTGGCCGCCCGTCATGTCGACCTGGAGCTGGCCGGCGGCGTCGATGTCGGCGGCGCGCCCGGTGAGCGACGTGCCGTCCGGCAGCTGGACCTCGACGTCCTGGCCGAGGGTCGAGCAGTGGGCGCGGTAGTCGCCGAGCAGGCCGGCCTCGGTGAGGTCGCCGCCCGCGAGCCGCCACCGCTTCTCCAGCTCGTCGAACTCGGTGAGCAGCGCGATCGCGACGTCGGTGCGGTCGGTGTTCGTGGCGCCCAGCTCGGCGAGCGACGTCGCGGGCAGGCCGCCCGGGCCCGGCTGGACGTCGCCGAGCGGCAGGACGTTGAGGCCGATGCCGAGCACGATCGACGGCGGATTCCCGGCGACGGCCTCGGCGAGGATCCCGGCGCACTTGGCCCCGCCGGAGAGGACGTCGTTGGGCCATTTGAGCGTGGCGTCCACCCCGACGGACGCGGCGGCCGCCCGGACGGCGAGCCCGGCGACGACGGAGAGTGAGCCCAGCGCGGTGAAGGGGACCTCCGGCCGCAGCGCCACGCTGAGGTACAGCCCGGCGCCCTTCGGGGAGCTCCACTGCCGCGCCCGCCGGCCGACGCCCGCGGTCTGCTCCTCGGCGAGGAGAACGGTCCGGTCCGCGGCGCCGTCTTCGAGGGCTTTCCGCAGGTCGGCGTTGGTGGAGCCGGTGCGCTCGACGACGTCGACCTGCGCGTACCGATCCTTGAGTGCCGAGGTGAGACGGGCAGCGTCGATCTCAGTCATGTGTCCACCATATGAGAGTCCCCCTAACGTGCAAGCTACTCAGTCGTTCACCAAGAGGTGCGCTCTTCTAAGTTGGAACCCGTGACGACCAAGCCGACCTCCTGGGCTCGCGGCGCGGCCCTGCGCGGCCTCGTCGCGCTGCCGCTCGTCGCGGGTCTGGTCACCGCCGGCTGGCTGCTGGCCGACCGGTCGCCCGAGCCCGCGCCGGCGGCCGCGCTGCCGGTGGCGCGCGACGCGGCGTCGGGCCCGTCGGTCCTCGAGGTCAGCGCACCGGTGAAGGCGCAAGAGCCCGGCCAGGGCGCGTCCGGCCAGGGCGGCAAGAGCCCGCTGCAGCAGTGGGCCGACCAGCTGGCGGGACCGCTGGACATCCCCGCGGCCGCGTTGATCGGCTACGCGAACGGCGAGCTGGCGCTGCGCGGCGAAGACCCGTCGTGCCACCTCTCGTGGGTCACGCTGGCGGGCGTCGGCTCGGCGGCGTCGGACCACGGCCGAAGCGGCGGGAACCTCCTGGGCCTGACCGCGGCGCAGGCCAAGAAGTACGGCGGCGAAGCCCCGGTCGCGGCCGGCCGGGCGCTGTGCGCGGGCGGCACGGACCTCGGCGCGGGCCCGGGCTGGTGGAAGGCGATCGCGGCCTACCACCCGGGCAGCGACACGGAGCTGTTCCGCCAGCGCGTCCTCGGCATGGCCCAGCTGTACGCGACGCTGTCGCTGGACCCGGCGTCGGCGTCGTCGCCGCGGGTCCGCGCGACCCGGTTCGCCCTGGGCCAGCTCGGCCTCCCGTACGTCTGGGGCGGCAACGGCCCGGACGCGGGCGCGGCGGGCTTCGACTGCTCGGGCCTGACGAAGGCGTCGTACGACAGCGCCGGGGTGTCCCTGCCGCGGACGGCGGACAGCCAGTTCCGCGCGCTGCCGCCGGTGCCGGCCACGCAGGAGCCCCGCCTGGGCGACCTGGTGTTCTACGGCAGCCCGGCCACGCGCATCCACCACGTGGGGCTGTACCTGGGCAACGGCTTGATGATCAACGCGCCGACCGAGGGTCAGGCGATCCAGATCCACACGTACCACTCGAAGGGCGACGACTACGCGGGCGCGGGCCGCCCGGCCTGACGCACCAGCCCGGACTCGTAGGCGAACACCACGAGCTGCGCCCGATCCCGCGCCCCCAGCTTCGCCATGGCCCGGTTGACGTGCGTCTTCGCGGTCAGCGGGCTGATCACCATCCGCGCCGCGATCTCGTCGTTGGACAGCCCCCGCGCGACCAGCGCGACCGCCTCGCGCTCCCGGTTGGTCAGCTCCGCCAGCCCCACCCCGGGCACCGGCGGCTGCGTCACGTACCGGTCGATCAGCTTGCGCGTGATCGACGGCGCGAGCAGCGCGTCGCCCCGGGCCGCGACGCGCACGGCGTGCAGGAAGTCCTCCGGCCGGATGTCCTTCACCAGGAACCCCGCCGCGCCGGCGCGCAGGGCCTCGAAGACGTACTCGTCGAAGCCGTAGTTGGTCAGGATGACGACGTGCACGGCGGCCAGCGCCGGGTCCGCGGCGATGCGGCGGGTCGCCTCGAGGCCGTCGACGCCCGGCATCCGGACGTCGAGGAGCACGACGTCCGGCAGGTGCTCCAGCGCGAGCGTCACGGCTTCGCCGCCGTCGGCGGCTTCGGCCACCACCTCGACGTCGGCCTCGGCGTCGAGCAGCGCGCGGAACCCGCTGCGGATCAGCGGCTGGTCGTCGGCCAGCAGGACGCGGATCATGCCGGGTCGTCCACGGGGAGCTCGGCTCGGACGCTGAACCCGCCTTCGCGGCGCGGCCCGGCGTCGAGCCGGCCACCGAGCGCCGTGACGCGCTCGCGCATCCCGGTCAGGCCGACGCCCGGCACACTGTCCACAGTGGACTTCCCGTCGTCGTCGACGCGGACGACCAGCGTGCCGGGCCGGTGGTCGATCCGGACCGACGCGGTGGCCGCGGCGGCGTGCCGGGCGACGTTCGTCAGCGACTCCTGGACGATCCGGTAGGCGGTCCGGCCGACCGCCGCCGGCACGTCGTCGCACCGGCCTTCGACCGTCAGCCGCGCGTCGAGACCGCCGGAGCGGGCCCGGTCCACGAGGTCCGGGACGTCGTCGAGCCCGTGCGGCGGGTTCTTGCCGTCGTCGCGGAGCGCCTCCAGCGTCGCACGCAGTTCGCGCGCCGCGTCGCGGCCGGCGTCGCGGATCGCGAGCAGGGCTTCCGGCACGTCTTCACCTCGCTTGGCCGCCAGGTGGACGGCGACTTCGGCCTGCAGCTTGATGACGGAGATCTGGTGGGTGAGCGAGTCGTGCAGCTCGCGGGCGATGTGCAGCCGCTCCTCGTCGGCACGCCGTCGCGCGGTCTCCTCGCGGGTCCGTTCGGCTTCGTCGGCGCGCCGCTCGGCCTGGCGCAACGCCTCCCCCGCCGCGCCGGCGGCGATCAGCCACGCGATCTGGAGGACGTCACGGGACTGCGTGAACGCCTCGCCGGTCGTGTGCAGGCCCGTGGCCAGGATCGCGAACGGGACCGCGCCGAGCATCAGCACCGAAGCGACCACCGCGGCGACGCGGTGTCCCGCCCGGACCGCGGCGTACACCGCGAAGAGGTACGCGACGACGGGCACTTCGAACCCGGCGACCTGGTAGCCGAGCGCGCACGCCGCGGTCACCGCCAGCACGACGACCGGAGCCCGGCGGCGCGCCACCAGCGCCAGCCCGCCCGCCACCAGGAGCGCGTACCCCAGCGGGTCGAGGGCCGTGGGCACGTGCCGCGCCGAGAGCCCGGCGATCAGCAACGCCGCCGCCACCCCGGCGGCGACCACCCCGTCCACGACCCGCATCCCCGCACCCTAACCGGATGTTCCGGGCGGCGAATCCGGCTTGAAGAGCATTCGCGGACTACTGCGGGCGCGGTACATCCGCGGTTCCTGCGGCGGCCGTGGCAGCGCGAAGTGCCCGCGTCCGCACGACGACGGGCGGCGGGTCCGGCGGACATGCTTCCCGGACACCGAAAGATGGGGAGTACGCCATGACTCTTGCCGCTGTCAGTACTTACGCGTTGACGCCGGGGCGCGTGTGGTCCGTGGTCGCCGCGGTGGTGGGCCTGGCCGGCGTCGTCGCCGGCGTCCTGGCCCTGACCCGCGGCCGGGGCGCCGCCCTCGCGCTGGGTTTCGGGATCGCCGGCGCGGCGGGCGGCGCGGTCGTCGTGGCCGCGGCGAAGGGCGGTCCCGGCACCGGGTACGGGATCGTCGGGGGCTGGGTGGCCCTGGTGATCGGGGTGGCCGCCGCCGCGCTCGGCGGGCTGGCGCTGGCTCGCTCGCGCGGTTTTGTCGGTGGTCGCCGCTAGCGTCGGGGGCATGTTCGAAGTCGACTTCGTCGAGTTCCCGTCCACGTCGGCCACCGCGTCCGGCGAGTTCTTCGCGCGCGCCTTCGGCTGGCCGGTGACGCCGTACGGCCCGGACTACACCGATGTCCGGGCCGCCGGCCTCACGTTCGGCTTCCAGGCGGACGCGGCCGAGCAGGCCCGCGCGCCGCTGGTGACGGTCCGCACGGACGACCTGGCGGCGGCCCGCGCCGCCGTCGAAGCGGCCGGCGGGGAGGTGACGAAGGAACCGTTCGCCTTTCCCGGCGGCCGGCGCTTCCACTTCCGCGAACCCGGCGGCAGCGAGCTCGCCGTGTGGTGCCCGGAGTAGCGCGAGGGCCGGTTCCCGCCGGTGGCCCGCCCGCCGGCCCGCCACGATGACCGTCATGAGCGTCTCCGTTCTCGAGGGCATGTACGCCGCCGAAGCCGAGTACTTCGCCACCGGCGACTTCGAGCCGTTGCGGCCGTACTTCGCCGCGGACTTCGTGCTGCACCAGGCCGACGGGCTGCCGTTCGGCGGTGTCTGGCGCGGGCACGACGGCCTGCGGCGGTTCTTCGCGGAGATGAGCCGCACGTGGGCCGTCTTCGAGCTGGGCGAGCAGGCGTTCCTCAGCACCACGTCCCCGCTCGTGGTGCTGACGAACGTGCGTGCCCGCGCCCGGCGACCGGCCGCGAGCTGGCGTTCCCGATCCCGCAGACGATCACGGTGGCGGACGGCCGCATCACCGAGGTCCGCCCGTTCTACTGGGACACCGCGGCGATCGCGGCCGCCTGCTCGACGTAACCGGCGGCACCACCGCCGTAGTACGTCGCGGGATCGGCGGTTGCCAGCGGGAGGCCGAGCGCGAACCGCGTCACGAGGTCGGGGTTCGCGATGAAGTGCCGGGCGTAGGACACGGCGTCGGCGATCCCGGCTTCGACGACGGCGTTGCCGGAGTCGCGGTCGAAGCCGTTGTTCACGATCAGCGGACCGCGGAACAGCCGGCGATACCGGGCGAAGCCGGCGAAATCCGGTCCGCTGTCGGGCCCGCGGAGGTGGAGGTAGGACACGTCGAGTTCGCCGACGAGGTCGTCGTACTCGGCGCGCAGGGGTTCGTCCACAGTGAACAGTCCGCCGGTCCACCACGGTGAAAGCCGTACCCCGACGGCGATTCCGGCCGCGCGCACCGCGTCGACCACCTCCAGCAGCAGCTTGCGCCGCAAGCGGCCGTACGCGTCGGTGCGGCGGTTCAGCCGCGGGTGCAGGAACTGCGCGAGCAGGTAGACGCCGTTGGCGGCCACCTCGACGCCGTCGAAGCCCGCGCGCCGCGCGTTCTCCGCCGCGTGGGCGTAGTCCGCGACGACCGCCCGGATCTCGGCCGCGCTCAGCTCGCGCGGGGTCACGGTTGGGCGCCTGCCCGAGGCGGTGTGCACGGTCTCCTCCGGGTCGACCGCCGAGGGTCCGGCCGGCCGTTCCCCGAGGAAGCCCGGGTGGGACACCGCGCCGGTGTGCCACAGCTGCACCACAATCCGGGCGCCCAGCGCGTGCACGACGTCGGTGACCGGCCGCCACCCGGCGACCTGGTCGTCACTGTGGATGCCCGGCACGTCCGGGAACCCCACGGCCCGTTCGCTCACCCAGGTGCCCTCGGTGACGATCAGCCCGGCGCCGGCGCGCTGCGCGTAATAGGCGACCTGCAGGTCGCCTATTACGCCGCCCGGGACGCGCGCCCGGGTCGTCGGGGCGAGCACCACGCGGTTCGGCAGGCGCCACGCGCCCAGGTCGGCAGGGGTCAGCAAGCTCGTCGGTCACCTCTGGTCGCCGGGATCCGTCGGGAGTGCGACGGTGGCTGCGGGCGAAAGGTGACCGATGGACGAGCTGGCCGAGGAGTTCGAGGCGGAACGCGGCAGGCTGCGCGGGCTGGCGTTCCGGATGCTCGGCTCGCTGACCGAGGCGGACGACGCCGTCCAGGAAGCCTGGCTGCGCTTGAACCGTGTCAATTCGGTCGACAACCCGGCGGCCTGGTTGACGACGGTCGTTTCCCGCGTCTGCCTCGACGTCCTGCGCTCGCGGAAGGCCCGTCGCGAGGACCCGTTCGAGGTCCTGCCGGAGCCGGCGGCCGACGCGGATCCGGCCGCGGAGGTCGAGCTGGCCGAGTCGGTGGGCCGCGCGCTGCTCGTCGTGCTGGACGCGCTGGGCCCGGCCGAGCGGGTGGCGTTCGTGCTGCACGACCTGTTCGCGGTGCCGTTCGAGCGGATCGCGCCGGTCCTGGACCGCACGCCGGTCGCGGCGAAGAAGCTCGCGAGCCGCGCGCGGCAGCGGGTCCGGGGCACCTCACCGCTGCCGCCGGCCGACCTGGCGAGGCACCGCCGCGTGGTCGACGCGTTCCTCGCCGCGGCCCGCGGCGGCGACCTCGAAGAGCTCCTGGACGTGCTGGCCCCCGACGTCGTCCGCCGCGCCGACGCGGTCGCGTTGCCGGCCGGCGCGGCCCTCGAGGTGCGCGGGGCGCGTGCGGTGGCCCGGGAGACCCAGGTGTTCGGGAAACGGGCCCACTTCGCCGAAGCGGCCCTGGTGGACGGCGCGGTCGGCGTCGTCGTGGCCCCGCGCGGCCGCCTGCTGCTCGCGCTCGCTGTGGCGGTCGAAGGCGAGCGGGTGGCGGCGTACGAAGTGGTCGCCGATCCCGCCCGCCTGGCCGCGCTGCACGTCACGCTCCTCGGTTGACCCCGTAGGACAGGTGCGTCACGCCGGTGCCCTCGACGACCTCGGGGCCGGTCAGGGTGATGGTGGCGTCGAGGTTGTCGAAGAACCGGACACCCTTGCCGAGGAGCACCGGGATCAGGTCGACCTGGATGCCGTCGAGCAGGCCGAGGTTGAGGCACTGCTGCGCGATCGTCGTGCTGGCCACGGCGACGTTCTTGTCGCCTGCGACCTTCTTCGCCTGCTCGACGGCGCTTTCGAGCCCGTCGGTGACGAACGTGAACGGCGCGTCGGGGTGCGGCCAGTCGGCGGGCGCCTCGTGGGTGACGACGAAGACCGGCGCGCCCATCGGATGCATGCCGCCCCAGCCCTGGGTGAGGTTGAACAGGCGGCGCCCGGTGATCAGCGCGCCGACGTTTTCGATGGCGTTGCGCAGCATCTTCGCGCTGGCCTCGGAGGTCTTGAAGGTCGCCCACTCGACGGCGGTCGGCACCTCGACGTCGCCGTTGCCGAACCACCCGAACAGGTGGTCGATGCGGTCCTCGGGGTCGGCCACGAAGCCGTCGAGGGACATGGACATGTTGGCGATGACGTCGGCCATTTCTAGCTCCTTTGTGCTGGTGGGAGGTGGTTTCCCCCGCTGATGAGAAGTCTTCCGGGAACGCCCGGCCGGAAGATCTGCCACCTGGCCGACATCCGGCTCCGGGGTGGCCGATGCCTTGACAGCCGCCGGGCTTCCCGAGACCATGAACAGGCGTTCATGAACGCGTGTTCACAACGGAGGAGATGCCGATGACCGGGATCGTCAACACCGCGCAGGCCGAGGCGTGGAACGGGTACGAGGGCGAACATTGGGCGTCGCACGCGGACCGGTACGACGCCGTTAACAGCGGGTTCAACGGCTACCTGCTCGACCTGGCCGGCCGGGACGACCGGGTGCTGGACATCGGCTGCGGCAACGGTCAGCTGACGCGGCTGGCGGCGGCCCGGGCCCGGTCCGCGACCGGGGTCGACCTGTCCGGGCCGATGCTGGCGACCGCCCGGGCGCGGGCGGCGGGGGTGCCGAACGTGACGTTCGAGCAGGGGGACGTCCAGGTGCACCCGTTCGCCGAAGGTGGGTTCGACCTGGCGGTCAGCCGGTTCGGGGTGATGTTCTTCGCCGACCCCGTGGCGGCGTTCGCCAACGTCCGGCGGGCCCTGAGCCCCGGCGGGCGGCTGGCGTTCCTGTGCATGACCGCGCTCGCGGGCACCGACCTCGGCCGGGTGTTCGGCGCGCTGGCCGAGTACCTGACGCAGCCGACGGGGCCCGACGGCAGCGGGCCGACGTCGTTCGCGGACCCGAACCGCACGAAGGCGGTCCTCACCGAAGCCGGCTTCTCGGACGTGGTGTGCACTCGCGTCGAAGCCGACCAGGTGTGGGGGCGCGACGTCCCGGACGCGGCCCGGTTCATCAGCGACTGGGGCCCGGTCCGCCACCACCTGGGCATGGTCGACGGTGAGACGGCGGCCAAGGCGACCGAGGCCCTGACGGCGGCGCTGGCGCCGTACGCGGGCCCGGACGCGGTCCGCCTGCGCGGGACGGCGTGGCTGGTCACGGGAAGGAGGTCGTGAGGCCCTTACGATGGCGGTGATGTCACCGAGGAAAGCCGCGGCGCAGCGCGACGGCCAGTCGCTGCACGACCTGCTGGTCGAGACCGCCCAGAAGATGATCGCCACGCACGGGACGGCCGGCATGACCGTGCGCGAGATCGCGCGCATGGCGGGCGTCGCCGACGGCGTGCTCTACAACCACTTCTCCGACAAGGAGGAGCTGGTGGCCCGGGCCTTGCTGGAGCACGTGCGCACGACGGAAGCGGAGCTGGGCGAGCTGCCGGTGGCGGGCGAAGGCACGGTGGCGGGCAACCTCCGCCGTCACCTGGAGTTCGGGCTGGCACTGCACAAGGTGATCGTGCCGGCGTTCAGCGGCCTGCTCGGTCAGCCGAGGGTGCTGGAACGCTTCGCGGAGATCAGCGAGCGCTCGGGGTACTGGCGCGACCGCCTGCTGGCGTACCTGCAGGAGGAGCGAAGCCTCGGCAGACTCCGCTCGGAGTCCGAAGTGGACGCGGCGGCGGCCATGCTGGTCGGCTACTGCCACGCCTCGGTGCTGGCGGTGGTCTTCCCGCACACGGGCCCGCTCGACCCGCCGACGCCGGAATCGGTGGTGCGGGCGGTGCTCGAGGGCATCGCGCCGTAGCCCCACCACGGTGCTCGGCGATCCGTCCGTCCTTTGTGGAGTTTCGACACCAAACCCTCCATCCGCCGAGAAAGAAGGGAAAGACCGATGGACTCCGCCGCGATACCCTCGCGGTATGGACGACGTCGAGGTCCGTGAGCTGCGGTACTTCCGCGCGGTCGCCGAAGAGCTGAACTTCTCCCGCGCCGCCGAGCGGCTCGGGATGGCGCAGCCACCGTTGTCGCGCGCGATCCGGTTGCTGGAGCGGCGGCTGGGCGTCCAGCTCTTCGAACGCACCAGCCGGCACGTCGAGCTGACACCGGCCGGGAACGTCCTGTTCACGGAGTCGGCGAAGGCGCTGGACGCGGTCGCGAACGCGGTCCGGCGCACCCGACGGGTGGCTCAACAGCCACCGGCGCTCGTCGTCACCGCGAAATCCGGCGTGGCCACCGAACTGCTGCGGCGGATCGCCGACCGGTTCGCGGGCCCGGTCGAGATCCGGGTCGGCGGGTTCGGCGGGCGGGCGAACCTGCCGCGCGCCGGCCGGGCCGACGTGGCCCTGCTCGGCTGCCCGGGCGACCACGGCGACCTGGACGTCGAGGTGCTGTTCACCGAGCCGCGCGTCGCCGCGCTGTCCTTCCGGCACGAGCTGGCCGGCCGGTCCGCGCTCACGTGCGCGGACTTCGCCGGGCGGCCGACACCGTGCTGGCCGGACGCGTCGGCCGCGGACCGGGCCTACTGGGCGGGCCAGGACGTGACCGGCCGCCCGGTCACCCCGGGACCGGTGGTGCAGGACAGCGCCCAGCTGCTGGAAACGGTCGCGCTCGGGCAGGCAATCACGCTGGTGCCGGTGTCGTTCGCGCAGTGGCACCGGCGGGCCGACATCGTCTACCGGCCGGTCGGCGACGCAACGCCGTACTCGCTCGCCCTCGCCTGGCCGGCGGGCGCGCGGGACCTGCGGATCGCACGGTTCGTGCGAACTGCGGTCGAGGTCGGCGAAGCACTGGCTCGGCCGGGAGCCGTCCCGGCCGGGTGACCGCAGCCTGCCCGGCGTGGGGGTTCAGCCCGCCAGTTCGCCGCGGAACGTCGACCGGTACGCGCTGGGCGACACCCCGAGCGCGGCCTGGAAGTGCTGGCGCAGCGAGGCCGCCGTGCCGAAGCCTGCTTCGGCCGCCACGCGGTCGACCGGCAGGTCCGACTCCTCCAGCAGCTGGCGGGCGCGCTCGATCCGTTGCTGCGTAAGCCACTGCAGCGCCGAGATGCCGACTTCCTCGCGGAAGCGGCGGGTGAACGTCCGGGTGCTCATCGCCTCGCGGGCGGCGAGCTCGCGCAACGTCAGCGGGCGGTGCAGGTTCTCCAGCGCCCACGCGCGCGCCGCCTTCGTCGACGACGTGCGCGGTTCCGGTACCGGCCGCCGGACGAACTGGGCCTGGCCGCCTTCGCGGTGCGGGGAGACGACCGTGCCGCGCGCCACTTCGTTGGCGACGGCGGCGCCGTGGTCGTGGCGGATCATGTGCAGCACCAGGTCGATCCCCGACGCGACCCCCGCCGAGGTCAGGACGTTGCCGTCGTCGGTGTAGAGCACGTGCGGGTCGACGTCGACCTCCGGGAACCGGCTCTGGAGCTCGTCGGCGGAGCGCCAGTGGGTGGTCGCGCGGCGGCCGTCGAGGAGGCCGGCGGCGGCGAGCACGAACGCGCCGGTGCAGATCGACGCGATGCGCGCGTCCGCCGGGATGCGGTCCAGCGCGGCCGCGAGCGGCGGGGTGAGCACGTGCGCCAGGGGTTCGTACTCGGCCCGCGACGCGGGGACGATCACGGTGTCGGCCTCGGCCAGCACCTCGGGGCCGCGGTCGATCGGGATGGCGAAGTCCGAGTCGGTGCGGACCGGTCCGGGTTCGAGGGCGCAGGTCACGACCTCGTACAGCGGCTGACCCGACGCCGAGCGCGCCTGGCCGAAGAGCCGGTGGACGATGCCCAGCTCCATCACGAGCATGCCGTGCCTGACCAGCACGGCGACGTGGTGACGGTCCGGGTGCGCGAATTCGGCCATGGCTCGATTCTTGCACATGTTGGCTATCAGGCCACTCGATCGAGACGGCGGCCCGCGTGACCATCGAGGTCATGAACGTGTTGTGGGTTTTCGCGCACCCCGAGCCGCGCTCGCTGAACGGCGCCCTCCGCGACGACGGCGTCCGGACGCTGCGCGAACTCGGTCACGACGTCCGGGAATCGGACCTGTACGCGATGAAGTGGAACCCGGTGGTGGACGCGGCCGACTTCGGCACCGAGGCCGGCGACGAGCGGCTGATCGTCGGAGCGACGTCGGCCCGCGCGCACGCGAACGGCGAACTGAGCCCGGACATCGTGGCAGAGCAGGAGAAACTCGACTGGGCGGACGCGCTCGTCGTGCAGTTCCCGCTGTGGTGGTACGGCCTGCCGGCGATCCTGAAGGGCTGGTTCGACCGCGTGTTCGTGAAGGGCTTCGGCTACGGCATCCGCACGAAAGACGGCCAAACAGCGCGCTACGGCGAAGGCCGGCTGGCGGGCAAGAGGGCGATGGTGGTGCTCACCGCGGGAGCCCGCGAGCCGGCGATGGGCCCGCGCGGGGTGAACGGCGCACTGGAGGAAGTCCTGTGGCCGCTCCACCACGGAACGCTGTTCTACGCGGGGATGTCGGTCCTGCCACCGGTCCCGGTATACGGCGCCGACCGCCTGTCGGAAGAGCACTTCGCCGAGGCGAGGCAACGGCTGCGCACCCGCCTGAGCACACTGGAGACAACGGAACCAATCCCATACCGCACCCAGAACGGCGGCGACTACGACGACAATCTGGTGCTGCGCCCCGAACACGCACCGGGCGCAACGGGCCTGGCCATCCACCTCACGCAGCCAGGCTGAGCCGCGCCAAAGAACGGCGAGCAGCCAGTGCACCGCCACGGCGCGGACACAAGACAACTCGGCGCGAGGCGAAGTAGCCCAGCAACCCGGCGCGGGCGCGGCAAACCTTCGCCCGCGCCCGCGCCGGGTTCAGGCCGGCAAGGTCAACCGCTGCCCCAAGCCTCCGTCCACCGGCAAATCCGCGCCCGTCGTGAACGTCGCCTCGAACGCCAAAAACAGCACCGCCGCCGCCACTTCCTCCACCGTTGCGTGCCTCTTCAGCGGCGTCACCTCGTCGCCCGTCTGCTTGAACGCCGCCAGCACCTCGGCCGGCACTCCCGTCACGCCCATCGTCGGGGTGTCCGTGTAGCCCGGGCTGACCACGTTGACCCGGATCCCGCGCGGTGCCAGCTCCGCCGCGTACGTCAGCGCGAACGACCTGACCGCCGCCTTCGCCGCCGAATACGGGCCCATTCCCGCGATTCCCGCCCCTGCCGCCACCGATGTCGTGAACACGAACGATCCGCCGGGCCGGACCAACCCCGCCAGCCGCTGGGCCGTGAAGTACGCGCCCTTCGCGTTCACGTCGAACGTTCGGTCGTAGATCTCCGGTGTCGCCTGCTCGTACGGCGTCAACGTGGCGAATCCGACGTTGATGAACACCAGGTCCACCGCCCCGAGCCGGTCGAGAGCGACCGCCGCCAGCGCGTCGATGTCCGCCAGTGACGACGCGTCCGACGACAGCAGGTGCGCGCCCGGGATCTCCAGGCCCGACACGTCCCGGCCGGTCGCCAGGACCTCCGCGCCTCCGTCCAGGAGTGCGCGCACCACCGCCAGGCCCATTCCGTGCGTGCCGCCCGTGACGACCGCCTTCTTGCCCGAAAACCTCACCTGATCTCCTCGATGACACTCGCGATCGCGTGCGCGCCGTGGCCCGACGCCACCGCGCGGTCGAACAACTCGCGGACCGCCGCGGGTACCGACGCGTCGATGCCCTGGGCGCGGCTCGTCTCGACCAGGAGGCCGAGCCCGGCCGCGTTGATGTCCAGCGCCGACACATCCGTCGCGTAGTCCCCGCTCGCCACCTGCGCACCGATCCCCGGCAGGAACCCGCCCACCGCCGAAAGCCACGACAACGCCATCGGCGTGAACGTCGACGGTGCCACCCCTCGGTGCCGACCAGCGCCAGCGCCTGCAGGTAGCCCGCCATCGTCGACCACATGATGCCCAGCAGCGCCAGGTCGTACAGCGCCGCCAGCCCGGCGTCCTCGCCGAGGAACACCGGCTCTCCCAGCACCGCCAGCACGTCGCGCTGTGCGTCGAACGTCGCCGATGCGCCCGAGTAGAGAATCCTCGCTTCGGCGGTCCCGATCCCTTGCGGGACAGCCATGATAACGCCGTCCACGTACTCGATCCCCGCCGACGACGCCCACGCCGCCGTCGAACGAGCTTGTTCGGGCGTCCCCGACGTCAGATTGACCAGCACCTTCGGCGACGCCGCCGCCAGCACCGGCCGTTGAGTGTCGTATGTGGACAGACAGCTGAGGACGACGTCCGCCGAGGCCGCCTCCGCGGGCGTCGCCGCGAGCCGCGCGCCCCGGTCGAGCAGCGGCCCCGCCTTGAGCGGCGACCGGTTCCACACCACGACGTCGTGGCCCGCCCCCAGCAGCGCCCCGGCGAGGGCCGCGCCCATCCGCCCCAGGCCGAGCACGCCCACCTGTTTCTTGCTTTCTCCCATGCCGATCATGCTGCTGCCGGCGCTTTACGATGGACAAGTACCGACTAATAAGTCAGGTACCCACCAAAACGTAAGGATCGGCGCATGCTCGCGAGAACCTACCGCTGCGGACTGGACGCGGCGATCGACGTGGTCGGCGGCCGCTGGAAGGCACTGATCCTCTGGGCGCTGCACGCCGAGCCGCTGCGGTTCGGCGAGCTGAAGCGGAAGGTGGCCGGCATCAGCGAGAAGATGCTCATCCAGGCGCTGCGGGAGCTGGAGGCGGACGAAGTCGTGCACCGCGAGGTCTTCCACGAGATCCCGCCGAAGGTCGAGTACTCGCTGACGGAGCTGGGTCAGCGGCTGAACACCGCGCTGCTGCCGCTGGGCGACTGGGGCGAAGAGAACATGGCCGGCATCGCGAAGCGCCGCGGCGTCACACCGGCACCTCCGCACGCACCCCGGTGAAGAACGTCGAGGCCGCCGACATCGCGTCGGCGTCCAGGAGCACGTCGCCGGGGCGGCTGCCGTTGCCCAGGAGGACGCCACCCCAGTTCATCGCCAGGTACTCCGCGCACAGTTCCAGCGTGCCGATCAGCGGCTGGGCCTCGCGCGCCGTCTCGCTCAGGACGCTCACGCCCCACAGCGTCTTGCCGCGCATCTTCGCCTTGAACTCGACCGGCAGCCGCATCCAGCCCGACCAGTAGTCCAGGTAGAGCTTCACGCTCGCCGCGACCGAGTACCAGTACACCGGCGACACGATCACGATGTCCGTCGCCGCGAAGGTCGCGTCCATCAGCAACTGCTCGTTCTCGCCGGGCTCCGGGTGCGACCCGGCGCCGTGGCGGCGGTCCTCGAACGGCGGCAGCGGCAGCTCGGGCAGCCGGAGCCACCGCTGCTCGACGTCGCCGGGCAGTTCCTTCGCCGCCCGCCGGGCCAGCATCTCGGTGTTCCCGCCGGCTCGTGCCGCGCCGACCAGGAAGAGGAAGTTCCGCGTCATCGTCGATCCCCTCAGTTACTTGCATGTACATATAAATACTGCCCATGGACTATCCTGGACGTCAAGAGGAGGGCGGGAAATGACCGTCGACGAACAGTCCTGGGGACGCATGCTCGTGCTGCACGCCCGCGTCGAGCAGGAACTGGCAAAGGCGTTGCAGCGGCGCCACGGGCTCGGCCTGTCCGAGTACCGCGCGCTCGGCAAGCTGGTGGCAGGCCCGCGCGGCGGCCTGCGGATGCAGGAGCTCGCCGAGGCGATCGGGCTCAACCAGAGCTCGGTCAGCCGCATGTGCGCCCGCCTGGAGGACGCCGGGCTGACCATCCGCGACCTGTGCGAAGACGACCGCCGCGGCGTCTACTCGGTGATCACCGACGCCGGCCGCAAGCGGTACGCCGAAACCGAGCCGACGTACTGCGCGGTGCTGCGGACCTCGCTCGACAAGGCCGCGGGCGACCCGGAGCTCGCCGCCGCGGTCGCGGCCGTCCGCGGCGCTTGACCCGTATATGCCTCGGTGGTTATATACAGGCATGCCCGCGAAACTGCTGACCGACGAGGAACGCCCCGCCCTCCGGCTGGAACGCCGGCTGAAGCACGCGCCCGAGCAGGTCTGGCGCGCCATCACGGACCCGGGCGAACTCCAGCACTGGTTCCCGGCGAAGGTCGACGTCGAACTGCGTGACGGCGGCGCCATCCGGTTCACCTTCCCCGGCGAGGACACGTCGACAACCGGGCACGTGGTCACCGTCGACCCGCCGCGCGAGTTCACCTTCGCCTGGAACGACGACACCCTGCGCTGGCTCATCACGCCGGACGGCGACGGCAGCCTGCTGGAGTTCACGCACACCTTCGGCCGCGGCGAGCCGGCGATCGCGAAGCTGGCCGCGGGCCGCACCGCCGCCGGCTGGGACGTCTGCCTCGACGCCCTCGACGCGCGGCTGTCCGGCCGCGACGCCGAACAGCCGCGGGACTGGCACGCCCGGATGGCGTCCTATGTGGACGAATTCGGCCTCGCCTACGGCGAAGTGCTCGAAGACGGGACGATCCGCTTCCGCCGCGACCTCGTGTGGAAGCCGGTGGACGAGGTGCGCGCGCTGCTCCCGGACGAACCCGGCTGGCACGTCACCCAAGATCCCCTCGACGGCACCCGCGTCGAGTTCACCGAAGCGCCGGAAGCCGACGTCCCCGCCCAGCTGGCGCGGCGGCACGAGCAGCTCGACAAGCTGTTCGCCGCGACGCACGGCGTCGACCTGCCGGACTGGACGCCCGAGCACGTCGAGGCCGTGAAGAAGCACTACGCGGAGCGTCCGACCCAGGGTTGACGCGCGGCGCCCGCGTGCGCATTACGTTCGGTTCATGCGAATTCGCGTGGTGCTGGACGCGCTGGCGGTCCTGGTGCTGGCGGTCGGGGCCGGCGGCAACCTCGCCGCCGGGGCGTGGGCGCTGCCGCCGTGGCTGCCCGGGTGGCTGGGCTGGACGATCATGCTGGCGAGCGTCACCCCGATCCTGCTGCGGCGCTGGTGGCCGCGGCCCGCGTACGTCCTCGCCCTCGTCCTGACTGCGGCGGCCGTCCCGATTGGCGGGCCGGTGCTCGCCGTCGCCGTCGTGGGCGCCGGGTGCGCGCTCTACACGTTCGTCGTGGCACGGGGCAGCCGGGCGTCGCGCATCGGGTTCGCCGCCGGGCTGCTCGCGGTCGGCCTGCTCGGCGTCGCGGTGCCGAACCCGAGCACCGCCACCACGGTCAACTTCGGGACGTCGGCGCTGATCGTCGGGTTCGCGCTCGGCATCGCCGTCCACGGCCGCCGCGCGTACGCCGCGGCCGAGCGGGAAAACCACGCGCGGGAAGCGGTTTCGGCGGAACGGCTGCGGATCGCCCGCGAGATGCACGACGTCGTCGCGCACAGCATGAGCCTGATCGCGGTGAAGGCGGCGGTCGGCAACCACGTCGCGCTGGAGCAGCCCGCCGAAGCGCGGGAAGCCTTGCGCGTCATCGAAGACACGAGCCGCGAGACGCTGGCCGAGCTGCGGCGGATGCTCGGCGTGCTGCGCGACGGCACCGGCGTCCCGGCGCTGGCGCCCGCCCCGACGCTCGACGACCTGCGCGCGCTCGCCGAACGCGCGGAGCAGGCGGGCCCGTCGGTCGACCTCGCCGTCGACGGTCTCGAGGAGCTGCCGGGCGGTGTCGGCCAGTCGGTGTACCGGATCGTGCAGGAGGCGCTGACCAACGTGGTCAAGCACGCGGGCGCGGCGACGTGCCGCATCCGGGTCACGGGCACCGACGGCGAGGTGACCATCGAGGTCCGCGACGACGGCCGCGGCGGGTCCGCGACGCCGGGCCACGGGCTGATCGGCATGCGCGAGCGCGTCGCGGTCTACGGCGGCGAGTTCTCCGCGGAGCCCGCCGACGTCGGCTTCCGGGTGTTCGCGCGGCTGCCCTACGAATCGGCGATGGCGCGATGACGCGCGTCCTGATCGCCGACGACCAGGCGTTGCTGCGCGGCAGCTTCCGGGTGCTGGTCGACAGCGCACCGGGCCTGGAGGTGGTCGGCGAGGCATCCGACGGCGTCGAGGCGGTTGCGCTGGCGCGGCGGTTCGACCCGGACGTCGTCTTGATGGACGTGCGGATGCCCTCGATGGACGGCATCGAGGCGACCCGCCGGATCTGCGCCGCTTCGGACGTCCGGGTCCTGATGCTGACGACGTTCGACCTGGACGAGTACGTATACGCGGCGTTGCGCGCCGGGGCGAGCGGGTTCCTGCTGAAGGACACACGACCGGCGGACCTGCTGTCGGCGATCGCGATCGTGGCTTCCGGCGACGCGCTGCTGGCGCCGTCGGTGACGCGGCGGCTGGTGGCGGAGTTCGCGCGACTGCCGACGGGCCCGGTGAAACACCTCGAGGGCGTGACGGCGCGCGAGCAGGAGGTGCTGGCCCTGATCGCGCGCGGGTTGTCGAACGACGAGATCGCGGCGAGGCTGCACCTGGGGATCGCGACGGTGAAGACCCACATCGGGAGGCTGCTGCACAAACTGGCGGCGCGGGACCGCGCCCAGCTGGTGATCGCGGCCTACGAATCCGGCCTGGTCCGGCCTACATCGCCCGCGTGAACGGAGCGAAGCGGAGTGAGGCGTCGCCCGGGAGCGAGCGGCCGTCCAGGACCAGGCGCGGCGCCGGCGGTCCCGGCACCAGCCCGCGCTCCCGCAGCCATGCCGTGAAGGAAGGGAACCGGTAGTCCGGGTCCACCCGAACCTCACCGGACACCGTCCTGGCCACTCCGCGGACCACCGCCTTGGCCGCGTCCTCCGACTCCGCGACCACCGGGCCGATCACCGTCACGTGGCCGATGTCCACTCCGAACGCGAAGCCGCCGTCCACCACGTACGGCGTCCCCAGCCGCTCCAGGAAACGCCGCCGGTCGACGCCCTGGGCGCGCGCGTCCAGCGCCCACACGTCGGCCGGCGACCCCGGCGACGCACCCGGCCCGCCGTCGTCGGCGAACCTCCCGACGTGCCCCTGGCACCCGCCGTCGAGGACGAAGCCCATCGACTCGTACAGCGGACGGCCGAGCGTCGACGCGTGCAGCCACACCACCCGGTCGCCCGCCGCCGCAAGCGCTTGCGCCGTGATCGCGCGGCCCAGTCCGCGCCGCTCGAACCGGGGCGCGACCAGCACCATCGAGATCGACGCCACCGTGCCGAACGACACCACCGCCGCGCACGCCGCGAGCCCGCCGTCGGGAGCGTCGACCCCGAACACCTGCCCGACCTCGTGCAGCAACCGCCACTTCGGGGGCTCGCGCGGCCACGACCGGGACTCGGCCAGGTCGGCGCACGCGGGCAGGTCGGCGGCACCCAGCATCCGGATCTCCATGGACGTTGCCTACGCCACACGCGAAGTGACCGACAAGTAGTTAAGCTCCCGGGAATGAGCAGTGCGACGGAGCCGCTCGGGACGCCACCCGAGGACGAACCGGACATCCACACCACGGCCGGCAAGCTGGCCGACCTGTACCGCCGCTATGACGAGGCGGTGCACGCGGGCTCGGCCCGCGCGGTGGAGAAGCAGCACGCCAAGGGCAAGAAGACCGCGCGGGAGCGGATCGAGCTGCTGCTCGACGAGAACTCGTTCGTCGAGCTCGACGAGCTCGCCCGGCACCGCTCGACCAACTTCGGCCAGGAGAAGAACCGGCCCTACGGCGACGGCGTCGTCACCGGCTACGGCACCGTCGAGGGCCGCCCGGTCTGCGTCTTCAGCCAGGACGTGACGGTCTTCGGCGGCAGCCTCGGCGAGGTCTACGGCGAGAAGATCGTCAAGGTCATGGACCTGGCGATCAAGACCGGCCGCCCGATCATCGGCATCAACGAGGGCGGCGGCGCGCGCATCCAGGAAGGCGTCGTCTCGCTCGGCCTGTACGGCGAGATCTTCCGCCGCAACGTGCAGGCTTCCGGCGTGATCCCGCAGATCTCGCTGATCATGGGCGCCAACGCCGGCGGGCACGTCTACTCCCCCGCGCTCACCGACTTCATCGTGATGGTCGACGAGACCTCGCAGATGTTCATCACCGGCCCGGACGTCGTCAAGACGGTCACCGGTGAGGACGTCACCTTCGAGGAGCTCGGCGGCGGCCGCACCCACAACACGAAGTCCGGCGTCGCGCACTACCTCGGTTCCGACGACGAGGACGCCATCGCCTACGTCAAGGAACTGCTCTCCTACCTGCCGCAGAACAACCTGTCCGACGCGCCGGTGTTCGAGCCGTCGGACAGCCCGGCCGGCTTCTTCGACGACGTCACCGACGCCGACCGCGAGCTGGACACGATCATCCCGGACTCGCCGAACACGCCGTACGACATGCACGAGGTGATCACCCGCGTCCTCGACGACGGCGAGTTCCTCGAGGTCCACGAGCTGTTCGCGCCGAACATCCTGGTCGGGTTCGGCCGGGTCGACGGCCAGAGCGTCGGCGTCGTCGCCAACCAGCCGACCCAGTTCGCCGGCTGCCTCGACATCGACGCCTCCGAGAAGGCCGCGCGGTTCGTCCGCACCTGCGACGCGTTCAACATCCCGGTGCTCACCTTCGTCGACGTCCCGGGCTTCCTCCCGGGCACCGACCAGGAGTGGAACGGCATCATCCGCCGCGGCGCGAAGCTGATCTACGCCTACGCGGAGGCGACCGTCCCGCTGGTCACGGTCATCACGCGCAAGGCGTACGGCGGCGCGTACGACGTCATGGGCTCCAAGCACCTCGGCGCCGACATCAACCTCGCCTGGCCGACCGCGCAGGTCGCGGTGATGGGCGCCCAGGGCGCGGCGAACATCGTGCACCGCAAGACGCTGGCCAACGCGGCGAACGAGGGCAAGGACGTGGACGCCCTTCGCGCGCAGCTGATCCAGGAGTACGAGGACACGCTCCTGAACCCGTACGCGGCGGCCGAGCGCGGCTACGTCGACTCCGTGATCGTGCCGGCGCACACCCGCGGGCACGTCGCTCGGGCGCTGTCGCTGCTGCGCAACAAGCGCGAGTCGCTGCCGCCCAAGAAGCACGGGAACATCCCGCTGTGAGCGGCGAAGAAGAACGTCCCCTGCTGCGGGTCGTCCGCGGGAACCCGAGCGACGCCGAACTGGCGGCGCTGACGGCGGTCGTCGCCGCCGCGTCGGCCGCGAAGCCGCCGGAGAAGCCGAAGCCGCGTACGTCGTGGTGGGGCGATCACGCTGCTTCGCTGCGTAGACCGCTCCACCCCGGCGAAGGTGCTTGGCGCGCTTCGGGCCTCCCCAGCTAGCTGACGGTGACGGCGGTGTCGTCGACGACGAAGGACGTCTGCAGCTGTGAGCCCTCTACACCGCTGAAGCTGAGCGTCACGGACTGACCCGCGTACGCGGACAACGAGAAGCTTCGCTGCTGATACCCGCTGGCCGCGTTGAGGTTGCTGTACGTCGCCAACGTCGTGCTGCCCGCCTTCACGGTCAGCTTGTCGTACGCGGTCGTACCGGTTTCCGCCGTGTCGACGTGCAGCCAGAACGAGAACGTGTACGCCGAGCACCCGCTCGGCAGCGTCACGGTCTGGCTGACGGTGTCCGTGTGCGCGGAGCCGTAGCCGTCGAGCCAGGCGCTCCACGTCCCGGTGCGGGCCGGCTCGTCGGTGCCGTGCTGGCCGATCACGCCCGACGACGCCGTCCACACCGTCGCGCCCGATTCGAAGCCGGGGTTGGCGAGCAGCTGCCCGGCGGTGCACCCGCTCGGCGGAGGCGTGGTCGTGCCGCTGCCCGCGAGCCAAGCCGTCGCGTTGAGACCGAGTGCGGCGTTGTCGGCCGTGGGGTCGGTCCAGCCGTTGTAGAGCGTGTTGCCGGACTGGCCGGTGCCGTCGTCGATCGTCGAGCTGTCGCCCCAGATCGCGACGCGGCCCGAGCCGAACGTGCTGGTCACGAAGAAGGCGTTGGAGTTCCCCGGCGACGACGTGCTCAGGTACGCGAGGCCCTTCACCGAGGCGTTGTCCGCGGGCTTGAGGGTGAACGTCGTCCCGTTGGCGATCAGGCTGTGCTTCACGGTGCCGAAAGCGCCGTTGAGCACGGGGTTCGCCGAGTCGGTGATGGCCACCGGGTGGTCGCTGGAGATGTTCTTCAGGTCGACCGAGAAGCCGAACGGGTCGGTGTTGTCGACGCCGTTGTTCGTCATCAGGTCGTTGATGATCTCCGGGGAGTCCCAGCCGTCGTTGTTGCGGTCGCTGCCGGTGTGGTCGGAGATGAGGAAGAGGCCGCCACCGTTCTGGACGAACCGCATGATCGCCGTCTTTTCGGACGCGCTCAGCACGACGTTCGGTTCGGGCAGCACGAATTCGTCGAAGTTCTGGAGGTCGAGCGCACCACCGGTGCCGTAGGTGATGCTGTTGCCGGCGGGCAGCGTCTTGAGGCTGTACTGCCCGGTCTTCTGCAGCGCGACACCCCACGCCGAGAGCGCGCCGGTCCAGTCGGTTTCCTTCTGCGGCGCGGAGTTCTGCGCCGTCGGGTCGGGCTGCGAGGTGCCGATGATCCAGTCGGCGTTGCCGGCGGTCTCGGCTTTGGTGTTGTCGAACAGAACGCGGTGCACGGCGGCGGCGTGCGCGGGGACGGCGGCCGATCCGGCGAAAAGGGCAGCGACGGCGAACGGGATGAGGCGCTTCATGGTGCTCCTCGACGGCAGGGAAACCTGGCGCTCCCACTGTCACCCGGCGGCGGCCCGACGAAAGTCGGGATCAGATGACGTCGAGGAAAACAGTCGGCACCTCGTTGTCCCGCACCACCCGCCCCAGCAGCGCCGCGAGCCGGTCGCGGTCCGATGTGGGCAGTCCGGCCGCCAGGTCGTCGACGCGCCGGCACGTCGCCGCGTAGAACTCCTCCGCCAGTTGGCGTCCCTCCTCCGTCAACACGACCTGGACCGCGCGGCGGTCGTCCGGGTCGGGCTCGCGGCGAACGAGCCCGCGCCGGACCGCGCGGTCGACCAGCCCCGTCAAGCTGGACTTCTCGAGGCCGAGCGTCGCACCGAGGTCGCCCATGCCGTACGGCCGCCCCATCAGCACGCACAGCAGCTGCCCCTGCTGCACGGTCAGCCCGTACTCGCGGGCCGACTCGGCGTAGACGGCGTTCACCAGGAACGACGCCCGGACGAGCCCGGCCACCACACCGAGGTCCTCCCCGTGTTTCCCCATCGCGCCAGCCTACTTCGCGACGGCTTCCCGCACGGCAGGCACGATCTCCTCGGCCCAGCGCGCGGCGGACACCGCGTCGGGCGTGCTGCCGCCGGGGCCGAAGAGGACGAACCCGGCGGCGGCGTGCTCCAGCACCGCGCCGGTCAGCTCCTCGATCCACTGGTCCGGCGAGCCGCCGATCCAGCGGCCGTCCTCGGTGCGCGTCTTCGGCAGCGGCGCCGCGGTGATGCGGCCGGGGAAGTTGTAGACGGTGGCGATGTCCGCGGGGTCGCGCCCGGCGTCGACGGCGGCCTTGTCGATCAGCGGGCGCGAGGTGCGGAAGCGCTCGCTGAGCCAGTCGGCGGCGTGGCCGGGCATCCACCCGTCGGCGACCCGCCCGGTGACGGCGAGGGACTTCGGCCCGACCGACCCGGTCCACACCGGCGGCATCGCTTCCGCGGCGGGCTCCAGGCCCGTGACCTGGTAGAACTCGCCGTCGAAGGTCACCGGTCCGCCGCCCCCGCCGAGCATCTTGACGAGCCGGATGCCCTCTTCGAAGGCGCGGACGGCCTGGCCGGGGGTCAGCTTGGGGAACCCGAGCCGCGCGATGTCGTCCCAGAGGCCGCCGACGCCCATGCCGAGGACGATCCGGCCGCCGGTGAGCGCGGACAGGCTCGTGATGGTGCGCGCGAGCATCGGCGCCGGGCGCGTCGGCAGGTTGGTGACGCTGACCAGGCCGGAGATCCGCTGGGTGCGCCCGAGGAGGACGCCGATCTCGGCGTACGCGTCGAGCCGGTCGGCGTGGTAGGGGTGGTCGGAGACGGTGAGCAGGTCGAGGCCCGCGCGATCGACCTGGACGGCCAGGTCGAGGGTGGCGGGGACGGCGGCGACCGCGGTCGAGACGCCGATGCCGAAGTGCGCCATGATTCCTCCCAGTGGTAGTTCGTGCTACGAACTTACTATACATAGTTCTTGGAACGAACTAAAACCTGGCCGTCGGCGGCCGGCCGGACATTCGGTTTCGCCCCGGCGCCGCGGTGACCCCTGCTCGAGGCGGGGAAGAACGCCGACTGGCCGTTCCGAGAGAAGCCGCGGAGGCTCCCATGACGGATCATGGGGGCCTCCGCGCTGTGTACGGGCCGTCACGGGATTGGCCGTGGACCGCCGGCCAGTCTGCGCCGTATAGTCCATGTGGAATAAACGACCTGGAGTCATCCGAAGGGACTAACGATCATGGCCTCGGCCAAGCTGACCCCGCTCGGCCTCGCCGTGCTGGAGCTGCTCCACGAGAAGCCGATGCACCCGTACGAGATGGCCTCACTGATGCGCGAGCGGTATGTCGACACGCGAGTGAACGTGAAGGCGGGCTCGCTCTACCACACCGTGGAACGCCTGCAGCGCAACGGCTTCATCGAAGTGGTCGACACGCAGCGCGACGGCAGGCGGCCCGAACGGACCGTCTACGGCATGACCCAGGCCGGCCTGGACGAGTTCAACCAGCGCGGCCGCGAGCTCCTGGGCGACCTCACGAAGGAGTACCCCGCCTACCTGTCCGGGCTCGCCATCATCGACGAGCTCGGCAAGGAGACCTCGATCCTCGAACTCGAACACCGGGTCACGCGGCTGCGCGCCGGCGTGGCCGCCGACCAGGCCGTGCTCGACCGCCTCGCCGCGGACGCGACGCCGGAGATCTACTGGCTCGACTGGCGCTACCAGTGCGACCAGCGGAAGTTCGAGCTCGCGTGGACCGAGCGGCTGCTCGACGACCTGCGCTCCGGGCGGATCCCGTTCCAGGACAACCACCACGAACCCATCCTGAAGCTCATCACCGGGGAAGACGACGATGAACGCAAGACAAGCTAACCCGTGGGCGGCGCTCGGCGCGCTGTGCCTCGGCTTCTTCATGATCCTGCTCGACACGACGATCGTGTCGATCGCGATCCCGACCATGCTGCGCGAGCTGAACGCCGGGCTGAACTCCGTCGTCTGGGTGATCAGCGTCTACCTGCTCACCTACGCCGTGCCGATGCTGTTCACCAGCAGGCTCGGCGACCGCTTCGGCCCGAAGCGGGTGTTCCTCGCCGGGCTGGTCGTGTTCACCGGCGCGTCGCTGTGGTGCGGCCTGTCCGGCAACGTCGAGATGCTCATCGCGGCGCGCGCGGTGCAGGGGCTCGGTGCCGCGCTGATGACGCCGCAGACGCTGGCGTTCATCACGCACCTGTTCCCGCCGGCCAAGCGCGGCCCGGCGATGGGGATGTGGGGCGGCGTCGCCGGCCTGGCGACGATCACCGGCCCGCTGCTGGGCGGCGTGCTCGTCGACCACTTCGGCTGGGAGTGGATCTTCTACGTCAACGTGCCGATCGGCGTCATCGCCATCGCCATGACGCTGGTCCTGGTGCCGGACTGGCAGCCGAAGCACTCGCACTCGTTCGACCTGCTGGGCATCTTCCTCTCCAGCGCGGCGCTGCTGTGCATCGTGTTCGGCGTCCAGAACGGCCAGCAGTACGACTGGGGCACGGTGTTCGGCGGGGTCACGGTGTTCGAGATCATCGGCGCCGGCGTGCTGCTGCTGATCGCGTTCCTGGTGTGGCAGCGGTACAACAAGCGCGAGCCGCTGCTGCCACTGCAGGTGTTCGCGAACCGCAACTTCTCGGCGGGCACGCTGACGGCGACGACGGTCGGCTTCGCGATGACCGGCATGTTCCTGCCGCTGGTGATCTACATCCAGTCGGTGCTCGGGCTCACCCCGACGATGGCGGGCCTGCTGACCGCGCCGATGTCGCTGCTGTCGGGGATCGTGGCACCGTTCGTCGGGAACCTGTCGGACAAGGTGAACGGCAAGTACCTGGTGATGTTCGGCCTGACGGCGCTGGCGGCCGGGCTGGGGATCATCGCGCTGCAGGCGTCGCCGGACAGCAGCCCGTGGAGCTTCGTCCCGGCGCTGCTGGTGTGCGGCCTGGGGATCGGCTGCATCTTCTCGCCGATGAGCAACATGACAATGGGCTCGGTGGAGCCCCGGCTGGCCGGGACGGCGTCCGGCATCTTCAACACGTCCCGCCAGGTCGGCGGCGTGCTCGGCTCCGCGGCGATCGGCGTGCTGCTGCAGGCCCAGGTGAGTTCGTCGATCACGGACGAAGCGGCGAAGGCGGCTTCGCAGCTGCCGGAGCAGTACCGGGCACCGTTCGCCGAGGGGATCGCCCACGCGGCGGCGAGCACGGGTGAGTTCGGATCGGCCGGCGGCCCCGCCCCGATCCCTGGTCTGCCGGCCGAGATCGCCGCGCAGGCCGGCCGTCTCGCGTCCGACGCGGTCCACAGTGGACTGACCGACGCGGCCCGCGTGACGATGCTGCTGCCGATGGCGGTGCTGCTGCTGGGTGTGCTTTCGGCCGCCGTGCTGCGCCGCGTCAAGCCGCGCTGGGAGACCGCGGCCCCGGCTCCCGAGGCCGCCGCGGCCTGAAAACCGTGCGAGCCTCCGGGTGTCGGGTACCGGAGGCTCGCACGGACCGCGGGAGCGGTGGCTCTATCTAGTGCCGTCGATAGGACAGCCCGTACCCGTACGGGAACAGCGCCTGCTGCCCGTCCCCGACGTTGATCGGTTCCTGCGACGAACTCTTCGGCCAGGTGAAGCTCAGCTTCCCGGTCGGGTTGTAGTCGCCGTACAGCACGTCCGCGACGCCGGCGCCCTCCGAACCCGGCAGCCAAGCCGCCACGAGCCCGTCGATCGACGGCAGCACACCCGAAACGTCCAAGGGCCGCCCGGAAACCGTCACCACGACCAGCGGGACGCCCGAAGCCTTCAGCTTGCCGATGAGGGCGACGTCTTCGGCGTCGAGGCCGAGTCCGCCCGGCCGGTCTCCCTGCCCTTCGGCGTACGGCGTTTCGCCCACCACGGCGACTGCGACCTTGAAACTGGCGTCGATTCCGTCACCCGCACGGTCATAGGTCACCTCCGTGCCCTTCCCGGCACCCGAGCGGATGCCGTCGAGGATCGTCGTGCCGGGGATGACGCGTTCGCCGCTCTGGCCCTGCCAGGTCAGCGTCCAGCCGCCCGCCTGGTTGCCCATGTCGTTCGCGTTCTTCCCGGCCACGAAGATCTTGTTGTTCTTCTTCGCCAGCGGCAGCACGCCGTGGGAGTTCTTCAGCAGCACCTGCGACTCGCGCACCGCCTGCCGCGCCACCGCGCGGTGGGCCGCGCTGCCGAAGTCCTTCTGCAGCGAGCGGTCGGTGTACGGGTGCTCGAACAGGCCCAGCTGGAACTTCTTCGTGAGGATCCGCCGGTTGGCGTCGTCGATGCGCGACATCGGGACGTGTCCGTTTTGGACTTCCGCGCGCAGGGTGTCGATGAACTTCTGGTAGTCGTAGGGCACCATCACCATGTCGATGCCGGCGTTGACGGCCTGGCTGACCTCGGCCGCGGTGAACCCGGGCTGGCCGTCGATCTGGTTGATGCCGTCCCAGTCCGAAATCACGTAACCCGTGAAGTGCAGCTCGCCCTTCAGCAGGTCGGTGATCAGGAACTTGTTGCCGTGGTCCTTGACGCCGTTCCAGCTGTTGAAGCTGATCATCACCGAACCGACGCCGTGGTCGACCGCGGCCCGGAACGGCGGGAGGTGGATGCGCCGCAGCTCGTCGAGGCTGATCTGCGTGTTGCCCTGGTCGACGCCGCCGGTCGTGCCGCCGTCGCCGATGAAGTGCTTGGCCGTCGCCATGATCGACGTCCGGTCCGCCAGCGTGCGGCCCTGCATGCCCTCGATGATCACGGAGTTCGCCACGGCGTTGCGCGGGATCTCGCCGAAGGACTCGTACGTGCGGCCCCAGCGGTCGTCACGCGCGACGCACAGGCACGGCGCGAAGCCCCACTTCACACCGGTGGCGGCGGCTTCGTCCGCGGTGACGGCGCCGATCTTCTCGACCAGCCGGGGGTCGTTCGCCGCGCCGAGGCCGATGTTGTGCGGGAAGACCGTCGCGCCGTAGACGTTGTTGTGGCCGTGCACGGTGTCGGCGCCGTAGACGATCGGGATCCCGAGGCCGGTCGACGTCGCCGCCCGCTGGTAGGCGTCGATCATGTCGGCCCAGCCGGCCGGCGTGTTCGGCGTCGGCGTCGAACCGCCGCCGGAGAGGATGGAGCCGAGCCGGGCGGTCGCGGACTGGGCGGGCGTCGCGGCCTGGCGCTCGGCCTCGGTCATCTGCCCGATCTTGTCGTCGAGCGTCATCCGCGCCATCAGGTCCTGGACGCGCGCGGACACGGGGGCGTACGGATTCTTGTACAGCGGCGTGGTGGCCGCGGAAGCCGTCGGCGCCAGCGCGGTGCCGGACAGCAGGAGAGCAGCGAAAACAGTAGCGCGCAGTGATCTCTTGGCGCGGAGGAGCGGCATTGTTCCCTCCGGAAACGATCAATCGACCCATATGTTGCGAGCCACAACAAACTAACTCCGTTGCGAAGTGGCGCCGGTCACAATTCGGTCACGACGAGCACCCGGGTACGTTCGGCCTGTGCAGTTCGTCCTCGCCTCCCAGTCCCCCGCCCGCCTCGCCCTGCTGCGTGCCGGCGGCCTCGATCCGGCCGTGTTCGTCTCCGGCGTCGACGAGGACGCCGTCGCCGCGTCGCTGACCGACCCGTCGCCCTCGGAGCTGGTCGCCGCCCTCGCCGCGGCCAAGGCCGAAGCGGTCATCGACCAGGTCGCCGCGGTCCACCCGGACGCCGTCGTCGTCGCCTGCGACTCGATGCTGCACATCGGCGGGCGGATGGTCGGCAAACCGGCCGATCCGGACACCGCGCGGCGGCGCTGGGCCGCGATGGCGGGGTCATCCGGTGAACTGCTCACCGGACACGCGGTCGTCCGGCTCGACGGCGGGACGCGCGCGAAGGAGACCAGCGGCTGGGAATCGACCACCGTGCGGTTCGGCACGCCGAGCCCCGAGGAGATCGACGCCTACGTCGCCACCGGCGAGCCGCTGCACGTCGCCGGCGGCTTCACGATCGACGGCCTGGGCGGCTGGTTCGTCGACGGGCTCGAGGGCGGCCACACGAGCGTCATCGGCCTGAGCCTCCCGCTGACGCGCCGGCTGCTCGCCGAGGTCGGCGTGAGTGTCGTGGATCTCTGGCGACGTTCCGCATCCTGAGAAGGGCGCCACACGAACGGCTGATCCGGAAGAGTCCCGCCTTGCCTAACGTTCTCCCGACGAGGCAAGACAGGAAATTTTCGAGCACCGGAGTAGCCCCGTGTCTTTCGTACGGACATACACCAAGCCGCGGGTGTTCGCGGCCGCGGTCCTCGGCTCCCTCGTCGTCGGCGCCCTGCTGGGTGTCCTCGCGCGGCAGACCGGGGCCGGCTGGCTGACCGATCTCCTCGACCAGATCGGCACCATCTTCACCACGCTGCTGCAGATCGCGGTGATCCCGCTGGTCTTCACGGCGATCGTGGTCGGCATCAACAGCCTGCGGAAGCTCGGCGGCGGCCGCACCGCCGCGCGCCTCGGCGGCAAGACGGTCCTGTGGTTCGCGATCACGTCGTTCATCGCGTCGCTGATCGGCATCGCCATCGGGCGGATCTTCAACCCCGGCTCCGGTGGGCTCGGCGGCGTCACGGCGACCGCCAAGAACGCCGACAAGGCCGCGAAGAGCGTCGACCACTGGGGTTCGTGGGACGCGTTCATCAACGGCCTGCTGCCCGAGAACTTCCTGAAAGCGTTCACCGACGGGGAAACGCTGCAGGTGCTGTTCCTCGCGCTGGTGATCGGCGCGGCGGCGTACAGCCTGGGTGACAAGGCGAAGCCGTTCGTGGACTTCACGACGAGCGTGTTCGAGATCATCCAGCGCTACCTCGGCTGGATCGTCCGGCTGGCCCCGATCGGCATCATCGGCCTGATCGGCGCGGCCGTCTCCAACTACGGCGACGCGCTGTTCCGCCCGCTGTTCTCGACGACGCTCGCGGTGTACGTCGGCTGCCTGCTCGTGCTGTTCGTCGTCTACCCGATCCTGCTGCGGTTCGTGGCGAAGGTCAGCCCGCTGAAGTTCTTCGCGAAGGCCGGCACGGCGATCCAGTTCGCGTTCGCCTCGCAGTCTTCGGCCGCGACGCTGCCGCTGACCCGCCAGTCCGCGGTGAACCTCGGCGTCCAGCCCGCGTACGCGGCGTTCGCGACCCCGCTCGGCAGCGCGACGAAGATGGACGGCTGCGCGGCGGTCTTCCCGGCGATCGCGGCGATCTTCGTCGCGAACCTGGCCGGGGTGTCGCTGAACTTCTGGCAGTACGTCGGCATCGTGGTGGTCGCGGTGGTCGGCGCGCTGGCGACGGCGGGCACGACCGGCTGGCTGACGGCGTTCACGCTGACGACGTCGTTCATCGGCCTCGACGCCAAGCAGGTGGCGCTCGGCCTGGCGCTGATCTACTCGGTCAACCCGATCATGGACATGATGCGCACGGCGACGAACGTCGCGGGCCAGATCGTGGTCCCGACGATCGTGGCACGCAGCGAGGGCCTGCTCGACGACGAGGTCCTGAACGCGCCGACCGACCGCCCCCTCACGACGGACGACGGCTCGGCCGCCCGCCACACGGAACCCGCCCCCGCCTGACCCACGCGCTCTCAGGAGCTGGGGCAGCTACGGAGGTCGGCGCGCGTCAGGCGGATGTCGGGCCAACCGCGCAGGTCCGAGGGCGCGGTGTACCGGCGGGTGCAGCCGAGCGACCTGCCCGACACGTCGTACACCTGGCCCAGCACCGGGGCCGCGTCGCACTTGGCCGTTCCCGAGTCCGCGCCGCGGCAGTCGTGGCGGACCACGATCACGTCGGGCCGGCCGTCGGCCGTGACGTCGTAGAGGGACAACGTCCCCGCGTCCGCGAAGTACGGCTTGCCCGGCGCGCGCCACACTCCGCCGCTCGCCACCAGCAGCTCGCCGTAGGCCGCCTTGCCCTCGTCGCCGACGTCGCCGCGGACCAGGCACGTCGGCGCCGCGCCGTCGATGCAGCGCAGCGAGTTCTGGTCCAGCCGCACGCCCAGCTGGGCGATCGACAACTCGAACACCGTCCCCGGCTCGGCCCCGACGCGCACCCGCGCCGACCCGCCCCCCGCGTCGGCGAGCAGCACGACCGGCGTCCCGCCGACCGTCACCGCCGCGAGCTGGCGGCACGGGCCGCCGCCACACGTCACCACCGCGGTCACCGGCGCCGCCGCGGGCTCGGCCGCGCCGGACGGCGCCTCCGGCCGCGGCCGCAGCAGGAACACCGCGCCGATCGCGCCGAGCGTCACCACCGCCGCCAGCACCGCGGTGAGCAGCGCCGACCGAGGCGTCCGCGCTGCCGAAGTCCGCATGAGACAGAGCGTAAGCCGCTTCGCGACTGTGTGTGGGCGGCGCCCCGGCGGGGTGTGGCCGAAATCCCCCGGCCGGGCGCCCCACCAGGGCAAGTCGGGTTGACACAGCGTGTCCGTCTATGTTGTCCGGGTGACCAACCCGAACCTCCCGCCCGCCTTGTACCTGCCGACCGGGCCGGCCAGCGCCGAGACCGAAGGCGCGTCGATCGAGCTGCGCCGCACGCCCGACGGCCGCACCGCCCTGGTCGCGTTCACCGCGCTGGACCGGCTGATCGACTGCTGCGGCGAGCACCAGCCGTGGGTGCTGGTGAACACCGAGCACCTGCCGAAGGTGCACGCGGCGAACCCGTACGACGTCATCGTGCTGGACTCGCCGCTGCCCGAGGAGCTGCGCCACCACGTCTGAGCGTGGTTCAGCTCTCACTCAAGGGACTCCCGACTCCATATCCGTAGACTTCCCCGTACCGCGAAAGCGGTCAGCAATGCAGCTGTCGGGACGCAGGAGGTGCGGGGTGGCCGAGCAGGTCGGCGAATCGACCGGTGGTCCGGTGACCAAGATCCTGGTCGCCAACCGGGGCGAGATCGCGGTACGCGTGATCAGAGCCGCCAAGGACGCGGGGCTGGCCAGCGTCGCGGTGTACGCCGACCCGGACCGCGACGCACCGCACGTGCGCCTGGCCGACGAAGCCTTCGCGCTCGGCGGCACGACGGCCGCCGAGAGCTACCTGAACTTCGACAAGCTCCTCGACGCCGCGAAGCGGTCGGGCGCCGACTCGGTGCACCCGGGCTACGGCTTCCTCTCCGAGAACGCGGACTTCGCCCAGGCCGTCCTCGACGCCGGGCTGACCTGGATCGGGCCGAGCCCGCAGGCCATCCGCGACCTCGGCGACAAGGTCACCGCCCGCCACATCGCGATGCGCGCCGGCGCGCCGCTGGTGCCGGGCACGAAGGAACCGGTCAAGGACGCCCAGGAGATCGTCGCGTTCGCCGACGAGCACGGCCTGCCGGTGGCCATCAAGGCCGCGTTCGGCGGCGGTGGCCGCGGCCTGAAGGTCGCGCGGACCCGCGAAGAGATCCCCGAGCTGTTCGAATCGGCCACCCGCGAGGCCGTCGCCGCCTTCGGCCGCGGCGAGTGCTTCGTCGAGCGCTACCTGGACAAGCCGCGCCACGTCGAGGCGCAGGTGCTGGCCGACATGCACGGCAACGCGATCGTCGTCGGCACCCGCGACTGCTCCCTGCAGCGCCGCCACCAGAAGCTCGTCGAAGAGGCGCCCGCGCCGTTCCTGAGCGACGAGCAGCGCAAGCGCATCCACGAGTCGGCGAAGGCGATCTGCAAGGAAGCCGGCTACTACGGCGCCGGCACCGTCGAGTACCTCGTCGCCACCGACGGCACGATCTCCTTCCTCGAGGTCAACACGCGGCTGCAGGTCGAGCACCCCGTGTCGGAGGAGACGACCGGGCTCGACCTGGTGCGCGAGATGTTCCGCATCGCGCGCGGCGAGAAGCTGCGGATCACCGAAGACCCCGAGCCGCGCGGTCACTCGATCGAGTTCCGCATCAACGGCGAGGACGCCGGCCGCGGCTTCCTGCCCGCCCCGGGCACGGTGACGAAGTTCGTCGCGCCGAGCGGGCCGGGCGTGCGCGTCGACTCCGGCGTCGAGTCCGGCAGCGTCATCGGCGGCCAGTTCGACTCGATGCTGGCCAAGCTGATCGTCACCGGGTCGGACCGGAACAACGCGCTGGAGCGCAGCCGCCGGGCGCTGGACGAGATGGTCGTCGAGGGCATGGCCACGGTCCTGCCGTTCGACCGCGTGATCGTGAACGACCCCGCGTTCATCGGCGACGAGAACGGCTTCAGCGTGCACACCCGCTGGATCGAGACGGAGTTCGACAACAAGATCGAGCCGTTCGTCGCTCCGGACGTCGAGACGCCCGAGGAGTCGCCGCGGCAGAACGTCGTCGTCGAGGTCGGCGGGCGCCGGCTCGAGGTGTCGCTGCCGGGCGGGTTCGCGCTCGAAGGCGGCGGCGGGGGCGGCACCGCCGTCAAGGCGAAGCCGCGCAAGCGCGCCGGCGGCGGCAAGGCCGCGGTGAGCGGCGACGCCGTCACCGCGCCGATGCAGGGCACCATCGTCAAGGTCGCCGTCGAAGAGGGCCAGAGCGTCGAAGCCGGCGAACTGATCGTCGTCCTCGAGGCGATGAAGATGGAGAACCCGGTCACCGCACACAAAGCGGGCACGGTCACCGGCCTTTCGGTCGAGGTCGGCGCCGCCGTGACGCAGGGCACACAGCTTCTCGAGATCAAGTAGGACAGTTCGTTACAGATGTCGTGGTGGGCCGCCCCCGGGGCGGCCTACCATCGACTACGTGACCGAAGTCCCGTCTCCGCAGCTGCGGATCAGCGACCAGAACCGCGAGTCCGCGCTGGCCGCGCTCGGTGAGCACATGAGCGCGGGGCGGATCGACATCGACGAGTACGGCGAGCGCTCGGCGCGGATCACCGCGGCCAAGACGCGCGGCGAGCTGGTCGACATCTTCGCGGACCTGCCCGCGCCGCACCCCCAGTACGAGGACGTCCCCCAGGCCGTCGCGCCGCCCCCGGAAGCCGCCCCGGCCCCACGGCCGCCGAGCCGGCCGGCCGGCTGGAACGGTGGACAGCGGTTCGTCGCCGCCTTCCTGCCGCTGATCTGGATCGCGACCATCGCCCTGATCGCGACCGGCGTCGTGCACGGCACGCTGATCCTCGTCCCGATCGGGCTGAGCATCTTCGGCCGGGCGATGTGGGGGCACGGCGGCGGCCACCACGATCGCCATGAGCGGCACCTGCGCGACCGGGAGCGCCGGCGCGAGCTGCGCGACTCCTACCGCGACCACCGGCGCGGCCTGGACCGCTGAGCCCGCCGTGAGCGACATGCGGTTGAGCGACGCCGAACGCCAGGACGCCCTGGACGTCCTCGAAGAGCACGTCCGCAGCGGGCGCCTCGACATCGACGAGTACGGCACCCGCTCCGCGAAGGTCACCGCGGCCAAGCGGGTCAGCGAACTGGTCCCGCTGTTCGACGACCTGCCTTCGCCGCGCCCGAGCGCCCTGCTCAACGGGGCCACCGCGCCCCAGGTGCCGGTGCTGTCCGGCGACAGCCCGCTGGTGACCTTCCTGCAGCGCGGCGCGGTCCCGATCGCGATCGTCCTGGCGATCGTGGTGCTCGTCCTGTCCCGCGGCAGGCTGCTGATCTTCTCGGTCGCGCTGCCGCTGGTGATCGCGATGCTCGCGGGAGCCCGCCGCCGGCGCTGAGCCTGCGAGAATCGGCCCGTGATGGGCGTGGTTCCGGGCGCGCTGGACGCCCGAGGCGAGCGGCTGGCGGGCCCGGTCTTCACCGGGGTCGGCCTGGCCGCGCTCGCCGCGTGCGTGGTCTGGGGCCACGGGGTCCGGGGCGCCACGCTGGTCGTGGTCGTGGTGACGGCGCTGTGGGTCCCGGTGCTGGTCCCGCTGTTCCCGCACCGGCGGACGCACCCGTGGCTCGCCGCGGGCTACTACGCCGGGGTGCTCGCGGCGGCGACACTGCTGGTGGCGCGCGACGACACCTTCATGGGCTTCGCGTCCTTCGGCTATCCGCTCGCCTTCGTGCTCTTCCCGGCGCGGTGGGGGTTCTTCGCGGTGGCCGCGACGGCGACGCTGCCGCTGCTGGCCGCGAACTCGGACTCCCCCAGCCCGACGTGGGTGCTCGTGCTGTCGATGGCCGGGCCGCTGCTGTACGCGGCGTGGTTCGTCGGGGCGGAGAGCGAGCAGCGGCGGAAGGCGAACGTCCGGCTGGAAGCCGCGCTGGCGGAGAACGCGAGCCTGCACGCGCAGCTGGTGGCGCGGGCGCGGGAAGCGGGCGTGCTCGACGAGCGGCAGCGGCTGGCCCGCGAAATCCACGACACGCTCGCCCAGGGCCTGACCGGGATCGTCACGCAGCTGCGGGCGGCCGACGGCCCCGATCGCGACCGGCGGCTGGCACTCGTGCGCGAGCTGGCCCGCGACAGCCTCGGCGAAGCGCGCCGCGCGGTCCAGGCGCTGCGGCCGGAACCCCTGGACGCGGCCCAGCTGCCGGAAGCGCTTTCCGAGCTGGCCGGCCGCGTCGCCGAGACGTCAGGTGTAGCGGTCCGCGTCGAGACGACCGGCGAGACCCGGCCCCTGCTGCCCGAGCTGGAGGTGACGCTCTACCGCGTCGCCCAGGAGGCGCTGGCGAACGCGGAGAAGCACGCTCGGGCGTCCCGGATCGGGGTGACACTGTCCTATTCGGACGAGGTGGTCCTGCTCGACGTCGTCGACGACGGCGTGGGCTTCCGGCCGGGCGACCGCGGCGACGGCACCGGCTTCGGCCTGGAGGTCATGCGCCGGCGCGTCCAGCGGGTCGCGGGCACGCTGTCGGTGGAGAGCACCCCTGGCGAGGGCACGGCCGTGAGCGTCCAGGTCCCGTCCCTTTGAGATTGCTCCGTTCGCGGGACAACCGGTTCCCCCTGCCGGACGTGATGCTCGTGCAGGTCGGGGGAAAGGGAGACTTCCATGAAGAAGACGTGGTTGCGGGCGGGGGTGCTCGCCACCGTGGCGATCGCCGTCACCGCGTTGGGTACCCCGGCGGACGCGGCGGCGATCCGGCTCGCCTGGCGCCCGACGATCCTGCCGCTGCCGCCCGGCGCGGGCGCGGGCAACATCACCGGGTCGGACGGGAAGGGCGAGTACACCGGCACGTTCCGGGTCAACGACGTCACCCAGGTCGTGAGCTGGCGCAACGGGCAGCCGTTCCTGCGTGGCGTGCCGAGCGGGTACGAGCGGGTCGACGCCAACGACGAGAACTCGTCCGGCGTCGTGGTCGGCACGATCCACGACTACGAGACCTTCACCAGCCGGACCTACACCCTGGACGCGTCGGGCTACCACATCAAGGACAACCCGGCGGGCTACCAGGAGGTGACCGGCGTCGCGATCAACACGCGCGGCGACGTGCTGGGCGAGGCCTACCAGCCCGGGGTGCCCCGCGCCGTCGTCCTGTGGCGGGCCGACGGCAGCGCGCCGGTGGTCATCCCGGAGACGGACGACCTCTCGAGCCCGCGCGACCTCGACGAGGACGGCACGATCCTGCTGAACTCGGGCGCCGGCTCGGCGCTGTGGAAGGACGGCGTCCTCCGGCACCTGTCGCCGAGCCCGGCCTCGCAGGCCGGAGGGACCGCGATCCGCAACGGGATCGTCGTCGGCTGGAGGATCTGGGGCGGCGTCGAGCAAGCGGCCCGGTTGTCCACGGCGGACGGGACGGTCGGTCTGGAAGGCGGCGGGCTCGCCCTGAGTGTCAACAAGGCCGGGTTGACCGCGGGCCTGGTGCCGAACCCGGCGGGTCCGGTGATCGTCGGCAACGGGGCGGTCTGGCGCGGCACGGCACCGGGCGTGGTCCAGGGCCCGAGCGGCTATTCGGTGTTCAAGACGCAGGTCGCGGCCGACGACGGCACGCTGGCGGGGTACGCGTCGAACGACCCGTCCGCCGGCAGCGGAGTGCCGGTGATCTGGCGCCTGACGCCGTGACGCCGGCTTGATCCGGCCTTGATCGCCGGGCCGGGGGCGGCGTGCTCCCGGCCTGGCTAGGCTGGGCGGAGTGGAACCGGTGGAGATCAACGCGGGCACGTACTACCTGCGCCAGCTGCGCGCCGACCGGCACATCGACGACCGCCCGCTGCTGATGGAGGCGTTCGCCGACCCGACGCACCGCAAGTACGTGCTGAACTACCGCTTGCGCACCCTCGACGAGGCAACCGAGTACGTGGCGCTGCGCGCGGCCCAGTGGGCGGGCGACGAGCGCTGTTCGTGGGCGATCGCGGAGCCGACGTCGGGCCGGCTGCTGGGCGAGGTGGGCCTGCGCGAGCTGGACCTGTCCGCGGCCTACGCCGAGGCGACGATCTGGGTCCACCCGGCCGAGCGCGGCAAGGGCATCGCGACCACGGCGTTGAGCGCGGCCCTGCGCTTCGGCTTCGGCGGGCTGGGGCTGACCGAGGTGACGTACCGCTACGAGGAGAGCAACGCGGCCTCGGCGATCGTGGCGGAGCGCTGCGGGTTCACGCTGGTGGGCCCGGAGGCCGAGCGAGCCCCGACCGGCGAGCGGCTGATCCGCTGGCACCGGACCTCTTGACCCTCCTGACCGCCGCTCAGCTCACCGGCTCCACGATGCCCGCGCGGGCCTCCGGGGCCGCCGAGCGCAGGGCGTCCGCCGCTTCGTCGCTCGGCTGGGACTGCGACTCCCGCTCCGCCTCCACCCGCGCCTTGTAGACCTCGATCTCCCTCTTCACCGTTTCGGGTGACCAGCCGAGGACTTCACCCACCAGGGTCGCCACCTGCTCGGCGCAGTCGACCCCGCGGTGGGCGTACTCGATCGAAATGCGCGTCCGGCGGGCCAGCACGTCCTCCAGGTGCAGCGCGCCCTCGTGCGAAGCCGCGTACACCACCTCGACGCCCAGGTAGTCCGGTGCGTGCTCGATCGGCTTCAGCAGCTCCGGGCGGCCACTCGCCGTCGCCAGGACCTCGTTGACCAGCGAGCCGTAGCGGTCCAGCAGGTGCCGCACCCGGTACGGGTGCAAGCTGTGCTCGGCCGCCAGGTGGTCGGCCTGGTTGACCAGCGCGTGGTAGCCGTCCGCGCCCAGCAGGGGGACCTTGTCCGTGATCGACGGCTGCGACCGGCCCGGCAGGTCGACCGCCGCCGCGTCGACCGCGTCCGCCGCCATCACCCGGTACGTCGTGTACTTGCCGCCCGCGATCGCGACCAGGCCCGGCGCCACCCGCGCCACCGCGTGCTCGCGCGAAAGCTTCGACGTCTCTTCGCTCTCCCCCGCCAGCAGCGGGCGAAGGCCCGCGTACACGCCTTCGATGTCGTCGTGCGTCAGCGGCGTCGCCAGGACGCTGTTGACGTGCTCCAGCAGGTAGTCGATGTCGTGCTTCGTCGCCGCCGGGTGCGCCAGGTCGAGGTTCCAGTCCGTGTCCGTCGTCCCGACGATCCAGTGGTTGCGCCACGGGATCACGAACAGCACCGACTTCTCGGTGCGCAGGATCATCCCCGACTCCGAAACGATCCGGTCGCGCGGCACGACGATGTGCACGCCCTTGCTCGCCCGCACGCGGAACCGCCCGCGACCGCCGGACAGCCGCTGCAGCTCGTCGGTCCAGACCCCGGTGCAGTTGATCACCGCGGCCGCCGAGATCTCCGTCTCGCGGCCGTCCTCGACGTCGCGCACGCGCACGCCGGACACCCGGTCGGCCTCGCGCAGGAAGCCGACGACCTGGGTCGACGTCCGTACGACCGCGCCGTAGTGCGCCGCCGTGCGCGCCACCGTCATGGTGTGGCGGGCGTCGTCGGACTGCGCGTCGTAGTAGCGGATCCCGCCGATCAGCGCCGAGCGCTTGAGCGCGGGCACCATCCGCAGCGCGCCCGCGCGGGTGAGGTGCTTCTGGCCCGGGACGCTGCGGGCGCCGCCCATCGTGTCGTACATCAGCAGGCCGGCCGCGGTGTACGGCCGCTCCCACACGCGGTGCGTCAGCGGGTAGAGGAAGCTGACCGGCTTGACGAGGTGCGGCGCGATGGTCGTCAACATCAGCTCGCGCTCGCGGAGGGCCTCCCGGACCAGGCCGAACTCGAGCTGCTCCAGGTAGCGCAGGCCGCCGTGGAACAGCTTGCTCGACCGGCTCGAAGTCCCCGAAGCGAGATCCCGGGCCTCGACGAGCGCGACGCGCAGGCCCCGGGTCGCGGCGTCGAGCGCCGTGCCCGCGCCGACCACGCCGCCGCCGATCACGACGAGGTCGAACGTCTCGTTGCCGAGCCGCTGCCAGGTCTCTTCCCGCTTGGCCGGGCCCAGTCGAGCCGGGTTCGTCTCCGCTGCGTGCTGCGCCACGTGACATTCCTCCTCGTGCTGGCGGGGGTTCCAGCATCGCACGACCTGGTGATCCTCCGCCCGTCCACGGATGACACGTGTGGCGTAACCCGCGGCGATCTTGAAAAGATTCCGCTACCCGGTGCCTGGAATGATCTTCGGCACACCGGTAACGTCCCCCGGACGTGGGTCGGCAACGGTGCCGTGGCACGCCGTGATCGACCCTGCGCAGAGTGTCCAGTGTGGAGGTGCAGCGGTGAGTGCTGGGGCAATAATCGTCTGGGAACTACTGGGAACGGCCGCGCTGATCCTGCTCGGCAACGGTGTGGTCGCCAACCACGTGCTCCGCAAGAACAACGGTCACCAAGCCGGCTTCCTGTTCATCAACTTCGGCTGGGCGTTCGCCGTCTTCACCGGCGCCAGCATCGCCGCCCCGAGCGGGGCCCACCTCAACCCGGCCGTCACCCTCGGCCTCGCGATCGCGGACAAGACGCCGTGGAAAGACGTGCCGTTCTACTTCATCGGGCAGTTCGCCGGCGCGATCATCGGCGCCGTGCTCTGCTGGGCCGCCTACAAGCTGCAGTTCGACGACCACCCCGAGCCCGAGAACACGCTCGGCATCTTCTCCACCGCACCGCAGATCCCCAACACCGCCTGGAACCTGGTCACCGAAATCATCGGCACCTTCGTGCTCGTCGCCTGGATCCTGCTCAGCCCGGTCTACGCGGCCGGTGACGGCGGCACCCCGAACTTCGGCAACTCCGCGCTCGGCTACGCGGGCGTGTCGTTCGTCGTGCTCGTGATCGGTACCTCGCTCGGCGGGCCGACGGGCTACGCGATCAACCCGGCGCGTGACCTCGGCCCGCGCATCGCGTACGCGTTCCTGCTGCCGATCCGGAACAAGGCCAACGCCAACTGGGGCTACTCGTGGATCCCCGTCGTCGGCCCGCTCGTCGGTGGCGCCGTCGCCGCACTGGTCTACCTCCTCGTCCACAACCTGAAGTGATCGCCCTTCCTCTCGGATTCCTGGAGCACACATGACTTCGTACGTAGCCGCGATCGACCAGGGCACCACCTCGACCCGGTGCATGATCTTCAACCACGAAGGCCGCGTTGTCTCGGTCGACCAGCGCGAGCACGAGCAGATCTTCCCGAAGGCGGGCTGGGTCGAGCACAACGCCGAGGAGATCTGGGAGAACACCCGACGGGTCGCCGCGGGCGCGCTCGCCAAGGCCGACCTGACCGCGCGCGACATCGCCGCCGTCGGCATCACCAACCAGCGCGAGACCGCGCTGGTCTGGGACAAGACGACCGGCAAGCCGGTGTACAACGCGATCGTCTGGCAGGACACCCGCACCGACCGGATCGTCACCGAGCTCGGCAACCTCGGCGGCGGCCAGGAGCGCTACCGCGACAAGGTCGGCCTGCCGCTCGCGACGTACTTCTCGGCGCCGAAGATCAAGTGGATCCTCGACAACGTCGAAGGCGCGCGCGAGAAGGCCGAAGCCGGTGACCTGATCTTCGGCAACATGGACACGTGGGTGCTGTGGAACATGACCGGCGGCGCCGACGGCGGCGTGCACGTCACCGACCCGACCAATGCGTCGCGCACGATGCTGATGGACCTCGACACCCTGCAGTGGGACTCCGGCATCGCCGGCGAGATGGGCATCCCGTTGTCGATGCTGCCGGAAATCCGGTCGTCGTCGGAGGAGTACGGCAAGGTCCGCGAGAAGGGCGCGCTGGCCGGCGTGCCGATCGCGGGCATCCTGGGCGACCAGCAGGCCGCGACGTTCGGCCAGGCCTGCCTGTCTCCCGGCGAGGCCAAGAACACCTACGGCACCGGCAACTTCATGCTGCTCAACACGGGCACCGAAAAGGTGATGTCGCAGAACGGCCTGCTCACGACGGTCTGCTACAAGATCGGCTCGAACGACACGGTGTACGCGCTGGAGGGTTCCATCGCGGTGACGGGGTCGCTGGTGCAGTGGCTGCGCGACAACCTGGGCATGATCACGACGGCGGCCGAGATCGAGGAGCACGCGCGCAGCGTCGAGGACAACGGCGGCGCGTACTTCGTCCCGGCGTTCTCGGGGTTGTTCGCACCGTATTGGCGATCCGACGCGCGCGGCGCGATCGTCGGGCTCACCCGGTTCGTGAACAAGGGGCACCTGGCCCGGGCGGTCCTGGAGGCGACGGCGTTCCAGTCGCGCGAGGTGATCGACGCGATGAACGCGGACTCGGGTGTGCCGTTGAAGTCGCTGAAGGTGGACGGCGGGATGGTGGTCAACGAGCTGCTGATGCAGTTCCAGGCCGACATCCTGGGCGTGCCGGTGATCCGCCCGGTGGTCAACGAGACAACGGCACTGGGCGCGGCATACGCGGCCGGCTTGGCGGTGGGCTTCTGGGAGTCCGAAGACGACATCCGCAACAACTGGGCCCAGGACAAGCAGTGGGACCCGGCGATGGACGAGTCCCGCCGCGAGCGCGAGTACCGCAACTGGAAGAAGGCGGTGACGAAGACGTTCGACTGGGTGGAGGACGAAGACTGAGGGGCGGCGGGCCGGGGTGCTTATGGGCATCTCCGGCCCGCTCCGCTCGGCCACGCACTCGGCTGGGCCGAGTCGCTCGGCTGGGCCCGAAGGTTCCGCTGAGCCCGGTGGTTGGTGAGCCCGGTGGCTCGGCGGCCGGGGTGCTCCTGGCTCGCTGTCTCACGCGCGGCAAGGCGGCGCGGACGGGCAGCGGCATGGCACTTCCGGCAGCCCGAGCGCCAAGCCGCCCACCGCACTCCCGCGCCGGCCACCGCAACCGGCCCCCGGCCGGCCCTCCCCAACCGCCCGGCCCCGGCCCTCCCAACCGGCCCGGCCGACCTCGCCCCCTCAGTCTTCCCAGCCCTCCGGCTTCCCGGACTGCTCATTGGGCGCGATGACCAGGAACGGCACCCCCTGATCGTCCATCACCCGCACCTGCCGCCCGTACGGCGAGTCGAACGGCTGGTCCAGCACCCGTCCACCCAGTTCGGCCACGCGGGCCGCGCTCGCGTCCGCGTCCGCCACCGAGAAGTACGTCGACCAGTTCGACGGCACCTCCGCCGGTACCGAGTCCGGCAGTGCGCCCAAACCCCCGACCGGGCGGCCGTCGATCAGCAGCACCGCGTACGTGAAGCCGTCGCCCGACAGGTCCTGGAAGCCGTAGCCGAACACCTGCTCGTAGAACGCCTTCGCCGCCGGGTAGTCGCGGCTCATGCACTCGTTCCACGCCAGCGTGCCCGGGGCCGCCGTCACCTGGGTGCCCAGGTGGTGGCCCGGTTCCCACAGCCCGAACACCGCGCCCGCCGGGTCGGCCGCCACCGCCATCCGGCCTTCCTTCAGCACTTCCATCACCGGCATCACGATCCGGCCGCCCGCCTCGGTGATCGCCGCGGCGGTCTTGTCCACGTCGGACACCGAGAGGTACGTCGTCCACACCGGCGGCAGCTCCTGTCCCGGCGGGATCTGGCCGATGCCGGCGACCGGGCGGCCGCGCAGCTCCGCCATGCCGTAGAACCCCGTCTCCTCACCGCCCGTGCGCACGTCCCAGCCGAACAGACCGCTGTAGAACGCGACCGCCTTCGCCTGATCGGGCACCATCAGGTCCACCCAGCTGGGCGTGCCGTCAGGCCACCGCTCGTCCCGGAACAACATGTCGACTCCCAACCCTCGTCCGCGCCGCCTCGGGTGACGGCCGACACAGTCTGGCACCCACCACCGACAAAACCAGGGCCGAAGGACTCTCAACCCCCGATCAGGCGGGCATACACCACGATGTTGTCGACGTAGTTGTGCGCGCTCCGGTCGAACACGCCGCCGCAGGTGATCAGCCGCAGTTCGGGGCCGGCGGTGTCGTCGTAGACGCCTTCCTTCTCGAACTCCTGCTTCGGCACCTGGTGCACCTTCGTCACCTCGAACAGCGCCGTGGTGCCGTCCGCGCGCGCGATCGAGACGCGGTCGCCCGCGGTGAGCTCCTTGAGCCGGTAGAAGATGCCCTTCTGGTGGTTGCCGTCGACGTGCCCGAGGACGACGGCCGGGCCGACCTCGCCCGGCGTCGGCGCGTACGTGTACCAGCCCGCCTGCAGCGGCGTGCTCACCGGTGGCACCTGGATCGTGTTGTCCGCGTTGACGCCCAGCGGGACCAGCGACGAGTGCGCGCCGATCTTCGGGATGTCGATCGACACCGGGTCCGACTTCGGCAAAGCGGCGACCTCACCGGACGCGGGCTCCGGGTCGACCGCGACGGGCTGCGCGGGCGGCGGTTGCGCGGTCGACGGCTCGGGGCCGCCGCCGAGCGTCAGCGCCAGCACCACCACCAACGCGGCCAGCAACGCCACGACGAGCGCGATCAGGTAGCCCCGGCTGCCGGTGGTCCTCGTGGTCATGTGCTCCCCCTTCGTGCTGCTACACGTCCGGGCGGCCCGATCGGTTGGGCCGCCCGGACGTTACCCCCCTCCCCGGGTCAGCGGCGCCGGGCCCGCCTGGCCAGCACCAGACCGCCGCCGCCGGCCGCCAGCACGCCCATGGCCGCCGCGGCCGCCAGCGGGCCGGAGCCGTCGGACGGCCCGTCGGTGCCGCCGGTCTGCGGCGCGCCCGCCGGCACCTTGGTGACCTGCTTCGCGGCCGAGGCACCCAGCACGGTGAACTTCGCGCTGATCTCCGCGCCACCGCAGGAGAACGACACCGGGTAAACGCCCGGCTTGACCTGCTTCACGACCGCGGTCGCGACGGCGGCCGGCGCCACCGCGGGGTCGGTCTGCGGGCCGGTGCGGCGCAGCGGGCCGATGGTGAGCGCCGTCGACGTCAGGCCCTGCGTGCTTTCGGCGGCGCAGCCCAGGCGGATCTCCACCTTCCCGCCCGGGCGGGCGACCTTCGGCAGCACGCGGAGGTAGGCCTTCGGCACACCCGCGTGCTCCGAGGACGGCTCCGGCGTGGCGGCCGGCGTCGAGCTCGCGAGCGCGGCGCCGGGCGCGAGGACGAGGAAAGCCGCGGCGGCACCCGCGACGACAACGGTCTTCTTCATTCTTTTCTCCCCTGTGGAATGATTCGGCACGGCAATTCCCTCCGGCGCCGGTCGCAGTTCCCCCTGCCTCGGCGTCGTCCGCTTGCCTCTACCCCCAAGACGCCGCTACCTGCGGAAGGTTGCGCCCGCGGAAAGAAAAACCGCCCCGGAGCAAATCTCCGGGGCGGTTCGGCGAAAGAGAAGAATCAGCCTGCCATGCTGCCGTCGCCGGCTTTCGCGGCACCGGCGGGCACCTTCGAAACCTGCGGCGCGGGCACGGTGAACTGCGTGCGGTACGTCTGGCCGCCGCAGGTGACGGTCAGCGGGTACGTCCCGGCCGCGGTGCCCGGCTTGAGGACGGCGTCCGCGCTGATGTTCGCGTCGGTGCCCATGAACGGCCCCGGCGTGTAGTTGGAGAACGTCAGCGCCGGCGAGGAGAACGCGGGGGAAGCGCCGTCACACTTCGCGAGCGCGACGTTCGGGGCGTCCCGGACGTACTTGTCCACGAGCGTCTGGTTGATCGCGGTGTTGACGTTGAGCTGGACGCTGCCCTTGGCCGGAGCGGGCGCGGGACCGGTGCTCTGCTGCGCCGACGCCGGACCCGCCAGCGTCGTCGCCCCGATCACCGCTGCCACAACGAAAACCACCGTCTTGCGCACCTTCGCACCCTTCGCGTCTTTCAGCCGTACACCCGACAAGACGCGACGGGGCGCGACGGGTTGCCTACTGATCTAGTGAAGCTTGTTCAGCCGTCGTCCGCCGCATGGCTACGAGCTGACCGCCGGTCTGCGTGCGGGGCGCGGCGGACTAACCAGAACAAGCTTCAGTCGAGATCGTCGTGGCGCATCAGCTGGCGGCCGGCCTCGGTGATCGAGCCCGACAGCGACGGGTACACCGAAAATGTCAGTGCCAGGTGGTCCACTGTGAGCTGGTTCTGGACGGCGAGCGCGATGGGAAGGATGAGCTCGCTCGCCGTCGGCGCCACGACGACTCCACCGACGACCACGCCGGTGGCGGGGCGGCAGAACAGCTTCACGAAGCCTCGGCGGAGGCCCTCCATCTTCGCGCGCGCGTTGGTGGCCAGGGGCAGCATGATGGTGCGCGCGGGCACCTCGCCGGAGTCGATCGCCTGCTGGCTGATGCCGACGGTGGCGATCTCCGGGTGGGTGAACACGTTGGCGGCGACGGTCTTGAGCTTGATCGGCGCGACGCCCTCGCCCAGCGCGTGCCACATCGCGATGCGGCCCTGCATGCTCGCCACCGAGGCCAGCATGAGCACGCCGGTGCAGTCGCCGGCGGCGTAGATCCCGGGAACGGAGGTGCGCGAAACGCGGTCGACGGTGATGAACCCGCCGGGGCCGGGCGCGATGCCGACCTTGTCGAGGCCGATGTCCTTGGTGTTCGGGACCGACCCCACGGTCATCAGCGCGTGGCTGGCTTCGATCACGCGGCCGTCGGCGAGGAAGATCTCGACGCCCTTTTCGGTGCGCTCGACGCGGTCGGCGCGCGCCTGCTTCGCGACGGTCGTGCCGCGCTGCGAGAAGACCTCCTCGAGCACCGCGGCGGCGTCGGCGTCCTCGTGCGGGAGGACGCGGTCGCGGCTGGACACGACGGTGACCTTGACGCCCATTTCGGTGTACGCGGACGCGAACTCGGCGCCGGTGACGCCCGAGCCGATCACGGCGAGGTGCTCGGGCAGCTCCTGCAGCTCGTAGAGCTGGCGCCAGTCGAGGATGCGCTCGCCGTCGGGCACCGCGCCCGGCAGGACGCGCGGGGTGGCCCCGGTGGCGATCAGGACGACGTCGGCGGGCAGCTTCTCGGTGCCCTCGGACGTCGTGACGGCGACCTTGTGCGTCGCGAGGCCGGGCTCTTCGTCGCAGAAGCGGGCTTCGCCGGCGATGACGCGGACACCTTCGCGCTGGACGCGGGCGCGGATGTCGGCGGACTGGGCGAGCGCGAGGCCCTTCACCCGGCCGTGCACGGTCGGGAGGTCGACGCTGGTGTCGGCCAGGTCGGTGTTGATGCCGAGCTCGCCGAGGTCGTGCATCTTGGCCAGCGCGCCGGAGCTGGCGATGAACGTCTTCGAGGGGACGCAGTCGTAGAGGACGCACGCGCCGCCGAGGCCGTCCCGCTCGACGATCGTGACGTCGGCTCCGTGCTGAGCCGCGACCAGTGCGGCTTCGTAGCCGGCCGGGCCCCCGCCCATGATCACGATCCTGGTCACCTGGGTCCTCCTCAAGGCTGTCCGTGCGGTGCTCTCACCGTACGCGGCGAAGGTGGCCGGACACTGAAGTGGGCGAACACGGCGAGTGCGTCCACTCGGGTGAGCGAGGTATCGCTACGCTGTCGGCGTGCCGTTGTATGCCGCGTACGGATCGAACATGGAGCCCGCCCAGATGCTGGAGCGCGCGCCGCACTCTCCGATGGCCGGCACCGGCTGGCTGGAGGGGTGGCGCCTGACCTTCGGCGGCGAGGACCTCGGCTGGGAAGGTGCCCTGGCGACGATCGTCGAGGACCCGGGCTCCCGGGTCTTCGTCGTGTTGTACGACGTGACGCCGCTGGACGAGGCCGGGCTGGACCGCTGGGAAGGCGGCGAGCTCGGGATCCACTCGAAGATCCGGCTGCGGGTGCAGACGATGGACGGCTCGGCGCTCGCCTGGCTGTACGTCCTGGACGCCTACGAGGGCGGCCTGCCGTCGGCCCGCTACCTCGGGGTGCTGGCCGACGCCGCGGAGGCCGCCGGGGCGCCCGCCGACTACGTCGACGACCTGCGGACCCGCCCCTGTTCGGGCATCACCGGCTGACTACACACCCTGTGGACAACTCGGCGGCCTGAGCGCTACCACGGCCCCCTGCCGCCCGGCACCGAGCCCCCCGCGAGCACGCACGCCCTTGCCGCCACGCCGGTTTTCCCCCGCCGGCACGCGAGCGTGATTCACGTTGCGGGACAAGGAAAACAGCAGGTAGACCGGGCTCTCGGCGCCAGGCCGCCGTCCAGTCTGCCGCCATGATCGCGGACGCGCAAAACGGCCCTCCCCCGATCAGGGGAAGGGCCGGTTCACGGCCTGTGGACAACTGGGGAAAGCTGTGGACAACCTCGCTCAGGCGAGGGAGGTCAAAGCGGTGTGGACCAGGGTCCGGACCCCGCACAGCAGGGCTCGCTCGTCGAGGACGAAGGTCGGGCGGTGGATGTCGGACTGCGGGTCCGGCTCGCCGGGCCAAACACCCAATCGGGCGAACGCGCCCTGGACGTGCTCCAGGTACCAGCCGAAGTCCTCGCCGCCGGAAGACTGCTCCGTCGGCGCCACCGCGCCCTCGCCCAGCGCCGCTTCCGCGCCCGCGCGCATCAGGGCCGTCGAGTCCGGATCGGACACCACCGGCGGCACGCCGCGGCGGTAGTCGAGCGAGAAGCCGACGCCCGTGGGCGCCAGCAGGGACTGCACCGACGACGCCACCAGCGGCTCCAGCGCCGTCCAGACCTCGTGGTCGGCGGTCCGCAGGGTGCCGCGCAGGACGCCGTCCTGCGGGACCGCGTTGGCCGCCTGGCCCGCGTGGACCGCGCCCCAGACCAGGACCGTGCCCGAGCGTGGGTCGACCCGCCGCGAGAGCAGCGCCGGCAGCCCGGTGATCACCGTGCCCAGCGCGTGGACCAGGTCGGCGGTCAGGTGCGGCCGGGAGGTGTGCCCGCCCGGCGAGGTCAGGCGCAGCTCGATCAGGTCCGCCGCCGACGTCAGGGCGCCGACGCGCATGCCGATCTTGCCGACCTCGAGCCGCGGGTCGACGTGCAGGCCGTAGATCCGCTCGACGCCGTCCAGTGCGCCCGCCGCGATCATGTCCAGCGCGCCGCCGGGCATGACCTCCTCGGCGTGCTGGAAGACCAGCCGGACGCGGCCGGGCAGCTCCGGCGCGCCGGCCAGCGCGCGGGCCGCGCCCAGCAGGATCGCCGTGTGGGCGTCGTGGCCGCACATGTGGGCCGCGCCCTCGACAGTCGAGGCGTAGGGCAGCCCGGTCGCCTCGGTCAGCGGCAGCGCGTCCATGTCCGCGCGCAGCGCCACGCACCGCTCGCCGCTGCCGATGTCGCAGACGACGCCGGTGCCGCCGGGCAGCACCCACGGCTTGAGCCCGACCGAGCGCAGCAGCGTGACGACCAGTTCGGTGGTCGCGAACTCGTGCCGCGACAGCTCCGGGTGGGCGTGGATGTGCCGTCGCCAGGCCAGCACGTCGGTCGCGTTGGCGTGCAGCCAGTCGTCGAGCCAGAACGGGCCGCGGCCCGCACCAAGGTCCTCCACGGGAGCCATGCTTACGCCGGCTTCGGAAATGAGCGCTCCGGACCCCTCCATGGGGTTGATGATGCGCCCATGGGGGTCGCCTGGAACGTCCGGTCGTGAGTCCAACACCGTCACGCCGCACCTCCTCCCGCAACACGGGTAACCCGGGCGGCGGCTGGGGTCACGCAACGTGCCGATCGATCTGTCGTACGCATTTGCAGACGATCGTGCACCATGCAGGCGGCAACGCGCGCCTCGAAAACGGCCGTCCTAGATGGCCGGTACCGGATCTGCGTTGAACGGTGTGCAGCACTTCGGCACACCCGAACGCGTCAGGAGCTCTTGGCCTTCTTCGAACGGATCCGCCGTCCCCAGATGACGATGCCGAGCAAAGCGACCGCGACGACGCCGGCGATCAGCTTGTTCTTCGTCTTCTCGCTGTTCGCCTTGTCGGTCTGGGCCGGGTCGAGGACCGGGCCCGGCGGCTGGGTCTGCACGAGGACCGGCGCGGCGGCCGCGTGCGCCACCGTCACCGCGACGGCGGCCGGACGCACCGGTTCGGCGGACGCCGGCGACGCGGTGAACAGCACCGCGCCGAGCACCCCGACCAGGACCAGACCCCGCAGTTTCGCCATGTCATCCCTCCGCCGCCACCAGGCATTGTGCCCGCGGATCGCCGGCGCGTCAGCCACCGGCGGGTGGATTGAACGCGTCGAGGATCCGCTGAGCACCGAGGGTAGCCGTCAGTTCACCGTCCCGCACCGCCCGTTCGACGTCGGGAACGACCGTTCGCACGTCCGGATGCGCCGCCAGGCGACTCAGCAGCTGTTCGCGGACCATCGCCCACGTCCAGTCGACCTGCTGCTGCCGGCGGCGCGCGGCCAGTTCGCCGGACGCCGTGAGCGCGTCCCGGTGCTGTTCGATCGCGGCCCAGACCTCGTCGAGGCGCAGGTTGTGCAGGCCGCTGCAGGTGAGCACCGGCGGGGTCCAGGACGCCTCGGGGCCGTAGATCATCCGCAGCGCGCCCGAAAGCTCGCGGGCGGCGCGCTTGGCGTCCCGTTCGTGGTCGCCGTCGGCCTTGTTGACGGCGATGACGTCGGCGAGCTCGAGCACGCCCTTCTTGATGCCCTGGAGCTGGTCGCCCGTGCGCGCCAGCGTCAGGAACAGGAAGCAGTCGACCATGTTCGCGACGGTCACTTCGGACTGTCCCACCCCGACGGTCTCGACCAGCACGACGTCGTAGCCGGCGGCCTCCATCAGCACGATCGTCTCGCGGGTCGCCCGCGCGACGCCGCCGAGCGTCCCGGACGTCGGCGACGGCCGGATGAACGCCCGTTCGTCGACCGCCAGGCGCGCCATCCGGGTCTTGTCGCCGAGGATCGAGCCGCCGGTGCGCGTCGACGACGGGTCGACCGCGAGCACGGCGACGCGGTGGCCGGCCGCGGTCAGGTCGGTGCCCAGCTGGTCGATGAACGTCGACTTGCCGACACCGGGCACGCCGGTGATCCCGACGCGCTGGGCGCCGCCCGCCGACGGCAGCAGCTCGACCAGCAGCTCCTGGGCCAGCGCCCGGTGGTCCGCCCGCTGCGACTCGACCAGCGTGATCGCCTTCGACAGCGTCCCGCGGTCGCCCGCCAGCACGCCCTTGGCGTAGGCGGTGACGTCGATCTTGCGCGGCAAGGGTCAGGACTCCTGCGCCGTCAGCTGGCCGAGCAGGTCGATGGCGGCGTCCGCGAGCACCGTGCCCGGCCCGAAGATCGCGGCCGCGCCGGCCTCGCGCAGCGCCGGGTAGTCCTGCGGCGGGATGACCCCGCCGACGACGACCATGATGTCCTCGCGGCCCAGTTCGGCGAGCTCGTGGCGCAGCGCGGGCACCAGCGAGAGGTGCCCGGCGGCCAGCGACGAGACGCCGACGACGTGCACGTCCGCCTCGATCGCCTGCCGCGCGACCTCGGCCGGGGTGGAGAACAGCGGGCCGACGTCGACGTCGAAGCCGAGGTCGGCGAAGCCGGTGGCGATCACCTTCTGGCCGCGGTCGTGGCCGTCCTGGCCCATCTTCGCGACGAGGATCCGGGGGCGGCGGCCCTCCTCCTCGGCGAACTTCTCGACCAGCTCACGGGCCTTCTCGACGTTCTGCGACTTACCCACCTCTTCGCGGTAGACGCCGGAAATCGTCCGGATCTGCCCGGAGTGCCTGCCCCAGATCTTCTCCAGCGCGTCCGAGATCTCGCCGACCGTGGCCTTCGCGCGGGCGGCGTCGATCGCCAGCTCCAGGAGGTTGCCGCCGTTGCCGGCGCCTTCGGTGAGCCGCCGCAGGGCGTCCTCGGTCGCCCGGCCGTCCCGTTCTTCACGCAGCCGCCGCAGCTTCTCCAGCTGCTGGGCGCGGACGCCGGCGTTGTCGACCTTGAGCACTTCGATGTCGATGTCGTCGGTGACCTGGTACTTGTTCACGCCGATGACGGGCTGACGGCCGGAGTCGATGCGGGCCTGGGTGCGCGCGGCGGCCTCTTCGATGCGCAGCTTGGGGATGCCCGCGTCGATCGCCTTGGCCATGCCGCCTGCCTGCTCGACCTCGGTGATGTGGCCCCACGCCTTGCGCGCGAGGTCGTAGGTCAGCTTCTCGACGAACGCGCTGCCGCCCCACGGGTCGATCACGCGCGTGGTGCCGGATTCCTGCTGCAGCAGCAGCTGCGTGTTGCGGGCGATGCGCGCGGAGAAGTCCGTCGGCAGGGCCAGAGCCTCGTCGAGGGCGTTGGTGTGCAGCGACTGCGTGTGCCCCTGGGTGGCGGCCATCGCCTCGACGCACGTGCGGACGACGTTGTTGTAGACGTCCTGCGCGGTCAGCGACCAGCCCGAGGTCTGGGAGTGCGTGCGCAGCGACAACGACTTCGGCGACTTGGGGTCGAAGCCCTTGACCAGCTTCGCCCACAGCAGGCGCGCCGCGCGCAGCTTCGCGACCTCCATGAAGAAGTTCATGCCGATGGCCCAGAAGAACGACAGCCGCGGCGCGAACTTGTCGACGCCGAGCCCGGCGTCGACGCCCGAGCGGATGTACTCGACGCCGTCGGCGAGCGTGTAGGCCAGCTCGAGGTCGGCGGTCGCGCCGGCTTCCTGCATGTGGTAGCCGGAGATGGAGATCGAGTTGTACTTCGGCATGTGCTGCGAAGTGAAGGAGAAGATGTCGGAGATGATCCGCATCGACGGCTGCGGCGGGTAGATGTAGGTGTTGCGGACCATGAACTCCTTGAGGATGTCGTTCTGGATGGTCCCCGCGAGCTGCTCCGGCTTCACCCCCTGCTCCTCGGCCGCGACCACGTACAGCGCGAGCACTGGCAGTACGGCACCGTTCATCGTCATCGACACCGACATCTTGTCGAGCGGGATGCCGTCGAAGAGCTGGCGCATGTCGTAGATGGAGTCGATGGCGACGCCGGCCATGCCGACGTCGCCGGAGACGCGCGGGTGGTCGGAGTCGTAGCCGCGGTGGGTGGCCAGGTCGAAGGCGACCGAAAGCCCTTTCTGGCCGGCGGCGAGGTTGCGCCGGTAGAAGGCGTTGGACTCCTCGGCGGTGGAGAACCCGGCGTACTGGCGGATGGTCCAGGGCTGGTTGACGTACATCGTCGGGTACGGGCCGCGCAGGAACGGCGCGATGCCGGGGTACGTGGCCAGGAAGTCCACATCGGACAGGTCGGCGGCCGTGTAGACCGGCTTGACGCCGATGCCTTCCGGCGTCTCCCAGGCGAGGGCGTCGGGGCCCTTGCCGGTGGCCTCCTGGACGGCCTTGGCCCAGGCGTCGCGGTCGCCCGGCGACGGCGTGCCGAGGTCGAGGCCGGCGAAGTTCGGGATGCTCATCGGGAAACTCCCAGCAGGGCGTGGAGGCTGGTCAGGACATCGAGCGCGTCGCACCCGGCGAACACGTACCGCGTGATGTCACCGTAGGCATCGTTCGGCTTACCGGCGAGGAAGACCGCCTTCGCGCCGATCTTGTGCAGGGTCTCGGCCCAGTTCGCGGCCTCGTCGGCGTACGCGGCATCGGTGCCGCAGATGCAGGCGACCCCCGACCCGGCATCGACGAATTCGCAGGCGTAGTCGCCGTCCGGGCCGATGTTGACCACCTCGATGCCGCCGGCCTGGAACAGGTTGGTCGCGAACTGCACCCGGGCGGTGTGCTGGGCGACCGTGCCCAGCGGCACGAGGAAGACGTGCGGCCGCTTGCCGTGCTCGGCGAGGTACGCGTCCGAAGCGTCGCGAAGCGCCTCGAAGCCTTCGGCGTACCGGTGCCGCGGCAGCCCACCGTCCACAGGGGACTCGACAGGTGGGCGGACCACCGGTTTCTCGGTCAGGTTCGGGAACTCGCTGACGCCGGTGAGCGGGTCGCGCCGGGTGGCGATCCGCTTGGACCGCTTCTCCCACGTCTCGGCGAGGCGCCCGGCCAGTGCGCCGGAAGCGAGTTCGTCGACGAGGCCACCCGCACCTTCGATGGCGGTGAACTCGGCCCAGGCCGCGTGCGCGAGGTCGTCGGTGAGCTTCTCGACGTACCAGGAGCCGCCCGCCGGGTCGACCACGCCGGCCAGTTTGGACTCCTCCAGCAGCACCGCGTGGGTGTTGCGGGCGATCCGCGCGGAGAAGGCGTCCGGCCGGCCGATCGCGGCGTCGAACGGCAGCACGGTGACCGCGTCCGCACCGCCGACACCGGCGCCGAAGCAGGCGACGGTCGTGCGCAGCATGTTCACCCACGGGTCGCGCCGGGTCAGCATCGCCGGCGACGTCACGGCGTGCTGGCGCATCGGCGAGGAGAAGCCGCACACCTCGGCGACGCGCGCCCACAGGCGGCGGGCCGCGCGCAGCTTGGCGATGGTGGAGAACTGGTCGGCGGTCGCGGCGATCCGGAACTCCAGCTGCCCGGCCGCGGCCTCGACGTCGAGACCCGCGTCCGTCAGCGAACGCAGGTAGGCGACGCCGGCGGCGACCAGCGCGCCCAGCTCCTGCGCGTCCGACCCGCCCGCCTCGTGGAACGGCAGGCCGTCGGCGACGATCGTGCGCACCTTCGGGTACTTCCCGGCGACACGCGCGGCGAGCGCGGCGGCCGGTCCGAGGTCGGCGGCCGAGCCGGTGCGCGCCGCGAACCCGATCGGGTCGGCGCCCAGCACCGCGGTGGCCTCGCTCGCCGGGATCTCGCGCTCGGCGAACAGCTCGAACAGCGCTTCGGCCGCGGCTTCGAATTCGGCACCCGCGTCCAGCACGACCGGCGCCAGGTCGAGGTAGACCTCGTTGAGCGCGTCGGCCAGCGACGCCGGCGCGACGGTCAGCCAGATCGACGTCACGCCGCCTTCGAGGTCGGCGAGGATCGCCTTGTTGACTTCGCGGGCGTCCTCGCCGGTGAACCGGGCCCGGACGTCCCAGCCGGTGCTGACCTGGCCGTCCGGCCGCGCGCCGCGCACGTAGGGCGGCAGCCCGGGGAAGCCGGCGTCGCCCGGCACGTCCTCGGCCGTGTACAGCGGCTGGATCTCGATCCCGTCGTAGGTCCGCGTGACGAGCTTGCTCTCCGGGGCACCCGTGAAGTCCTCCGGCAGCTTGCCGCTCTTGCGCAGGACACCGGCGACGAGCTCCTGCCACTGCTCGCGCGTCGCCTGCGGGAACTCGGCCGCCAGGTCGAGTTCGGAGATCGGCGCTGACTCCGGACCGGCCACTTCAGTCATACCCAGTGATGGTAGAGGCACGGGCCGCGTCCGACCTGTGACTCTAGTCGCGCCCCTATGCGGTCAGGGGTGATTCGGGTACGACACAATCAGGGGGTGCCCCCCTCCAGCGAAGAGACACGAGTGGTCGCCGGTCGCTACCGGCTGCGTTCGGTGCTCGGCTCCGGGTCGATGGGCACCGTCTGGTCCGCCTACGACGAGTTCCTGCACCGGCAGGTGGCCGTCAAGGAGATGAAGGTGCCGCCGGGCATCCCGGCGTCCCAGGCGGACGAGCTGCGCGAGCGGACGCTGCGCGAGGCGCGCGCGATCGCCGTCCTCTCCCACCCGAACGTGATCATCCTGCACGACGTCGCCCGCGAGGACGACCAGCCGTTCGTGGTGATGGAGCTGCTGCCCTCGCGCAGCCTCGCGCACATCCTGCGCGACCACGGGCCGCTGACCGTCGAGCAGGCCGCCGCGGTCGGCATCGCCGTCGCCTCCGCGCTGGAGGCCGCGCACGCCGCCGGCATCACCCACCGCGACGTCAAGCCGGGCAACGTCCTGGTCGCCAGCGACGGCCGGATCAAGCTGACCGACTTCGGCATCGCCCGCAACGTCTCCGAGGCGACCATGACCCGCACCGGGATCATGCTCGGCTCCCCCGCCTACATCGCGCCCGAAGTCGCCTCCGGCGGCGCGGTCGTGCCGGCCGCCGACCTCTGGGGCCTCGGCGCGACGCTGTTCGCCGCGGTCGAGGGCGCGCCGCCGTACGACGCCGACGGCGATCCACTGGAGACCGTCGGCAAGGTCGTCAACGGCAAGGTGCCCAAGCCGAAGGCCGGCCCGCTCGCCGACGTGATCACGGCGTTGATGAAGAAGGAGCCGGGCGACCGGATCACCCTGCGGGAGGTCCGCCACCGGCTCTACCCGCTGCAGACCAAGACCCCGCTCGACCTGTTCGGGCCCGAGCTGTTCCGCACCCCGGACGGGAAGAAGACGTCCGCGCAGCCGGACGCGACGGACACGCAGGTGATCAAGACCGTCCTGCCCGAGAAGGCGGAGAAGAAGTCCGAAGAGTCGAGCAGCGAGCTCGCCACGGACCCCGGTCCGCTGCCGTTCCTGCGGCCGCCCACGCCGCCGGCGGCCCCTTCGCCGTCGCCGTCGCGTCCGCCGTCGCCGGACCCGGCCACGCTGTTCGTCGCGCCGCCGCGGGCCGGGCGGCGCACCGCGCGGGCGACGGCCGTGCTCATCGCCGTGGCGATCCTGCTCTTCCTGCTGGCCGCAGGCGGCGGGTTCGCGCTGGCCAGGACGGTCGGCGGCCAGTCGCTGCTGCCGCCGGCCGCCGAGCCGGCGGCCACGTCGAACGGGCCGACGCAGGTGCCGCCGCCGACCCTGGTCCACCAGACCGGCAACGGCAGCTACCTCACCAACGACGGCGGCCAGTACGCCCTCGACGTGCCGGAGGGCTGGCAGAAGTTCGTCGCGCCGCACAACACGAAGTTCGGGCTGAGCCTGGTCGTCCAGTACGTCTCGCCGGACGGGCGCCGGTCGCTGCGCCTGGAGCGGCTGGCGAAGTACTTCGACCAGTCCGAGAACTACGACGACTACATCGGCTGGCTGCGGCAGTCCTACCAGGGCAACTCGTTCGAACTCTTCCCGCCGTCGAATTCGCCGGACGGCAAGGGCGTGACGCTGACCTACCGCCTGGCCGAGGGCGGCACGCTGCCCCAGCAGGACGGCAGCGGGGGCACCCGCGTGACTTTCATGAAGCTGATCCAGGCGGGAACGAGCCTGTGGCTGCTGTCGGTGACGGTCCCGGCCGAGCAGGAGAGCGCGGGCCAGCAGGACGTCTTCGAACCCGTCGCGAAGACGTTGCAGGTCACCGACTAGGGCGCCTGGTCCAGTACCCCGCGGGACACGAACTCCTGCGCGATGTGACGCAGGCCGGTGAAGATGCGGTCGCCCAGGACCGTCGCCACCAGGCCGGCCTCGATGATCCTGTCGAACGACGTCAGGCCCGTCACGACTTCGACGTCCAGCTCCGCGACGCGCATCGCCAGCGCGAAGTACTCGTCGAGGCGGTCGGCGAGCTTCTCGTGCCCCAGCTCCTTCGCCGTGGCCAGCGCGGCGATCAGGTTGCCGATCGTGTGGTCCTCCGCCCCGTGCCACTTCCAGCCGTGGCGCTCGGCGAGGTCGCGCAGGAGGCCGGTCGCCCACTCCCCGGCCTCCTCCGACACCGTCGGCGGGGTGCCGGCCAGCTCCTGCTGGACGACTCCCATCGTCTGGTGCGGGGTCGCGTCGCCGTCGATCGCGGCCAGGACGGCTCCCACCGACGCCAGCGGCAGCCCGCCGACCTCGGTGAGCGCCTTGACCAGCCGGAGCCGCTGGACGTGGGCCGCGGAGTAGCGGGCCTGGTTGGGGCTCGTCCGCTCGCCCGGCGGTAGCAGGCCTTCGCGCAGGTAGTACTTGACGGTCGCGACCGGCACCCCCGACTCGGCGCTCAGTTCGGCCATCCGCATGCGCATCCGCTCCGATCCCGGGGTTCGTCTCCGGGTCAACCCTGAAGACTTCTCAGTATGGATAGCTTAGCTTCCCATAACGGAGAGCTTGACTATCCATTCTGGGAGGAACCATGACCATCCTTGCCGATGTCCGGAGCAGGACGCGCGGGTGGCACCGCCCGTCCGCGATCGCGGCCGCCACGCTGGGGGTGGTGGCCGTGCTGTGCGTCGCCGCGCTGCTCGTCGACCAGCGGACCCTGGCCGGCGCGCCGATCTGGGCGAAGCCGTTCAAGTTCGCCGTGTCCGGCGCCCTCTACTTCGCCACCTGGAGCTGGCTCGTCTCGCTGCTGCCGCGGTTCCGGCGCACGGCGTCCTGGCTGACGGACTTCCTGGTCCTGATCTTCGCCGCCGAGTACGTCCTGCTGGTCTTCCAGGCGGCACGCGGCCGGGCGAGCCACTTCAACATCGCCACACCGCAGGACGCCCTGATCTACAACGTCATGGGCAAGATGATCATGGGCCTGTGGGTCGCCACGCTCGTGCTGACCGTGCTGGTCCTGTTCACCAAGGTCGAGGACCGGGCGAGCTTCTGGGCCGTCCGCGCCGGCGCCGTGCTGTCCCTGGCCGGGGTCTCGCTGGGCATCCTGATGACGTCGCCGACCGCGCAGCAGCTCGCGCAGTGGCAGCACGGCGGCAAGCCGGACATGGTCGGCGCGCACACCGTCGGGCTCGCCGACGGCGGCCCCGGCCTGCCGATCCTCGGCTGGAGCACGGTGGCGGGCGACCTGCGGATCCCGCACTTCGTCGGGATGCACGCGCTGCAGGCGCTGCCGTTGCTGGCCATCGCGCTCGCGGCGCTGGCCCCGCGGTTCGCCCGGCTGCGCGACGACGCCGTCCGCGCGCGGCTCGTCCTGGTCGGCGCGGCCGGGTACGCGGGGCTGACCGCGCTGGTGACGTGGCAGGCGCTGCGGGCGCAGTCGATCGTGCACCCGGACGCGGCGACGCTGGGGGCGTTCGCGGCGCTGGTCGCGGCCGTCGGGATCGGCTCGTGGGCCGTGACCCGATGACCCTCTTCGACCTGGCGTTCCCACTGGCCGTGCCGTTCTGGGCACTGATGGTCCTGGCACCGAACTGGCGGTGGACGCCGCGGGTCATGGCCTCGCCGTGGGTGCCGCTGCTGCCGCTCGCCTGCTACTTCGCGCTCGTGCTGCCGCACTTCGGCGAGTGGGGACGGGCGATGCTGCGGCCCGACCTGGGCGTCCTGCAGTCCCTGCTCGCCACGCCGTGGGGCGCCGGGCTCGTCTGGGCACACCTCATCGCGTTCGACCTCTTCATCGCGCGGTGGATGTACTTCGAGGGGCGCGCGAAGGGGATTTCGCCGTGGATCGTCAGCCCGATCCTGGTGCTGACGATCTTCCTCTCGCCGTTCGGGCTGGTGGTGTTCCTGGGGGTGCGAAGTGCCAAGTTACGCTCCCTCGCATGAGTGAACACGAGGCCGCGAGCGCCATCGCCAAGCGCACCGGCGTGGACGCGCACGACATCGCGGTGGTCCTGGGGTCGGGCTGGCGCCCGGCGGCGGATGTCATCGGGGAGTGCGAGACGGAGATCCCGTTCGCCGAGCTGCCCGGCTTCACCACGCCCGGCGCGGTGGGCCACGGCGGCACCATCCGCTCGCTGCGGGTCGGCGACAAGAACGTCCTGGTGATGCTGGGGCGGACGCACTTCTACGAAGGCAAGGGCATCGACCCGGTGGTGCACAACGTGCGCACCGCCGCGGCGGCCGGCGTCCGGACGGTGCTGCTGACGAACGCGGCGGGCGGGCTGCGCGAGGGGTTCCACGTGGGTCAGCCGGTGCTGATCTCCGACCACCTGAACCTGACCGCGCGCTCGCCGATCGTGGGCGCGAACTTCGTCGACCTGACCGACCTCTATTCCGTGCGGCTGCGCGGGATCGCGAAGGAGATCGACCCGTCGCTGGCGGAGGGCGTCTACGCGGGCCTGACCGGGCCGCACTTCGAGACGCCCGCCGAAATCCGGATGCTGCGCACGCTCGGCGCGGACCTGGTCGGCATGTCGACGGTCCTGGAGGCGATCGCGGCCCGCGCGGCCGGCGTCGAGGTCTTCGGGCTGTCGCTGGTGACGAACCTGGCGGCCGGCATGACGGGCGAGCCGCTGAACCACGAAGAAGTCCTGGAAGCCGGCCGCGCGGCGGCCACGCAGATGGGCTCGCTGCTGCGCGAGCTGGTCACCCGCGCCTGACGAACCCGGGGAGCTGGGCGGCCACCTCGGCCGGGGACGGCATCGCCGCGACCTCCGCCGCCAACGCGCGGGCCGCGTCCCGGACCGAGGTGTCCGTCAGCAGGCGACGGGCTTCGGACGCGACGGCTTCGGCGCTGACCTCCGCCGCGAGCAGGCGGGAGCCGACCCCGGCCGCGACGACCGCGTCCGCGTTGCTGAACTGGTCCGCGCCCTGCGGCAGCAGCAGCTGCGGGAGGCCCGCGCCGAACGCGCCGAGCGTCGTGCCGCTGCCGCCGTGGTGGACCACCAGGTCGACGTGCGGCAGCAGCGCCGCCTGCGGGACCCACTTCTCGATCCGGACGTTCGGCGGCACCTCGCCCAGCGCGTCGTCGGGCAGCGACGGGCCGGTGGCGACCAGGACGTCGACGTCCAAACCGGACAGACCGGCGATCGCCGCGCCCAGCACGCCCGCGTGGCCCATCGCCGTGCCGAGCGTCAGGTACACCAGCGGCCGCGACCGGTCCAGCACCCCGGACGGCAGCTCACCCGGGTCGCTCCAGCCGACCGGCCGCAGCGGGACGCGCGTCGTGCGCGCCAGGAAACCCGGGTCCTGCACCGATTCCGGGCAGATGTCGACGAACGGGCCGCCGAACGCCAGGTCTTCGCCGACGGCGATGCCCAGCTCGGCACCGTGCGCGCGGATCGCGTCACGGATCTTCGTCACCATCGGGTCGTCGCCCGACACCCGGCCGAACCCGTGCGCCACCACGGGAATCCCGGCCTTCATCGCGGCGAACGCGCCACCGGAGTTGCCGGCCTCGCTCACGACGAGGTCGGGCCGCACCCGCGAGAACAGCGGCAGCAGGTCGGCGACGAACCGCTTCGGCATCAGCTCGCCGAACACCTTCGCCACGATCGGGCGGAGCACCTCCGGCGGGATCTCGCCCGGCGGCCGCCGCGGGCCCGGCGGCCCGGACTCCGCGAAGGCCTGCCCGAACGCGTCCCGGATGGCGAGCCCGGCGGCCGCCGTCTCCAGGCCGGCTTTCGTCAGCTGCGGCAGGAAGTCTTCCGAGGTGGCGAAGACGACGTCGTGGCCCGCGTCACGCGCGGCGACCGCCAGCGGGACGAGCGGGAACGTGTGACCGAAGGACCCCAGTGAGGTGAAGAGCAAGCGCACTCCCCCGACCCTAGCCCGTAGGCTGGCGCGGTGACGATCGATTCGACCTTGCGCGACGCCGCCTTCCGCTGGATCGCCGACGACCCGGACGACGACGCGCGCGCCGAGCTGCAGAACGTCCTCGCCAAGGCGATGGGCGGCGACACCGGTGCGGGGGCCGAGCTGGCCGACCGGCTGGCCGGGCCGCTCGAGTTCGGTACCGCGGGGCTGCGCGGGCCGGTGCGCGCCGGGCCGAACGGGATGAACGTCGCCGTCGTCACGCGCACGACTGCTGGGGTCGCGGAGTGGCTGACGGCGCACGGGCACGCCGGTGCGCTGGTCGTCGTCGGCCGGGACGCGCGGCACGGCTCGGAAGCCTTCGCGACCGCGGCCGCCGAGGTCCTGGTGGCGGCGGGTTTCGACGTCAAGGTCTTCCCGAAGCCGCTGCCGACGCCGGTGCTCGCGTTCGCCGTGGGGCGCCTCGGCGCGGTGGCCGGCATCCAGATCACCGCGTCGCACAACCCGCCCGCGGACAACGGGTACAAGCTCTACGACGCGAGCGGCGGCCAGATCGTCCCGCCGTCCGACGGCGAGATCGAGCGGGCCATCCAGGCCGCGCCCGCCGCGGTGAGCGTGCCGCGGGCGCCCGGGGCCGAGGTCGTCGACCTGCTCGACCGCTACCTCGACGAGGTCGCGACGCTGCCGATGGGCGCCGAGCGCGCGGTGCGCGTGGCCGCGACGGCGCTGCACGGCGTCGGCGCCGACACGCTGCGCGCCGCGTTCGAGCGGGCCGGGTTCACCGACCTGCACCTGGTGGGCGACCAGGCCGCGCCGGACCCGGACTTCCCGACCGTGTCGTTCCCGAACCCGGAGGAGCCGGGCGCGACCGACCTGCTGCTGGCGCTGGCGTCCGAAGTGGACGCCGACCTGGCGATCGCGCTCGACCCGGACGCCGACCGCTGCGCGCTGGGCGTGCGCGACCGGGACGGCCGGTGGCGGATGCTGCGCGGCGACGAGACCGGCGTCCTGCTCGGCTCGTACGTCTTGTCCACAGTGGACCGCACGGTCCTGCCGGACCCGCTGGTCGCGACGACGATCGTGTCGTCGTCGATGCTCGGCGAGATCGCGAAGGCCGAAGGCGCCCGCTACGCCGAGACGCTCACCGGGTTCAAGTGGCTGGTCCGCGCCGGCGAAGGTCTCGTGTTCGCCTACGAAGAAGCGCTTGGCCTGTGCGTGAACCCGGGGTTCGTGCGCGACAAGGACGGCATCGCCGCCGCGACGCTCGCCGCCGGCTACACCGCGCGGCTGAAGGCGCAGGGCCGCACGCCGCTCGACGTCCTGGACGAGCTGGCGCAGCGCCACGGAGTCCACCTCACCGACCAGGTTTCCCTGCGGGTGACCGATCTCGCCGTCCGCGGGCAGCTGATGGCGAAGGTGCGCGAGACGCCGCCGGCCGAGCTGGGCGGCGTCGCCGTCACGCTCGAAGACCTGCTGCCGGACGCGGACGTGCTGCGCCTCACCGGCGAAGGCGTGCGCGTGGTCGTCCGCCCGTCCGGCACCGAGCCGAAGCTGAAGGCGTACTTGCAGGTCGTGGCCCCGGTGACGGGTTCGCTCGCGGAAGCGCGCGATGCCGCGAACGCGCGGCTGGGTGCGTTGCGGGCGGCCGTCGAGGAGCTGCTCGCCTGATGCCCAGGCTGCTGATCGTGCACCACACACCGTCGCCGTCGACGCAGGCGCTGTTCGAGGCGGTGCTGGCGGGCGCGACGCACCCGGACATCGAGGGCGTGGAGGTGGTCCGCCGCGCGGCACTGGCGGCGACCGTCCCCGACGTCCTCGAGGCGGACGGCTACCTGCTGGGCACGCCGGCGAACCTGGGCAGCATGAGCGGCGCGCTGAAGCACTTCTTCGACACCGTCTACTACCCGTGCCTCGACGCGACCCGGGGCCGCCCGTTCGGCTATTGGATCCACGGCAACAGCGACACGTCGGGAACCGAACGCCAGCTGCTCTCCATCACCACGGGGCTGGCCTGGGAGAAGGTGGCGGACCCGGTGATCAGCACCGGCGAGCCGGACAAGAAGATCCTGGAAGCGTGCACCGAGCTGGGTGGCACCGTGGCCGCCACGCTGATGTCCTGAAGAAAGTAAGGGGCCTGTCACCGGAAGCCCTGGGGGTCGACCTCCGGCAACAGGCCGTGGCCAAGGGATCGCCACGAGGGCGTTCGACCTTGGCAGCTGAAGCGTACTACACCGGCGCGATCATGACGAGTCGAGAAGACACGACAGCCTCTCGTCTTGCGGTTCCGTACACCCCCAGGGCACGGAGAGCAAGACGAGAGGCGTGCCAACTGTAAACCACTGCATACGATAGCTGTCAACATGTGCGTACAGTGGTTTCCCGGCTAGAATTTTCACGGTGGAAACCTAGGGGGCGGGTATGGCACGGGAACGCAGTTTCGCGGAACGGCTGAGCGCCCTGATCGAGGCGGCTCGGGTGGACGGCCGCGCGCCGCACAGCTACCGGGAGATCTCGGCGGCGGTCGAGCGGGCGGGTGGGCCGGCGATGTCGCCCGCCTACCTGCAGCAGCTGGCCACGGGCAAGCGCGTCAACCCGAAGATCCACTATGTTGAGGCCTTGGCGAAGCTGTTCGGCGTGCCCGTCACGTACTTCTTCGACGAAGAAGCGGCCGCGCCGCCCGCCGGGGAAGCGCAGCTGATGGCGATGCGGGCGCAGGAGCTCTCCCCGCAGGGGCGACGGCAGGTGATGGACCTGCTGGAGCTGGTGGAGCGCTACGAACGGGCCGAACGCGAGGGCCGGAACCCGGAGGACGCCGCGCGATGAAGGAACGGGAGCTGCGCCGCCGCTGCCGCAAGCTGCTGAAGCAGCTCGACATCGGCCCGCCGCTCGACGTCGAAGTGCTCTGCGCGCGGCTGGGCGAACAACGGGGAAAACCGATCCGGCTGATGGCCTACCCGCTGGAGGTACCCGGGCCGTTCGGTTGCTGGATCGCCACCTCTTCGGCGGATTACATCTTCTACCAGGCCGAAACCACGAAATCCCACCAGGACCACATCATCCTCCACGAACTCGGCCACATGCTGGCCGACCACCACCCGCACGGCGACGCCGAGCCCGCCGACTTCCTGCGCGGGCCGGTTCCGGATCTTGACCCGGATGCAGTACACCGCGCACTGCGGCGCTCGTCCTACGATGACGCGCACGAGTGGGAAGCCGAGACCGTCGCGACCATCATCCTCGAGTGGGCGTCGGTCCTGAACTACACGATCCCGCGGCGTGCTGCGGACCGGGATCTCCGCCGGATCCAGGGGACGCTCGGCGATCACCAAGGGTGGTTGTGAGCACACTTTTCAGCCCGGTCAACGTTGTTGCCATGGTGCTGTTCGCCGCCGCGCTCGCGTGGCGGATCTACCAGGTGCAGCGCGCGCCGACGGTGCCGAACTGGGCCGTCACCGCGTGCGTCGCCGGGTTCGCCGCGGCGTTCCTCCTCCAGCAGCAGGTGATCTCCGACGACATCGACGCGGTCTTCGGCCGCGGCGCGGCGCGCGTGCTGAACAACGCGCTGCTGGCGTGCGGGGTGTGCGCGCTGGTCATCTTCTTCCTCGGCTCGGCGCTGGGCCCGCGGCGCTACCGGCGGGTGGCGGTCGAGCTGGTGCCGCTGGCCGCGGCGATCACGCTGATGGTCGTGACGATGGCCCTGACCCCGCCGGAGCTGCGCGGGCTCCCGCTCGGGCCGTCGACGATCCACGACAGCGGGGTCGCGAGCTTCTACCTCGGCGCCGGGCTGTACCTGATCTACGGCCTGATCGCCTGCACGGCGTGGATCGTGCGCTACCTGCGGGTGGCCGACCGGCACCTGCGGATCGGCCTGCGGATGGGCGCGGTCGGCATGGCCAGCGCGGCGATCGGCAGCATCTTCCGCGCGCTGTACATCGTCGTCGCGTGGGTGTTCGGCCCCGTCGTGAAGATCCTGCTGCTGCTCGGGGTGCCGTTCGTGATCGTCGGCGGGATGCTGTTCCTGCTTGGTGTCACCTACCCCGGCGTGCGGGCGCGGGTTTCGGCGTTGCGACGCCGGCGCCGGCACCGCCGCGAGCACGAGGCACTGGGTCCGTTGTGGACGGTCCTGGTCCAGGCGTTCCCCAGCATCGTGCTGCGGACGCCGCCGCGCCGTCGCGGCGAACGGCTGTCGCCGCGCAGCGTTCACCGGGTGTACTACCGCCGGGTGATCGAGATCCGGGACGGCCTGGTGCAGCTTTCGCCTTACCTGGACGCGGGTTTCGGTGACATCGTCGCGACCGATCCCGCTGCCGCGGCGGAGGCGTTGAAGGCGGCGCTGGCGCGGCATGCGGCCGGCGAGGAGAGCGACGGCCACGCCAAGCAGGTCCTGCCCGCACCGGCGGACGACATCGAATCCGACGTCCGGCCGCTGCTGGCGTTGTCGGCCGCGATGGAGTCGTGACGTGGACACGGTGATCACCGCGGGCCGGGTGTTGCCGCGGCCGTCGGCGCCGGTGGTGGACGGCGCGGTACTGGTGCGCGACGGGGTGATCGTGGCGGCGGGCCCGCGTGCGGAGGTGCTGCCGCGGGCCGCGCCGGACGCTTCGCGGCACGACTTCCCGACCGGGACCGCGCTGGCGGGGTTGTTCAACGTCCACGTGCACCTGGCGTTCGACGCTTCCCGGGAGATGCTGGCCCACTTCCAGGCCGGTACTTCGGTCGAGGAGGCGCGTTCGCGGCTGTCGTCGATGCTGCGCAGCGGCGTGACGACGGTGCGGGACCTCGGCGACCGCGGCCACCTGGGCGCGGCGGTACGGGCGTCCTTCTCGGACGAGGTGGCGCCGCGGCTGCTGGTGTCCGGCCCGCCGATCACGGTGCCGGACGGGCACTGCCACTTCTTCGGTGGCGCGGTGACGTCCGACGACGCGATCCGCGCGCTGATCGACGCGAACGCGGAAGCGGGCGCGGACGTGATCAAGGTGATGGCCAGCGGCGGCCAGATCACCGAGGGCGGCGCGGACATGTGGGAGTCGCAGTTCTCCGAGCGCGAGTTGTCGGTGGTGGTTTCGCACGCGGCGTCGCACGGGTTGCCGGTGGCGGCGCACGCCCACGGCGCGGACGCGATCGAGGCGGCGGTTTCGGCCGGGGTGTCGACGGTCGAGCACTGCAGTTTCCTGACCGGACCGCGGTCGTTCGACCGCCGCGAGGCGGTGGCCGCGCGGATGGCCGCTTCGGGGATCTCGGCGTGTTCGACGAGCAGCCGCAACTGGCGGGTGATCGTCGAGAAGCTGGGCGACGAAGTGGCCCAGGCGATGTACGGCCGCCTGCCGTGGCTGGAGGAGCACGGCGTGCGGCTGCTGGCGGGGACGGACGCGGGGTTGCCGGGGTCGGTGTTCGACGATCCGGTGGGGGCGTTGGAGCTGTACGAATGGCTCGGGTTTTCGCGGCGGCGGATCCTGGAGATCGCCACCTGCGATTCGGCGGCCGGACTGGGGTTGGCCGACGTGACCGGGCGACTCGAGCCGGGGCTCGCGGCGGACGTGCTCGTCGTCGAGGGTGACCCGCTGGCTTCCCTCTCCGCACTGCGGAACCCGCTGTTGGTGCTGGCTCAGGGCCGCGAAGCTTAGTTCCCCGATCGGGGAATGCCAGCTTTGGTGACACCGTTTTAAAACAGTGTTACAGTAGCTCCCCACCACCCCCGAGAAGGAGTCCCCCGATGCACGGACCCACCCAGCTCTTCACCGTGATCGCCCTGGTCTCGCTGCCCACCGTCATGTACGGCGGCTACGCACTGATGGGCGTCATGCGAGACCGCAAGCTCACCGAACACCAGCGCGCGATGTTCCGCGCCGGCCACGCGCACGCCGGTGTCCTGCTGGTCCTCGCCCTGGTCGTGCTGCAGATCCTCAGCCGGACGGCCCTGTCGGACACCACCCTCTGGGTCACCTGCTTCCTGCTGCTCTTCGGGATCCTCGCCCAGTCCGGCGGCTTCTTCCTCCACCTGCTGCCGAACCGGGGCAAGCTCGGCGGGCGCGTCACCGGCGTCGGTGCCGTGCTGCTCGCCGCCGCCGTGCTCGTCACCGCCTACGGGGTCGCGTGAACCGGTCGTTAAGCTGGTGACGTGCCTGAATACCTGCCGACCGCGCCCTACAAGGGGACCCGGGACTTCCTGCCCGCCGAAATGTCCGTGCGTACCCAGGTGTTCGGTCATCTCTACGACGTCCTGGAGCGCCGCGGCTTCCTCCGCTACGACGGCCCGATCCTCGAATCCGCCGAGATCTACGAGCGCAAGTCGGGCCAGGAGCTCGCCGACAAGCAGCTCTACACCCTCACCGACAAGGGCGGCAGGCGGCTGGCGCTGCGCCCGGAGATGACGCCGTCGGTCGCGCGGATGATCGCCGGGAGCGCGAAGTCGCTGTCGTTCCCCGTCCGCTGGTACAGCCACCCGAACTGCCACCGGTACGAGGCGCCGCAGCGCGGCCGCGTCCGCGAGCACTGGCAGATCAACGCCGACATCTTCGGGTCGGACAGCGCCAACTGCGAGATCGAGATCTTCGAGCTGGTGCACGACATGATGGCCGCGCTGGGCGCGACGCCGGACATGTTCGTGCTGCGCGTCAACGACCGGAACCTGCTGACGTCGGCGCTGACCGACGTCGCCGGCGTCTCCGAGGACCACCTGGCCCAGGTGTTCGCGCTCGTCGACCGCTGGGAGAAGTACCCGCGCGAGAAGCTGGCCGAGAGCGCCGCGGAGATCGGCCTGTCGGACAAGCAGTTCGAGAAGCTGGCCGAGACGCTCGCCATGGGCGAGGCCCTGCTCGACGAGATCCCGGCCGAGGTGCGCGAGCGGTCGAACCTGGTGAAGGTCCTCGACAGCAGCGCCAAGGACCTGGTCAAGTACGAGCCGATGATCGTGCGCGGGCTGGCGTACTACACGTCGACCGTGTTCGAGGTCTTCGACACCTCGCCGGAGAACCGCCGCGCGCTGTTCGGCGGCGGGCGGTACAGCGACCTCGCGTCGATGTTCACCCCGCAGCAGATCCCGGGCATCGGGTTCGGCATGGGCGACGTCACGCTGATCGACTTCCTCGACACGCACGGCCTGACCCCGGCCCCGCGCAGCGAGGTCGACGTCATGGTGATCCCGGTGACCGAGGACCTCTCGGACGCGGCCCGCTCGGTGGCGGCGTCCCTGCGCGGCGCGGGCCTGCGGACCTCGACGCCGATCGAGCATCGCAAGCTGGGCAAGGAGCTGACCCGCGCGGACAAGGCGGGCGCGGCCGCGGTGGTGATCGTCGGCCAGGAGGACTGGGCGGCGGGCAACGTGACGGTCCGCAGCCTCGCGACCCGGGAGCAGAACCCGGTCGCGATCGCCGACGCCCCCGCGGCGGTCCAGGCCCTGCTGAGCTGAAAAAGGCTCGACGCCCCTGGCACGCTGAGTGGGTGCTGGATCTCGACGCGCTCATCGCCGGAGACGTGCGGCGGTGGGCGGACTTCGACGTGGAACTCCGGCGGGCGCACTGGCCCGCCGGCACCCGCTGCACCCCGCGGGAAGCGCTGGTCGTCGCCGTCTGCTCGGCCGACGGCTACCTGCGCGAGGCAGCGGTCCACCGGCTCGCGGTCAGCCCGGACCCGGAAGCGCTGCCGCTGCTGCTGATCCGCTGCGTCGACTGGGTCCGGCCGGTGCGAGAGGCGGCGCGGAAAGCCGTACTGTCCAAACTGGACGAATCGACGCTGCGCCCGGTGCTGCCGCTGCTCGGCGTCCTGCGGCGGCGGCAGGTCGACGACTGGATGACCACCCTCTTCCGCGACCGGCTCCCGGGTCTGCTCGACGCCGCCTTGGCGGTCGAAGACCGGGAAACCCGCCGCTGGGCCCACCGCGAGGCGCTCGGTCTCCTTTCACGCGAACGGCTGCTGGACATCGCGACCCGCGACGAGGACTTCGTCGTGCGCTCGATCACCGGCACCGCGCTGCTCGACCGCGGCGAGTGCGTCGACGAGCTGCTGGCGGCCGGGGCACCGAAGGTCCGGATGCGCGCGCTCACCATGGCCGGCCGGGCCGAGGAGTACCTGGCCGACCCGACTTCGGCCGTGCGGTCGATGGCCCAGGCCCTGGTGCTCAAGGCGGGCGGCGACCCGGCCGCGCACTACCGCGCGCTGCCCGTCTCGTTCGGCATGCTGGCCGGACTCGGCGAGACCGGCACGGCCGACGACGCCCGCCTGCTGGAAGACCAGCTGACCGACGACCGCCCCCGGATCCGGCGGGCGGCGGTCCGCGGCCTGCGCCGGATCGCGCCGGAATCGACCGCGGTGCTGCCACTGCTGACCGACCCCTCCCCCGCGGTCACCCGCCAGGTGGTGGCGTTCCTGCGCGGCAAGTTCGTCGAGGTCACCACGCTGCGGGAGCTGCTGGCGGCGGACCGCCCGGTCCACACGCGACGGGCGGCCGCGGCCCTGCTGCGCGACCACGACACCTGGGTGCGCCTGCACACCGACCTCACGCTGCTGGCCGACGCGGACCTCGGCGCCGACGCGGAACAGGACCTTCGCGCCTGCCGGCAGCACCTGTCCGGGGTGTACACGAAGCCATCAGCACGGCTGCGGGCGGAGCTGGAGGCCGCCTGCGGCGACCTCGACCCCGAACTGGCCCGCGGGCTCCGCTTCCTGCTGGGTTCCGCGCGGTACCGGGCGTGATCAGGCGGAGCCGGCTCGCCGCAGCCGCAGGGTGAACGTCGCACCCGCGCCCGGCCGGCCCACCGCCGCGATCGTGCCGCCGTGGCCCGTCACGACTTCGCGGACCAACGCCAGTCCCAGCCCGAACCGGCGGCCGTCGCCGTCGGATCCGCGGGCGAAGCGCTCGAAGATGCGGTCCGCGTCGGCCGCCGGGAAGCCGGCTCCGGTGTCGCGGACCCGCAGCTCCACGTGCCCCTCGTCCGGCACCCCCAGCCACACCTCGATCGAGCCGCCCGGCGGGGTGTGGCCCAATGCGTTGTCCAGCAACGCCGACAGCACGCGCCGCAACGCCGTCGGGACGCCCTGGACCACGTACGGCCGCCGCTCGCGCGTCACCGCCAGCCGGACCTGGCCCTCCCCCGCGCGGACCGCCTCCGCCGCGACCGCTTCCTCCGCGAGCGACCCCAGCTCCACCAGCTCCAGCGCTTGCCGGTCGCACGCCCGCGCCGACAGCAGCAGGTCCTCGACGACTTCGCCGAGCTCCCGCGTGCCGCGCACCAGCTGGTCGAGGTCGTCCGCGTCACGGCCGGACGCCCGGCGCGCCAGCAGCTGTGCCCGCGTGTGCAGCCGGGTCAGCGGGGCACGCAGTTCGTGGGACGCGTCCGCGACGAACGTCCGCTGCCGGCGCAGCGCGTCGGCCAGCGGCCGGATCGCCCGGCACGCCAGCACCCGCCCGCACAGCACGGCGGCCAGCAGGGCCAGCACCTCGGCGACCACGAGCCCGGACACCAGCGACGAGCGGTCCTGGATCTGGTACAGCTCCTCGAAGAACGCCTGCGAGACGACGCCGCCGCGGTTCTCGACGCGGATCGTGTAGGTCATGCCGCCGATCGAGCGCCGTTCCGTGTGGACGTCCCCGGCCGCGGGCACCGTCGCGTCCAGCGCCGGGATCGGCATCCCGGCCGGCGGCCGTCCCGCCGGCGCGTGCAGGGCCGGGGTGAACAGCCAGACGCAGCCGGGCGGCGTCTCGGCCGGCCCCAGCTCGACCGTTCTGGCCAGCGTGCGGTCGGCTTCGGCGTGCTGCCGGGACAACAGGATCGCGTAGGCGATCCCGCCCGCGACGGCGACCAGCAGCGACACCACGACGGCGATCTGCGCGGTGATCGCCCACCGCGCCCGCCGCAGGGCGCGTTCTTCGGGGTCGGGTCTCATACCGCGCCGATCTGGTAGCCGAGGCCGTGCACGGTCCGGACGACGCCGCGGCCGAGCTTGCGCCGCAGGTAGTAGACGTAGGTGTCCACAATGGACTCTCCGGTCGAGTCGGCGAAGACGGCTCCCCGCAGCGCCGCCCGCGGGTGGATCGCCTTCGGCCGCTGCGCCAGCGTCCGCAGCAGTTCGAACTCCCGCCCGGACAGCGTGATCCGCTCCCCGCGCGGCAGCACGACCTCGTGCCGCTGCAGGTCGAGGGCCGCCGTGCCGAGCGGCAGGCACTCGGCGCCCTCGAGGTCGCGGCGGCCCAGCGCGCGCAGCCGGGCCAGCAGCTCCTCGGCCTCGAACGGCTTGACGAGGTAGTCGTCGGCGCCGGCGTCGAGGCCGCCCACGCGGTCGGCCAGCTCGCCCAGCGCCGAGAGCACCAGGACGCGCGTGGTCACCGCGTGGGCCCGCAGCTGCCGCACCAGCTCCAGACCGTCGAGCACCGGCAGCCGCCGGTCGATGATCATCACGTCGTAGTGCCCGGTGAGCCCGCGGTGCAAGCCCCGCTGCCCGTCGTGCGCCGCGTCGGTTTCGTAGCCTTCGTCCGCGAGCAGCTCGGTGAGCATGCCCGCCAGTTCCCGGTCGTCCTCGACCAGGAGCACCCGCGGTTTGACTGCCCCATCGTGCACGCATCCATACTGGCAGTGATTTTCCGAAATTGAACTGTCAACTTTTCCCGGTCACCGGTACCGGCTCGGCCGTCAGGAGTACCTCGGTGCTCCCCTTGCGGGCATCGCGCCGGTCGAGCCACGCGAGCACCGGCGCGGTCATGATCGTGGTGACCAGCGCGACGAGCACCAGCACCGTGAACAGGGCCGGCGAGACGATCCCCGCCGCGAGCCCGACGTTGAGCGCGATCAGCTGCATCAGCCCGCGCGCGTTGACGAGCACGCCGACCCGCGTCGCGATCTCCGGCGGCTCGCCGGCCAGCCGGGCCGCGCCCCAGGACGCCCCAAGCTTGCCGATGATCGCGACCACCACCGTCACCAGCGCGAAGGCGAGCAGCTTCGGATCGGCGAGCAGCGCGAACCGGGTGTTCAGGCCGGAATAGGTGAAGAACAGCGGGACGAACACGATCGACCCGATCGGCATGATCTTCGCGAGCACGGCGTCGGCGGCCGCGCCGCGCGGGAACGCCACCCCGACGGTGAAGGCGCCGAACACCGCGTACAGCCCGATGGTGTCGGTGAACCAGGCGGCCGCGAACAACGTCATCGCGGTGATGAGCACCCGCTGGTCGACGCTCACCCGGTCGCTGCCCAGCACCCGGGTCAGCAGGCGCCGCCCGACGATGAACACCAGCAGGGCGAACAGGAGCCCGCCGCCGAGGGCGAGCGCGATCGGGCCCAGCGACCCGGCGTGCATCCCCAGCACGACCGCCAGCAGCAGCCACGCGAGGACGTCGTCGAGCGCGCCGCAGGCCAGCGCCAGCGAGCCGAAGCGGGTGGCCCCGATCCCGCGTTCGGTGATGATCCGGACCATCATCGGGAACGCCGTGATCGCCACCGCCACCCCGACGAACGCGGCCGACGTCACCAGCGGCACGCCTTCCTTGCCGATCCCGACCCACGACGTGCCCAGGACGGCGACCCCGACCCCGAGCGCCAGCGGCACCAGCGTCCCGGCCGAAGAGATCGCCGCGACCGACTTGCGCGACTTCCCGATGCTGCCCAGGTTGAACTCGTAGCCGGCGCCGAACATGTAGATCACCAGGCCGATCTGGCCGCCGACGTAGAGCAGCGGGCGGATCGCGTCCGGGAACAGCGCCGCCTGGACGTCCGGCAGCACCAGCCCGAACAGCGAGGGACCGAGCAGCACGCCGGCGATCATCTCCCCGACCACCGGTGGCTGGCCGAGCTTGACCGCGACCAGGCAGACCAGCCGGACCACCACGAGGATCGCCACGACCGCGAGGAAGAACGTGGGTGCCGCCTCGGACGGGCTCATGAGTTACCTCCGGCGAAGTAGGTGGTGCACAAGGCTTGGCGACGGGCGTCGAGGACCATGTACGTGCCGAACACGAGTTGCGCGAAGCTGCGCCAGACGTCTTCCCAGCGGTCGCGGACCGCCAGCCACACCAGCGGTGCCCGCCGGGTGCGCGCGCCGCGCGGGGTGAGCAGCGCCGGGCCGCGGTTGGGGATCGAGCGCGTGTGCCCGGCCGTCGAGGCGAGGCTGAACCGGCGCAGCACTTCCCGCGTCACGACCCGCATGGTCGGCGGGGCCAGCCCGCGGGCCGGGCAGGCGCGGTTCTGCGCGACGCCGAACGGGATGAAATCGTCCTTTCCGGACTGTGCGGCGTAGCCCGGATAGCTGAAGCACAGCACCGTGCCCGCCGGGATCGTCAGGTGCTCCAGCTCGATGTCCGCGGTGGAGATCCGGTGCGCGATGCCGAACAGCGGGTACTCGCGCAGGCCGTCGTCGATGACGCGGTCGAGGTAGGCGTCGTCGTCCGGGTGCTCGGCGAGCCGGCGTTGGACCTCCGGGCGGTGCGCGATGATCATCAGCAGGTGCGCCATCGCCTCGGACATCTGCACGACGGCGGTGTTGAAGAACGTCCCTTGCAGGTAGTACGCCTGTTCCTCCGGGGTCAGCGACTCCGGCAGCGGGTGCGGGACGTCGGCGAGGCGCCGCCGCAGGTACCTCGTCAGGCGGGCACGGCGGCGCATGTTGCGCGGCCGCACGCACTTCAGCGCCGAGACGACGTCGTCGGCGTGCCCGACGATGAGGTCGCGGGCCTCGGGCGGGCACGGCTCGTCGAACACCAGCTCGTGGTACAGCTCGGCCCAGATCGGCATCATCGCGTCGCGCAACCGGACGAGCCCGGGTTCGACGCCGTCGAGGACGTGCGCGGCCACCCGCCGGGCCAGCTCTTCGGAGTCCTTTTTGGACCGGACGAGGATGTGCCGGGTGCACTTGGCGACCTCGTCGTAGCGCGGCCCGGCTTCGAGGTGCTCCTGGTGGACCTGGGGTCCGGGGGCGAGCCAGTACCAGAAGAGGTCGGACAGCGCGGCGCCGCGGCTGCGGCCGTTCGCCGCCGGGTCGGCGTAGACGCGCTTGAAGTCCGCGGCGCCGACCCGCTCCCCCGGGATCGTCACCGTGTCCTGGCCGTTGACCAGCGCGAAGATCTTCATCCGCAGGGCGACGACGCGGGCGGGCAGCCAGGCGGGCGCGGTCGCCACCGCGGCGGCGGCGAGTGCTTTCCCGATCATCGCCGCACCTGGTCCGGGGTCAGGTCGGCCGGGTGCCGGCCGCCGCACATCGCGAGGGCCTGGTCGAAGTCGTCGCGCAGCAGCTCCAGGACCCGCGTGACGCCTTCGCGGCCGCCCACGGCGAGGCCCCAGACGACCGGGCGCCCGACGCCGACCGCGTCCGCGCCGAGGGCCAGCGCCTTGACGACGTCGGTGCCGCGCCGGATCCCGCCGTCCAGCAGCACGGGAATCGCGCCGCCGACGGCCGCGGCGATCTCGGGCAGCACGTCGATGGTCGCCGGCACGGTGTCGAGCTGGCGGCCGCCGTGGTTGGACACGACGATCCCGGCGACGCCGTGGTGCACCGCCAGCCGCGCGTCCTCGGCGTGCAGCACCCCCTTGATCAGCACCGGCAGCTTGGTCTTCGACCGCAGCCACGCGATGTGGTCCCAGTTCAGCCCGGCCGACATGACGATCTCGCGAACATGGCTGGCGTTGCCGCCGCTGCGGTTTTCCCCGATGTCGCGCAGGTTCTCGACAGCGAATCCCGGCGGCAGGTCGTGGAAGCCGTTGCGGTCGTCGCGTTCGCGGCGGCCGAGCACCGGCGAGTCGACGGTCACCACGAACGCCTTCACGCCGGCCTTCTCGGCCCGGCACACGATCGCCTCGGTGAACTCCAGGTCCGGCTGCAGGTAGAGCTGGAACCACAGGCCCGGGTCCGGGGTCACTTCGCGGGCGGCCGCGGCGATGTCCTCGATCGCCGTGGTGGCGGCCATGCTGACGATCATGATCGTCCCGGCGCGGGCCGCCGCCCGCGCCGTGGCCAGTTCACCGTCGGCGTGGGCGAGCCGGTGGAACGCGGTGGGCGCGACCAGGATCGGCATCGACGACGGCGTCCCGAGCAGGGTCAGGCTCAGGTCGCGTTTGTCACTGCCGCGCAGGACGCGGGGCAGCAGCCGCAGCTTCCGGAACGCGGACTCGTTCTCCGCCACGGTGATCTCGTCCTGCGCGCCGCCCGCGAAGTAGTCGTAGTGCACCGGGTCGAGGCGCCGGCGGGCCGCCGCCTCGAACTCCGCGACCGTGCGCATCACAGCTCCCGCGCGAAGAACGCGGTCAGCGGCTCGACGTGCACCTCTTTGTCCCACTCGTTCTCGAGGTTCTCGGTGACGTGGTGGGTCGCGACGAGCTCGCCGCGGCGGTAGTGCCGGACGATCGGGTGCAGGTAGTGGCCTTCGCCGTGGTCGTTCGCCTGGTCCTGGGCGGCGCGCGCGACGAAGTCGAAGGGGTCGACCTTGTCGTGGTCGGGGCCGTAGTCGAGGGTGACGACGTAGGCGTCGTCCGGCGGGTCCTGGAGCACGCGGTCGACCGGCACCTCTTCGAGGTAACGAGCCGTGTCACCATCGATGATCAGCGCGTCCCCGAGGAAGCCGAACTGCTGGTACAGCGCGGAAGTCCGGTTGATCCGCGTGATCACGGCGTCGGTCAGCGCGTCCGGTTTGGCGGGCAGCTCGGTGGCCGGCCACGGCGTGTCGTGGTAGCGCTCGTCGAGAACCTTGGCCAGGGCGCGGACGCCGTAGCGGAAACCGTGGATGAACGCGCTGGTGGCCTTCTTGAAGTCGCGGACCTGGGTGATCGTGCCGGCGAAGTGCAGGCCGGGCACGTTGACCGACTCCCAGTCCGGCGTCTGCGCGGGGAAGCGGTCGTTGATGGTGAGCTGCGGGCGGCAGTCCTCGTCGAAGATTTCGGCGTCGAACCGGAAGCCCGTGCAGCCGATCACGCGGTCGTAGCGGATCTCCTTGATCACCTCGTCGGCGCGGGCGAAGGCGAACTTGACGTGGTAGCCGTCGGCGTCCTTGCGGATCTCGCGGACGTCGCCGTCGAGGATCGCGTGCTGGAGTTTCAGCTGGTACATGTCGAGGATGCCGGCGTTGTAGGCACGCAGGTGGCCGACGAAGTGCGTGCGCCAGGCGAGCTTCACCGGCCGCGGGCCGCCGACGTGCACGACCGCGGCCGTCTCGATGAGGTTGTCCGCGGTCTCGAAGGCGGAGTTCCCCTTGCCCAGCACGAGAACGCGCTGGTCGGTGAACTCGTGCGGGTCGACGCTGACGTCGACGTACTGGTCGATCAGCTCGACGCCCGGGAACTGCGGGATGTACGGCTTGGTGACGCCGGTGGCCATGATCAGCCGGTGCGCTCTGAACTCTTCGTCACCGGCGGTGAGAATGAAGACAGCGCTTTCCGGATCGCGGCGGATACGCGTCACCCGGGTGTCGTAGCGGACGTTGACCCTGTGCTTCGCCGCGTAGTCGGCGATGTAGCGGAGGAAGTCGGGGGCGTCCGGGAAGAGTTTCTCGCTGTAGTCGGTGAAGACGAGCTGGTCGTCATCGCCATCGGCGAGGATCGAGTTCCAGTCCATCCGCAGGCGCAGCTCCGGGTCGGCGTACCCGGTGTGCTTCTTGTTGATGGAGATGAGGGTCCGGTGCCGGGGGAAGGTCTCGAAGAAGTGGCCGGGCGCGGACCCGGCCTCCAGCACGAGGTACCGGTGGCCGGCGTGGCCGAGGTGCTGCCCCAGCTGCAACCCCGCGGGCCCCGCCCCGACAACCAGATAATCGAGCACTTCCGACACCACGACCTCCTGAGGCTCGGCACCGACCTTGATCGGCGCCGAGCCTGCTCCGGAGATCTCAGAAAAGGCTCAGAAGGAGTTGCTCACTTACCGGCCGCGCGAGCCAGCCGCTCCGGGTAACGCTCCCCCGCGACCGCCTCCGCCGGCGCGGCCGCCGCGATCGCCGCCAGGTCCTCCGCCGTCAGCTCCAGCGACGCCGCCGCCACGTTCTCCTCCAGGTACTTGCGGCGCTTGGTACCCGGGATCGGCACGACGTCCTCCCCCTGCGCCTGCACCCACGCGAGCGCCAGCTGCCCGGCCGTCACGCCCTTCTCCTCCGCCAGCTTGCGCAGCGCGTCGACGATCGCCATGTTGCGCGCGAAGTTGTCCTCGGCGAAGCGGGGCAGGCCGCGGCGCATGTCGTCCTCGGGCAGGTCCGCCACCGACTTCACCGCGCCCGTCAGGAACCCTCGGCCCAGCGGCGAGAACGGCACCACGCCGATGCCCAGCTCGCGGCACGTGTCCAGGATTTCGCCCTCGATGCCCCGCGTCCACAGCGACCACTCGCTCTGCAGCGCCGTCACCGGGTGCACCGCGTGCGCCGCGCGGATCGTCGCCGCGCTCGCCTCGGAAATCCCGGCGTACCGGATCTTCCCGGCCGCCACCAGTTCACCGAGCGCGCCCCAGGTCTCCTCGATCGGCGTGTCCGGGTCGACGCGGTGCTGGTAGTACAGGTCGATGTGGTCGACGCCGAGCCGGCGCAGCGACTCGTCACAGCTCTGCTTCACGTAGGAAGCGTCACCGCGGGCGCCCATCGCGCCGTCGGTCCACACGATGCCGAACTTCGTCGCGAGCACGACCTCGTCGCGGCGGCCGGCGATCGCCCGGCCGACCAGCTCCTCGTTGGCGCCGGCGCCGTAGACGTTCGCGGTGTCGAGCAGCGTGACGCCGAGGTCGAGAGCCCGGTGGATCGTCGCGATCGACTCTTCGTCGTTGTCGCGGACGCCGTAGGCCTGGCTCATCCCCATGCAGCCGAGGCCCTGGGCGCCGACCTCCAGACCGCCGAGCTTCCTGGTCTTCACGCGGAAATCTCCTCCCTGCCGGGTTCCACGCCGAGCACGTTGCGCTCGACCTGGGCGTAGTTGTCGATCTTGTAGTCGAGGATGTCGAGGCACCCCTGCAGCTCGGCGATCCGCTCGGCGACCGACCGGCGCTGCTCCACCAGCAGGGCCTTGCGGCGGCCCGCGCTGGCCACGCCGTGGCGGCGCAGCGACGCGTACTCGCGCATGCTCTTGATGGGCATCCCGGTGGTGCGCAGCTTGGTCAGGAAACCGAGCCAGTTGAGGTCGTCGTCGGAGTACGCCCGGCGGCCCGCGGCGTCCCGGGCGGGCGGGTCGAGCAGTTTGATGCGCTCGTAGTACCGGAGGGTGTCGATGGACAGTCCGCTACGTCGAGCGGCTTCCGCTATCGAGTAGCTCATGAGCCGACACTACGACCTGGAGTGCACTCCAGGTCAACTCCCGGCTCTCGCCAAAAATAACACCGTTGCGATACGCTCTGTGGATGGCACGGCCACGCACGCATGACGAAGCCCTCCGGCTGAAGCTCCTCGACCGCGCCGGCGAGCTCATCGCCGCCGACGGGCCGAAGGCGCTTTCCCTGCGGAAGCTGGCCGCCGACGCCGGGACGTCGACCACCGCCGTGTACTCCCTCTTCGGCAGCAAACCCGATCTGGTGAACGCGCTGTACACCGAGGGCTTCCGCCGCTTCGGTGCCCGTATGGCGGGCACCGCGCTGACCGGCGACCCGGTCGAGGACCTCGTCGCGCTCGGCAGCGCCTACCGCGCCAGCGCGCTGGCCGACCCGAACCTCTACGGGATCATGTTCACCAGGTCGGTGCCCGGCTTCGAGCCCAACGAAGACGCCGAGAAACTCGCCCGCAAGACGCTCGAACCCCTGGAAGCGGTCATCCGCCGCGCCATCGCCGACGGCGTCTTCCTCGACGTCCCGCCCGAGACGGTCGCGGTCGGCTGCTGGGCCTTCGTGCACGGGCTCGTCTCCCTGGAGCTCACCGGCAACCTGCCGGAGGAGTTCGACGTCACGGGCTCGTACGAGACGGCCCTGCGCGCGAACGCCTCCGGCTGGCTGCGGCCTCAGATCAGCCGCAACGGCCCGTCGTAGACGACCCGGTTCTGCGCGTCGCGGGCCCGGACGTGGGCCGTCGCCTCCGGGGAGAGGCCGATGTTCTCCGGGATCCACGCGGCGACCATGCCGTCGACGACGTCGGCCTCGACCGTCGTCCCGATGCCGAAGTCGATGGTCGCCTTCGTCGCGGTCAGGGGCAGTGCGGCGACGAACGGGTGCCGCGACTGCCCCGGCGGGGCGCCCGACTCGGGGTGGCCCAGGGTGTCCACGGTCAACGTGCGTGCTGCCCGGGTCTGCGGCCCGATGAAGTCGGCGAAGGCGCGGAACTTCGTCTTCCCCGGCCGCCGGTAGTCGGGCTGGGTCTCGCAGACCACCACCCGGTCGCCCAGGCGGCCCATGACCACTTGGAAGTCCCCGGTTTCGAGCAGCGGGCCCGGCGCGTACGCGGCGGCGTCCGGGATCACCTCCGTCTCCGCGAAGTTCAGGCAGTCGCCCAGCGCCCGGCCCGCCGGTGAGGTCCGCTCGGCGGTGACCGGCCGGTCGACCGCCATGACCAGCCAGGGCGGTGCCTGGGGCAGCACGGCCGCGCGCGGGGCCGACGGCTGTTCGACGGTGAGCGTCGTCGTCCACAGAGCGGACCGGGTCATCGCGACGAACTGGCCGCTGACCGGGGACGTGCGGATCGACTGCGACATCGTGTCCCCGCCTTCGGTCCGCGACCCGAGGAACCCGGACGCGGTCCCGGGGTCGACGACCCCGGCGACCACCCCGGTCGGGCTGTGCAGTAGCAGCCCGACGCGCGTACCCGGCGCGTACGCGGGCGTGGCCGCCGGGTCCGACAGCGTCACGGTCGTCTCGGTGCTCTCGCAGAACATCGGCTTGCCGGCCGCGGTCGCCGCGACCACCGCGTCCGTCCCCAGGACCTCCGTGAACAGCGGGACCCACTCCGCGCGCGGCGGCACCCGGTCCTTCTTGCCCGCCGTTTGCACGGCCGCCCAGCAGCGGTCCAGCGCGGCCGTCGCCGCCTTCGGGTCGAGGGTGAGGCGGTTGCCCGGGTCCGGCGGCGGGCCGGCGACGGGCTGCTCCCGGAACGTCTTCGTCGCGACGACCGCGCCCGCGGCCAGGACGAGCACCGCGGCGGCCGCGGCGTACCAGACGTGCTTGGTCCGGCGCGGTTTCCCGATCCCGGCGCGGACCTCGGCGCGCAGCCGGTCGCGGACGTCGTCCGGCAGGGCGCGCCGCGGCGGAAGACCGAGGTCGTCGCTCATTTCTCCTCCAGCAACGTGCGCAGTCGGGCCCGGGCCCGGGACAGGTGGGCGCGGACGGTGACCTCGGCGACGGCCAGCGCGGCGGCCGCGTCGGCGACGCTCAGGTCGCCGAGCAGGCACAGCTCGACGACCGCGCGCTGCGCCTTCGGCAGCGCCCGCACGGCGTCGACGATCTCGCGCAGCCGCTGCTCGCCGTCGAGCCGCTCGGCCACGGCGTCGGCGTGGTCGGACACCACCGGCGGGTCCGGGATCCTCCGGAGCAGCCGCAGCCGCCGGCTCGCGCCGCGGTGCTCGTCGCGGGCGGCGTTGCCGGCCACCGTGTAGAGCCACGGCAGAGCGCTGTCGCGCACCAGCGTCACGTCGGCGCGGCGGCGCCAGGCGGTGAGGAAGGTGTTCGAGGTGAGGTCCTCGGCGGCGCTCCACGACCCGGTCAGCCGGTAGGCGTGGTTCCAGACGGCCTCGGCGTGCCGTTCGAAGAGCTCTCCGAAAGCCGCCTCGTCGCCGCCGGCGGCCCGATCCCACAGGACCCGATCGTCCACCGGCGCCCCCGTCGCATGGCTGGTCACACCCCTCAGTGGCCGGCACCGGCGGGAACGTTGCGCGCAACTCCCGCGTCCCGGACGGCCACTTCCGGTCGTGATCATCGAACAGGTCCGGACCACGGACAAGCTCCGCCTTCGGTTGCCCGCGGCCGTCGCGTGCGTGTCGGCGGCGGTGTTCCTGCTGGCCCGCCCGCACCTCGTCGACGACACGTTCATCACGCTCGCCTACGCGCGCAACCTCGCGTTCCACGGCCACTGGGGACTGCTGGCCGACGCGACGTCGAACTCCGCGACGTCGCCGGCGAACGTCCTCGCCCTGGCGGTGTTGACGTTCGTGGTGCGGGACGCCGTCTTCGCGGCCGGAGTGCTGTACGTGCTGAGCCAGGTGGCGCTCGTCCTGGCCCTGCGGCGGCTCGGCACGGCGTTGCCGCGCTGGTTCCCTGCGCTGACGTTCGCGGCGCTCACCGTGAACCCGCTGCTGCTGTCGTCCATCGGACTGGAAGTCGCGCTGGGCTCGGCTGTGCTCGGGTGGGTGACGGTGTTCGCCGTCGAACGGCGGCCCATCGCCTTCGGGCTCACCGCGGGCGCGCTCGCGCTCGTGCGGCTCGACCTGCTGATCTTCGCGGTCGTCCTGGGGTTCTCGGTGCGGTCCGGCCGGGCTCTGCTGGGGATTGTCCTGGTGGCATTGCCTTGGTTCGCCTTCAGCTGGGTGGTGCTCGGCGCGGCGGTGCCCGACACGGCCGTGATCAAGACGCTGCAGGGCGCGCAACGGGCGTGGGGCGACTGGAACTTCGGCAACGGCCCGCTCTTCTACGCCCGGACCGCCTGGTGGCCGACCGTGTTGTCGTTCCTGCCGCTCGCGTCGCTGCCACTGGCGTTCCGGCTGCGGCCGCCGTTCAGGGCGCTGGCCTTGGGCGGCGCGCTCTACTACGGCGCGTACGTGCTGCTGAACGTTCCGCCCTACCACTGGTACTACGGGCCGGTGATCACCGCGGCAACGGTGTGCGCCTGCGCGTGGGCGGCTTCGCACCACGTCGCGACCGGAGCCGTCCTCGCGGTGGTGGCCGCTTCCGCGGTCGCGTACGCAGGCTCGTCACGGGAGTTCGCGCCGCTGACGTCGAACTACGCGTCCACGGCTCGCTATGCCGAGATCGGCCGCGATCTGCGGGACCTGGCCGGTGGCCGGGTGGTCGGCAGCGCAGGCGAAATCGGCGTCCTGGCGTACACGTGCGAGTGCGCGATCGTCGACGTCTTCGCCGACCGCGGCCTGCTCCCCGCGGCCATCGAAGCCCGCGGGGCGGGCAACCGCTGGATCCGCGCGGCACTGCGGGTCGACTACGCGTTCTTCGACTTCGACGTCCGGCCGCGGCGTCCCGACCTCGTCCTGCGCCGGCTGCCGAGCCCGCCGCCGGACGCGCTCGCCCACTGGACCATCGACGCGCCGACGCTCGGGAAACAGGAGCTCTACCTGGTACCGAACTGAGCGTCCGCGAGATCGAGTTCCGCGTGTTCGCCGCCGTCGAAGTCGGCGCCCTCTTCGAAGACCGTGCGTGAGAACTCGAACCGGCCCCCGGACCGGACGCGGGTGAAGCGGACGTTGCTCACGAAGTGCGCCCGGGAGAAGAAGGCGCCTTCCTCGAAGACCGACCGGTCGAAGTTGACGATGTCGCCGAACTCCGTGCCGTAGAACCCCACCTGGCCGGTGAAGCGCGTGCCGCGGATGTGGAGCTGGCCGACGAACCGGGCGCGGCTGAAGTCGGCGGCGGCGAGCGTGCAGCCGCTGAGCCGGAAGTCGACGAGCGTGGCCCGCTGCAGGTCGATCGACATGCCCGGCCAGTAGCCCGCCGCGTCGTGGCTCAGGTGCGTCTTGAGCAGCTCCTGCACGGCCAGCCGGACGAGGAGTTCACTCTCTTCGGGGTCGTCGTCCAGGTCGCGGGCCGCGGTTCCCTTGAGTCCCGTCGGCCGCCCCTTGAACGGCATCCGCAGGTAGGCGCACAGCACGTTGACGATCGTCTGGCGCTGCTTCGGGTTGTCCTGCCCGAGCCGTTCCAGCGCGTAGAGCCCGCCGAGCCGCACCGGCGCCTTGTCGCTGCCGAGCTGCTCGACGGCCTTCGTGTACAGCTCGGTGACCCGCCGCTCCTCGAGGTCGCGTTCGGTCACGCCCGCGACGCGGGTCGTCTCGGCGAGCTGCAGCTCCATGGTGCGCTGGCGGCGCGTCGCCAGCCACAGCGCGAAGACGCCGCCCGCGCCGGCGCCGATGCCGAACGCCGTCTTGACGGCGTCGATGCGCACCGGCGCGTCCGGCGCTGCGGACCAGCCCAGCAGCAGCCACAGCAGCCCGGCCGTGACGAGCGCGACGGCACCGCCCGCCACGGCGACCCAGCGCCACTTGAGGACCGGCAAGGCTCAGACGGCGCCGTACTGGCGGTCACCGGCGTCACCGAGGCCCGGGACGATGAAGCCCGAGTCGTTGAGGCGCTCGTCGATGCTCGCGGTGACCACGCGGACCGGCAGGCCGGTCTTCTCCAGGTGCGCCAGGCCTTCCGGCGCGGCGAGCGCGCAGATGGCCGTGACGTCGTCGGCGCCGCGGTCGGTGAGCAGCCGGATCGTGTACTCCATCGAGCCGCCGGTGGCGAGCATCGGGTCGAGCACCATGACCGGCCGGTCGGCCAGCGACTCCGGCAGCGATTCGAGGTACGGCGTCGGCTTCAGCGTCTCCTCGTCGCGCGCCAGGCCGACGAAGCCCATCTGCGCGTCCGGGATCAGCTTGTGCGCCTGGTCGGCCATGCCGAGCCCGGCGCGCAGCACGGGGACGAGCAGCGGCGGCTTGGCCAGCGTGTAGCCCTCGGTGCGAGCGACCGGCGTGTGGATCCGCTCGGTCTTCACCGGCACGTCGCGGGTGGCTTCGTAGACCAGCATGACGGTCAGCTCGTGCAGCGCGGCCCGGAACGCGGCGCTGTCGGTGCGCGCGTCGCGCATCGTGGAGAGCCGGGCCTTCGCGAGGGGGTGATCGACGACGTGCACATCCATGCGCGTCAATCTAGCCGTTTCGCGAAGCTCTTCACCCAGCCGCGCTGCCAGGGCGTTTCGACGGCGCGTTCGTGGTAGTGCGCTCGGGTCCAGGCGACGGCTTCGTCGGCGGGGACGCCGGAGAGGATCGCGAGGCAGGCCATGACCGTACCGGTCCGGCCGGCGCCGCCGTAGCAGGCGACTTCGACGGTTTCGGTCTTGGCGCGTTCGTGGAGGGCCTTGATCTGGTCTCGCGCGGTTTCGGGGTGGACCGGCAGCAGGAAGTCCGGCCAGGTGACCCATTCGTGCGGCCAGGTGATGCCCCCGCCGTGCTTGCGCCGCAGCCGGCTCGTCCCCAGGTAGAGGCCGAAGTCGGGCTCGGGTCCGTCGGGGTTGGGGCGCGCCAGGCCACGCCCGTGGACACGGGTGCCGTCCGGAAACTCGACCATCTGCCCAGTGTCCTCCGGAAGATGGACACGCAGGGTGGTTTTCGCCGATAAGCTGCGCCGGGTGAGCGAACTGACGCCCGACCAGATGCGGGCCTCCGACGCGGACCGTGAGCGCGTCGCCCAGGTGCTGCACAACGCCCTGTCGGAAGGGCGGATCACGGTGAACGAGCTGGAAGAGCGGCTTTCGACGGTCTACGCGGCGAAAACGGTCGGCGAGCTCAAGCCGGTGACGGCGGACCTGCCCACCTCCTCGGCGGCCGTGGAGCCGGCGACCACGCGGGCGCTGGGCTTCCCGGACCAGCGCATCGGCGGCCACCCGGGTTCCCCGGTGTCGATCGGCGTGATGTCCGGCGCGGTCCGCAAGGGCAGCTGGGTCCTGCCCCCGCAGCACACGAGCTTCGCGTTCTGGGGCGGCGCGGAGATCGACCTCCGCCAGGCCCGCTTCGCGGACAAGCAGTGCACGATCACGGCGGTCGCGATCATGGGCGGCATCCAGATCACGGTCCCGGACGACATCAACGTCGACGTGACGGGGATCGGGTTCATGGGCGGGTTCACGCTGGAGGACAAGTCGGGAGCACCGCCGGCGCCCCCGACGGCGCCGACCGTGAAGATCAACGGGCTGGGGTTCTGGGGCGGGGTGATCGTGTACCGCAAGCCGGCCAAGCGGGACGAGCCGCCGCAGATCGAAGGGGCGTGACCTCGGCGTTGTGACGCGTCGCGCACCGAGCGTCACACTCGACGGGGGCTCGCGCTGCCGGACCCGGCGCCTAGACTCAGGCGCATGACAGCCACGACCAGCACGTCAGCGGCGCCGGCCACCCCGGCACCGCTGGTGGACGCGACTCGCGACGACGCGAGCCTGCGCCGCTTCCTGCTCGGGCTGCCCGGTGTCGACCAGGTCGGCGTCGAGCAGCGCGCGGCGGGCCTCGGCACGCGCAGCATCAAGAAGGACGCCAAGCGGTGGGCCATCGACACCGCCATCTCCATGGTCGACCTGACCACCCTGGAGGGCGCCGACACCCGGGGCAAGGTCCGCGCGCTCGCCGCGAAGGCCGTCCGCCCGGATCCCGAACGGCAGGACACCCCGCGCGTCGCCGCCGTCTGCGTGTACCCGGACATGGTCGCGACGGCCGTCGAAGCGCTCAAGGGCAGCGGTGTCCACGTCGCGAGCGTCGCCACCGGCTTCCCCGCCGGCCGCACTTCGCTTGAAATCAAGCTGGCCGACACGAAGATCGCCGTCGACGCGGGCGCGCACGAAGTCGACATGGTGATCGACCGCGGTGCCTTCCTCGAAGGCCGCTACATGGACGTCTTCGAAGAGATCCGCGCGGTGAAAGAAGCCTGCGGCGACGCCCACCTGAAGGTCATCCTCGAGACCGGCGAGCTGGCGACCTACGACAACGTGCGCCGCGCGTCGTGGCTGGCGCTGCTGGCCGGCGGTGACTTCATCAAGACCTCCACCGGCAAGGTCTCCCCCGCCGCGACGCTGCCGGTCACGCACATCATGCTGCAGGCCGTCCGCGACTGGCACGTCCGCACCGGCGAGCTGCGCGGCGTCAAGCCGGCGGGCGGCATCCGGACCACGAAGGACGCGATCAAGTACCTGGTCGCCGTGCACGAGGTCGCCGGCGAGCAGTGGCTGACCCCGGACCTGTTCCGCTTCGGCGCGTCCAGCCTGCTCAACGACCTGCTGCTGCAGCGCCGCACCCAGGTGGACGGCCACTACAGCGGCCCCGACTACGTGACGGTGGACTGATGCCTGTTTTCGAGTACGCACCGGCGCCGGAGTCGCGCGCCATCGCGAACCTGAAGGACTCCTACAAACCCTTCATCAACGGCGAATTCGTCGACGGCGCGGGTGAGCCGCTCAAGACGATCAACCCCGCCACCGAAGAGGTACTGGCCGAGGTCGGCACCGCGTCGAAGTCCGATGTGGACACCGCGGTCAAGGCCGCGCGCAAGGCGTACGACAACGTCTGGTCGAAACTGCCGGGCGCCGAGCGCGCCAAGTACCTCTTCCGCATCGCGCGGCTGATCCAGGAGCGCTCGCGCGAGCTGGCGGTGCTGGAGAGCCTGGACAACGGCAAGCCGATCAAGGAGTCCCGCGACTCCGACGTCCCGACGGCGGCGGCGCACTTCTTCTACCACGCGGGCTGGGCCGACAAGCTGGAGTACGCGGGCTACGGACCCAATCCGCGTCCGCTCGGTGTCGCGGGCCAGATCATCCCGTGGAACTTCCCGCTGCTGATGCTGGCCTGGAAGATCGCGCCGGCGCTGGCCACGGGCAACACCGTGGTGCTGAAGCCGGCCGAGACGACGCCGCTGACCGCGCTGGTCTTCGCGGAGATCTGCCAGCAGGCCGAACTGCCGCCGGGCGTGGTGAACATCCTGCCGGGGGCGGGCGACATCGGTGCGTCCATTGTGGAGCACGCCGGCATCGACAAGATCGCCTTCACCGGCTCGACCGAGGTCGGCAAGGCGATCCAGCGCCAGGTCGCGGGCACGCCGAAGAAGCTGACCCTGGAACTGGGCGGCAAGGCGGCGAACGTCGTGTTCGAGGACGCGCCGCTCGACCAGGCTGTCGAGGGCATCGTCAACGGCATCTTCTTCAACCAGGGCCACGTCTGCTGCGCGGGCTCGCGCCTGCTGGTCCAGGAGTCCATCGCCGAAGAGGTGCTGGAGAAGCTGCGCTACCGCGTCTCGACGCTGCGCATCGGCGACCCCCTCGACAAGAACACCGACATCGGCGCGATCAACTCGGCCGAGCAGCTGGCCAAGATCCGCGGGCTCGTCGAGTCGGGTGACGCCGAGGGCGCCGAGCGCTGGACCAGCCCGTGCCCGGTGCCGGACCGCGGGTTCTTCTTCGCCCCGACGGTGTTCGCGAACGTGCACCAGTCGATGCGGATCGCGCGCGAGGAGATCTTCGGCCCGGTGCTGTCGGTGCTGACGTTCCGCACGCCGGACGAGGCCGTCGCGAAGGCGAACAACACGCCGTACGGCCTTTCGGCGGGTATCTGGACCGAAAAGGGCTCCCGGATCCTGTGGATGGCGAACCAGCTGCGCGCCGGCGTGGTCTGGGCCAACACCTTCAACCGCTTCGACCCCGCCGCCCCGTTCGGCGGCTACCAGGAATCCGGCTTCGGGCGCGAAGGCGGCCGCACCGGGCTGGAGGCGTACCTGAATGTCTGACCGGATTTCCGTCGCGAAGACGTACAAGCTCTACATCGGCGGCAAGTTCCCGCGTTCGGAGTCCGGCCGGGTGTACCCGGTGACGGACGGCAAGGGCAAGTTCCTGGCGAACGCGGCGCACGCGTCCCGCAAGGACGTGCGCGACGCGGTGGTGGCGGCCCGCAAGGCGTTCCCGGGCTGGTCGTCCGCCACGGCCTACAACCGCGGTCAGGTGCTGTACCGGGTGGCCGAGGTCCTGGAGGGCCGCCGCGACCAGTTCGTCGCGGAAGTGTCCGCTTCGGAGGGCCTGGCGGCGAAGAAGGCCGAGTCCATTGTGGACGCGGCGATCGACCGCTGGGTCTGGTACGCGGGCTGGACGGACAAGATCGCCACGGTCCTCGGCGCGGCGAACCCGGTGGCGGGCCCGTACTTCTCGTTCACGGTCCCGGAGCCGACCGGCGTGGTGGGTGTCCTGGCGCCCCAGCAGTCTTCCCTGCTGGGCCTGGTCGAGGTCCTGGCCCCGGTCCTGGCAACGGGCTCGACGGCGGTGGTGGTCTCGAGCGCGGAGCGGCCGCTGCCGGCGATCACGCTGTCGGAGGTCCTGGCGACCTCAGACGTCCCGGGCGGGGTGGCGAACATCCTGACGGGGCGGGCGGCGGAGCTGGGCCCGTGGCTGGCGTCCCACGGTGACGTGAACGCGCTGGACCCGACGGGAGCGTCCCCGGAGGACCGAGTCGAGCTGGCACGCGAAGCGGCGAACACGGTGAAGAGGGTGTTGACGGTCCCGTCGGCAGAGCCGGATTGGACGGCGGCCCCGGACATCACCCGCCTGCGCCGGTACTTGGAAGCGAAGACGGTCTGGCACCCGCTGGGCGTCTGAGGTCCGACGGCGGAGGCCATTGACTGATGGCCTCCGCCGTATTCCCGCTCTTCGGCTGACGCTCACTTCCATCACCGGTACAGTCCCTCCCAGGTACGGAGCGTGACGCATCGGGGAGGGTGCAGATGCCGGACGACGAAGAGTGGGCGTTCGAGAACGAAATCGACCTCTGGGACGAGGGCGAAAGCCCGCCACCGGCCGAGGCCGAGCGGCCACCGGACGGCCCCACCGGCCGCGACGGGGATTCGGTCGTGACGGTGACGGTCTCACCCGAGGGTGAGTTCCGGCAGGTCAAGCTCGCCGAAGACTGGAAGAGCAAGGTCGACCCCCGCGGCCTGCACTCGAACGTGCTGACTGCGGCCAACGCGGCAACCATCGAGGCGCTGGTGCAGCAGATCGGCGTCACCCGGGAGAACCCGCCGTCGCCGGCCCGGAACGACGCGGACGAAACCCCGCTCGGCCCTCAGGACGTTCTCCGGCTCGGCGATGCCGTAAGAGCCGAAGTCGACGGGATGTCGGCCCGCCTCGCCCTCGCCGATCGCCCGGTCGCCTCAACCAGTGCCGGCGGACACGTCGGGGGAACCGCTCAGAGCGGACGCTATGTCAGCTTGGACATCGACCCGACCTGGGCCTCGATGGCTCGGAACACCGAGATCGAGGCTGAATTGACCGAGGTCCTGAGGTCGCTCCACCGCGGTTCGGTACCGGACGCCGCAGGTCTCCGGCCCGGAGAGGCCACGACAGAACTCCTGGGCCTGATCCACGACCCCGACCGGTTGATCCGCCGAGTCCGGCTCCATGGTTCGCCGGCACGCGAGGAGCCGAAGGCCGATGAGTGATGTCGAAGTGGCCCTGGAGGCTCTGCGATCCGACGCGGCCGCCTGGGACGAGGCAGCCGGGCAGCTGGGCGAAGCGGGCGCCGTGGTCGCGCCGCTGGGTCTGACGCCGGCGGACGTAATGAGCTACGCGGCAGGCCGGGGCTTCCACCACCAGTACGGGCTGACCCTCGCCAAGCTCGAAGACTCGCTCCGCCGAGGCGCGCTCAACTTCCACCGGATATCGGACAGCCTCCACCGGGGTGCCGCGATGTACCAGGTATCCGAAGAGGAACACCAGCGGAAGCTGCGCCAGGCCGGCGAACACTGACGGCGTGAGGAGAGCCAGAACACGATGACCAACGATGTGATCGACCAGGCGCTCGCCGGGTACGACAAGTTCAGGCAACTCGTTGAGGACCTGTTCCGACGGGCCCGGGATCTGCTGTCGTGGATCCCGGACGCCCTGGCGGACCTGGTCAAACCGATCCAGGACGGTCTCACCTTCATCGGCGACAAGGTCGCCGAATTCGCGGCCATGCACGAGAAGTTCGAACGGGACAAGGGCGACCCCGACAAGCTGCGGGCCTACGCCGTCGAGTGGGGTGACAAGTTCACCCAGCGGCTCGACGCGGTCGCCGGCACGCTGGATCCGGAGTCCTTGAAGACGACCGTGCACTGGAGCGGTCCCGCGGCCGAGACCTACAAGATCGCTCTTTCCCAACAGCTCAAGAAGGTCGACGCCGCCAAGGAGCTCGGCAGGCAGATGCGTGACTCGCTCACCAACCTCGCCAATGCCGTCGAGACGTTTTGGCTGACCTACAACTCGATCATCTGGGGCCTGGTCGGGGCGACCGCGGCCGCCATCGTCAGTGCGGCGACCGTCGTCGGGTTGCCTGCCGCGCTCGGCATCCTCACCGGGGAGATCGCGGCCGGCATCCCCGCGGTGTTCGCGATCGTCAGCGTGATCGACACGACGGTGGACACCATCCAGAACGAACTGGTGGCGATCCACGACAAGGCCGATGACGTGGGCGCGGGGTGGAATCAGACCGATACGAGCACGATGTCCCACCCGGGTGATTGGCGGACCGCCGGATGACCGGACCCGCTTCGGCCGCCGGTATCTGGATCCCGCCGAGACTGGCACACCGGATTCGCCGTTTCGGCTCCGTCACCGGAGCCGTCACCTTGGCCGCCGCTGTCTTGGTCGGTGTCGGCATGCCGGTGCTCGGCCCCGCCCTGCCGACCGCCACGGGCCCGGTCACCATGCTCACCACCAGCTCCGGCATCTTCCTGGGCCTGTTCCTGGCGACGTCCGGGGTGACGATGACCGTGGCCCGCGGCTGGGTTTCGCTCGGCCGCCACCCCGGTGGCACGGACTTCCTGTTCGACGCTCGCCCGGCGGCCACCGGCGCGGTCGTCCTGGTCGCGGCGGCCGTGGGCGCGATCCTGTCCGCGCTGTTCTTCTACTCGAGCTACACGGCCACCATCACGTGGACCGACGGACCCCACCCGACCAACGTGCACCCGGTGACACCGTCGATCGCGCTGTTCCTGTTGCTTCCCGCGCTCGCCGTCGTGCTGTGCGCGGTCAACCTCCTGGTCGGCTGGCCGCTGTTCCGCCCGACCCGGCGCACCATCCAGCGGTACGCGCGCTAGCTCATCGTCACTGAGAAGTCCGTCAGCGTGAACCGCGCCTTGCCACCGCCCGTGGAGCAGAACTCGATCCCGTAGCCGATCTGGTTGACCGTCGGGTTGGGCGGGATCAGGCCCTTCCCGATCGCCCACGCGATCATCGCCTTCAGGTCGATGCTGCCCGAGTACTGCGTCGAGCGGGAAACGAACGCCACGTACCCGTCGTCGTCCGCCCAGACGTCGTACGTGAAGCCGCCCGCCGAGTACGTCGCCAGCTTGTCGCCCGATGGCTGCTGCTTCAGGTTCTCCGTCCACACCATCAGCTCGCTGACGCCCGCCCCGTCGCCGACGCCGTTCAGCCACAGGTCGTACGCCACGTCGTAGATGCCGACGCCCGGGCCGCGGCCCGCGAACGTCGACCGGATCACCGAATAGTCGTTGAACGGTTTTCCGTTCTGGTTGTTGATGTCCTTGTGCACGTTCGGATAGGTTTTCACCGACGTCGATTCGGGTTGGCTGGATTCGACGTACCAGTTGTCGTACGCGCACGCGCGCAGCGTTTCCGGGCCCGCCTCGGCCGTGTTCCACATGTTGTTGTGGACGTAGTAGCCGCCGTCCGACCAGCCGCCGTCGGGCTCGGACGTCGTGAACTCCGGGCTGCGGCAGCCCCGCACCGGCGTGGCCGACGGCGGCGTCGGGGTCGGCACCGCCGAACGGGACGAAGGCGCAGGTGGGACGGAAGTCGGCGGAACGGACACCGCCGACGACGAAGGTGCCGAAACCGGCACCGAAGCCGGAGCGGCCGCGCCGGCGACCGGGCCGGTGCCGCAACCCGCCACCAGAAAGGGAATCGCCAACAACAAAATTCTTCGTCGCATTTTCCCGCCCGCAGCCACAATTCGGCAGAACGAGGCGGAACCCTAACACGAAAAAGCGGGAATCAGGCGTGGTCTTCCGCGGGGTCCAGATCGTGCGACGTGATCGGCCGCCCCGGCAGCTCGGTGCCCGGCCGCGCGCTCAAGCCGTCGATCATGATGCCGACGCACCGGCGCGCCGCCATCTCGGCCACCTCCGGCGACTTCGCCCGCATCTGCCGCAGCAGCGTCGCGAACAGGATCGCGATGTCCCCCGATCCGACGTCCGGCCGGAGCCTGCCTTCGGCCTGCGCGCCGTCGACGAACTCGTCCATGACCACCAGGATCTCGTCCCGCAGCCGGCGGACCTCCGGGTCGTGCTTGAGGATGGCCAGCGCCCGCGGCGACACCATCGCCAGCTGGACGCTCAGCTGCAGCTCCACCGACTGCCGCAGCAGCCGCTCGAGCGCGCGCCACGACGACGTCTCCTCGGCGGCGATCGCGCGGGCGTCGACCAGTACCCGCTCGAAGTTGTCCATCGCGACCGCGCGCACCAGCGCGTCGCGGTCCGGGAACCGCCGGTAGAGCGTCCCGACGCCGACGCCGGCCGCGCGGGCGATCTCCTCCATCGGCACCTCGGGACCGGAGACGGCGAAGATGATCTTCGCGGCGGCCAGGATCTGGTCGCGGTTGCGGCGCGCGTCCGCCCGCAGGGTGGTCTCGGGGTCTGCCGTCATGCCGTTCGCCTTCCGCTGAATCGCGCGGAGTGATTCTCGCATGGTCAAGGGGCCACACACCGGGTCCGCACCGGGTCACCCGTTAGCTAGTGGACGACTTCCTTCCGCTTCGGTACCTTGGGCCTAGAACCGGAATGTAATCCTCCGCATACTTTACGTCCGTTTTAGGGGGCCAAAATGACCGAAGTCGCCGAGCCTGCCACGCAGGGCGAGGTGTTCCCGCTGGAGCGGAGCTGCCCGTTCGCCCCGCCGCCGGCGTACGAGAAGCTGCGCGAAGCGGGCCCGGTCCAGCGCGTCGGCCTGCCCGACGGCTCGGACGCCTGGGCCATCACCCGCCTCGAAGAGGTCCGGCAGATGCTGACCGACCCGCGGTTCAGCTCCAACCGGTTCAACCCGGGCTTCCCGATCCTGACGAAGCAGGGCCGGCCGCAGCGCCGCCGCTTCACCGCGTCGCTGATCAACATGGACCCGCCGGAGCACACCACCGCCCGCCGCGAGGTCGTCGGCGAGTTCACGGTCAAGCGGATGAAGGCGCTGCAGCCGCGGATCCAGCAGATCGTCGACGAGCACATCGACGCGATCCTGGCCGGCCCGAAGCCCGCCGACCTCGTCTCCGCGCTGAGCCTGCCGGTGCCGTCGCTGGTCATCTGCGAGCAGCTCGGCGTCCCGTACGCCGACCACGAGTTCTTCCAGTCGCGCAGCTCCACCCTGCTGAACCGGGAGGTGACGCAGGAAGCGCGGATGCAGGCCGTCGAGGAGATGCAGGGCTACCTCGACAAGCTGGTCGCCGCCAAGGAGGCCGACCCGACCGACGACCTGCTCGGCCGCCAGATCCTCAAGCAGCGCGAGGAGCACGGCGACGTCGACCACGACTCGCTGGTCTCGCTGGCGTTCCTGCTGCTCCTCGCCGGGCACGAGACGACGGCGAACATGATTTCGCTCGGCACCGTCGCGCTGCTCGAGAACCCGGACCAGCTCGAAATCATCAAGAACGACCCGGGCAAGACGCTCGACGCCGTCGAGGAGCTGCTGCGGTACTTCACGATCGCGGAGTTCGCGACCTCGCGCGTCGCCACCGAAGACGTCGAGATCGGCGGTCAGCTGATCCGCGCGGGCGAGGGCGTCCTGGGCCTCAGCTACTCCGGCAACCGCGACGAAAGCGCGTTCGAAGACGCCGACAAGCTCGACCTCGAGCGCGGCGCCCGCCACCACGTCGCGTTCGGCTTCGGGCCGCACCAGTGCCTCGGGCAGAACCTGGCCCGGATGGAGCTGCAGATCGTGTTCGACACGCTCTTCCGCCGCATCCCGGAGCTGAAGCTGGCCGCGCCGGTCGACCAGCTGCCGTTCAAGCACGACGCGCAGATCTTCGGCCTCTACTGCCTGCCCGTGACCTGGTGAGGGGGACGCCATGACCACCGTCGAAAAGCACGAGTTCCCGATGACCCGCACCTGCCCGTTCGCGCCGCCGCCGGCGTACGAGGAGATCCGCGAGGGCGACGCCGTCGAGCGGGTCCGGCTGCCCGACGGCGGCCACGCCTGGGTGGTCACCCGGCTCGAGGACGTCCGGACCGTGCTGAACGACCGGCGGTTCAGCGCCGACCGGCAGCACCCGGACTTCCCGCAGCTGGTCAAGGGCGGGTTCCGGCGCCAGGGCGACGAGCGCACCATGATCACCATGGACGCGCCCGAGCACGGCCCGGCGCGCAAGGCCGTGCTCGGCGAGTTCACGGTGCGCCGGATGGAGGCGCTGCGGCCGCGGATCCAGGAGATCGTCGACGGGCGGATCGACGCGCTGCTGGCCGGGCCGAACCCCGGTGACCTGGTCGAAACGCTGTCGCTGCCGGTGCCGTCGCTGGTGATCTGCGAAATGCTCGGGGTCCCGTACGCCGACCACGACTTCTTCCAGACCCACACGGCGAAGCTGATCAAGCGGACGACCTCGCCCGAGGAGCGCCGTGCGGCGTTCGACACCGTCCGGGGCTACATGGCGGACCTCATCGCGAAGAAGGAGGCGAACCCGCCGGACGACCTGCTCGGCCGGCAGATCGTCAAGCTGCGCGAAGAGGGCACCTACCGCCGGGAGTCGCTCGCCGCGACCGGGTTCCTGCTGCTGGTGGCCGGGCACGAGACGACGGCGAACATGATCTCGCTGTCCACCGTGGCGTTCCTGCGCAACCCGGAGCAGCTGGCGGTGATCAGGGACGACCCGGGCAAGACGCTGGACGCCGTCGAGGAGATGCTGCGCTACTGGACGATCGTCGACGCGGCCACCGCGCGCCTGTGCGTCGAGGACGTCGAGGTCGGCGGTCAGCTCATCAAGGCGGGCGAAGGCGTGCTGGCACTGGGCTACGCGGCGAACCGCGACCCGCGGGCGTTCGAGAACGCCGACGAGCTGGACATCGAGCGGGGAGCGCGCCACCACGTGGCGTTCGGCTTCGGGCCGCACCAGTGCCTCGGCCAGAACCTGGCCCGGATGGAACTGCAGATCGTGTTCGACACGCTGTTCCGCCGCGTTCCTTCGCTGGCGCTGGCGTCGGACGTCGACGACCTGCCGTTCAAGGACGACGCGAACATCTACGGGCTGTACCGGCTCCCGGTGACCTGGTAGAGATCGAAGAGCCATCCCACCACAGTCAGGAAGCGACAACCATGAAGATCATCGCGGACACCGGCAAGTGCGTCGGCGCCGGGCAGTGCGTGCTCACCGAGCCCGCGCTGTTCGACCAGAGCGAGGACGACGGCACGGTCATCGTCCTGAACGAGGAGCCCGAGGGCGAACTGGTCGAGAAGGCCCGCGAAGCGGTGCACGTGTGCCCCAGCCAGGCCCTTTCGCTGCAGGAGTGACGAGGGAACGGCCACCTCGCGGGTAAGGGGTTCCCGCGAGGTGGCCGTGGCCTGAACTGTTCAGGAGAGGCGCAGCGTGGTCTCCGGGTGGAAGGCGTGCGTCTCGCCTTCGCCGCGCAGCCCGACCCGGACGTTGTCGCCCATCCTCGGCGGGGTGCGGCCGTCCACCCGGACGACGAACCGGTCGTCGCCCACCTTGCCGTGCAGGTAGGCGTCCGCGCCCAGTTCCTCCACCAGTTCCACCACCAGCTCGAAGCCGCCTTCGGAGACCAGCTCCAGCGACTCCGGCCGGACGCCGAACACCACTTCGCGCAGGTCGCCGGCGGCTGTGAGCACCGACCGCGGCAGCGGCAGCACCACGTCACCGAGCTGGACGCCGCCCTCGGTCAGCGGCAACGTCGCCAGGTTCATCGCCGGTGAGCCGATGAAGCCCGCCACGAAACTGTTGCGCGGGTTCTCGTACAGCTCCCGCGGCGACGCGCACTGCTGCAGGACGCCGTCGCGCAGCACCGCCACCCGGTCGCCCATCGTCATCGCCTCGACCTGGTCGTGCGTGACGTAGATCGTCGTCGTCCCGAGGCGCTGCTGCAGCTTGGCGATGTTCGCGCGCGTCTCCACCCGCAGTTTCGCGTCCAGGTTGGACAGTGGTTCGTCCATCAGGAACACGCTCGGCTCGCGCACGATCGCCCGGCCCATCGCGACGCGCTGCCGCTGGCCGCCGGACAACGCCTTCGGCTTGCGGTCCAGGAACCGGGTCAGGTCCAGCATCGCGGCGGCCTCGGCCACCTTCGCGTCGATGTCCGCTTTGGACAGTCCGCGCAGCTTCAGCGCGAAGCCCATGTTCTCGGCCACCGTCATGTGCGGGTACAGCGCGTAGGACTGGAACACCATCGCGATGTCGCGGTCCTTCGGCGGCAGGTGCGTGACGTCCCGGTCGCCGATGTGGATGGCGCCCTCGTCGATGTCCTCCAGCCCCGCGAGCATCCGCAGCGCCGTCGACTTGCCGGACCCCGACGGCCCGACCAGCACCAGGAACTCGCCGTCCGGCACCGCCAGGTCGAACTTGTCGACCGCGCGGACCTCGTGCGCGCCCGGGTAGATCCGCGACGCCTGCTCGTAAACGACTCCGGCCATGGCTACTTCACCGCTCCCATCGACAGCCCGCGGACGAGGTGGTTCTGCGCGATCCAGCCGACGATCATCACCGGCAGCGAGGCCAGCAGTGCGGCGGCGGAAAGCTGGGCCCAGTACAGGCCCTCACTGGTGATGAACCCGACGAGGAACACCGGCACGGTGCCGGCCCGCGCCGCCGTCAGGTTGACCGCGTAGAAGAACTCGGTCCAGGAGAAGATGACGCAGATCAGCGCGGTCGCCGCGATTCCGGGCGCCACCACCGGCATGATGATCTTGCGCAGCAGCGTCGGCAGGTTGGCGCCGTCGATGCGGCCCGCCTCGATCATCTCGTGCGGCACCTCGAGGAAGAACGACCGCATCATCCAGATGGCCAGCGGCAGGTTCATCGACGTGTACAGGATGACCAGCGCCCACACCGTGTCCAGCAGCTCGGTGTTCTGGGAGATGATGTACAGCGGGATGATCGCCGCGACGATCGGCAGCATCTTCGTCGAGAGGAAGAAGCCCAGCGCGTTCGACGTGCCCTTCACCGGCGCCAGCGACAGCGCGTACGCCGCCGGGACGCCGAAGAGCAGCACCAGGAGCGTCGAAAGGATCGTGACGAACGCCGAGTTCGACACGTACGGCAGGAACCCGCCGTTGAGGACGTTCGAGATCTGGTCGAACGTCGGGGCGAAGAACAGCTTCGGCGGGTCGGTGTAGGCGTCCGCCTCCTGCTTGAACGCCGTGAGGATCATCCACAGCAGCGGGAAGACGAACAGGATCGCCAGCACCCAGGTCGCCAGGGTCAGCGAGCCCTTGCCGTACTGCTTCTTTCGGGGACGCGCGGCAAGAGTGGTCATTTCACGCCTCCGCTCACGGAGAAGGTGCGGAACATCAAGCGCAGCGCGAAGGTCGCGACGATCATCGTCAGGATCACGACGACCACGCCCATCGCGGACGACTGGCCGACGTCGAAGCCCTCGAACGCGCGCTGGTAGATGTAGTACGGCAGGTTGGTGCTGGCCGTGCCCGGCCCGCCCTGGGTCATCAGGAAGATCGCGTCGAAGCTGTTCACGATGTAGATCGCGCCCAGCAGCGTCGCCAGCTGCAGGAACCGGGACAGGTGCGGCAGCGTGATGGAGACGAACGTCCGCCACCGGCTCGCACCGTCCACAGAGGCCGCTTCGAGGACCTCTTTGGACTGGCTCTGCAGGCCGGCGAGGATCAGCAGCATCATGAACGGCGTCCACTGCCACACGATCTGCGCCATCACCGACGCCAGCGGGAACTCCGAAAGCCAGTCGACGTCGGTGCCGAAGACGAAGTGCAGCAGCCCGTACGTCGGGTCGAACACCGTGGTCTTCCACAGCAGCGCGCCGGCCGCCGGGAGGATGAGGAACGGCGTGATCAGCAGCGTCCGGACGACACCGCGGCCGAAGAACTTCCGGTCGAGCAGGATCGCCAGGCCGAGGCCGAGCAGCAGCGCTACCAGCACGCACACCACCGTCAGCAGGACGGTGTTGAGCAGCGCGACCAGGAACGTCGTGTCGCTGAAGACGTCGATGTAGTTGTCGAGGCCGACGAAGTGCCGGGAGCCCGGCCGGACCAGGTTCCACGACTGGAACGAGTAGAACACGGTGAGCAGGAACGGCAGCTGCGTCACCGCGATGACGAAGATCAGCGCGGGCAGCAGCGGCAGCCGGCGCTTGGCCGCGGTGCTCAGGCCGCGTTTCTCCTCGACCTTCGCCTGCGTTTGGGACGTGGGGGTGGATACGGAGAGCGTGGACATCACTGCACCGCCTTGTAGGAGTCGCCCACCGTCTGGGCGTAGTCCTGGGACTGCTTCAGGGCGTCTTCGACGGACTCGCGGCCGGCGATCGCCGCCGACAGCTGCTGGCTCACCCGGGTGCCCAGGTCCTGGAACTCGGGGATGCCGACGAACTGGATGCCGGGGTAGGGCACCGGGTTCGCCATGGCCTTCTGCTGGTTCGCGTCGGCGATACCGTCCAAAGTGGGCTTGGCGTAGGCCGCCGCGGCCTTGGCGTAGTCGGGGATCGCGTACGTCGACTGGCGCACGCCCGGCGGGACGCGGTTCCAGCCGTAGGTCGTCCCGACCTTCTGCACGTACGCCTTGTCGGTCATCCAGGCCATGAACTTCCAGGCCGCGTCCTTGTCCTTGGCGACCTTCGGGATGCCGAGCGCCCAGGTGTAGAGCCAGCCGCTGGCCTGGGTCTTGACGACCGGCGCGGGCGCGTACCCGGACTTGCCGACGATCTTGCTGCTCGACGGGTCCTCGTTGGTGCCCGCCATGACGGTGGCGTCGTACCACATCGCGGCCTGGCCCTGGGTGTAGCGCGTGCCGCACTCGGAGAACCCGGCGCTGGAGGCGCCGACTTCGCCGTGCTCGCGGATCAGGTTGACGTAGAAGTTCGCGGCCTCGGTGAACTCCGGCGACGTCAGCTTGGCGTTCCAGTCCTTGTCGAACCATTGGGCACCGAAAGTGTTGGCCACCGTGGTGAAGGGCGCGAGGCTCTCGCCCCAGCCGGGCTTGCCGCGCAGGCAGATCCCGCTGACGCCCGCGGCCTTGTCGTCGAGCTTGGCGGCGAAGTCGGCGATCTGCTGCCACGTCGGCTTGGCCGGCATGGTGAGCCCGGCCTTGGCGAAGAGGTCCTTGCGGTAGGCCAGGAACGACGACTCGCCGTAGAAGGGCACCGCGTACATCTGGTTCTGGTACGACAGCGACTGCTTGATGCTGGGGATGAAGTCGCCTTCGTCGTAGCCCGGGGTCGACGCCATGTGCGGCTCGAGGTTCTCGAGCCAGCCGTTGGCCGCCCACTGCGGGGCCTCGTAGTTGCTGATCATGACGACGTCGAACTCGCCGCCCTCGGTGGCGGTCGACGCGGTGATCTTCGCACGGGCCTGGTTTTCCGGCAGGGACACGAACTTCAGGTTGATGCCGGTGGCCTTCTCGAACTCCGGCGCGAGTGAGATCGCGTCCTTCATCTGCGGGTTGGACACGATCGCGATGACCAGCGTGCTGTTGCTCTGGCCGATCGAGCCCGCGCCCGCGCAGCCCGTGACCAGCAACGACGTCGCGGCGAAGAGGGTGAGGAGCTTACGCACGGCCGCCTCCCGGGAGTACCTGCACCTTGAGGCCCGAGCCGCTGCGCATCTTGGCCAGCGCCTCGGGGTACTGCTCCAGCGGCAGCGTGTCCGTGAGCAGTGAATCCGTGTCGATCGCACCGGAGGCGACGAGGTCGAGCGCGGTGCCGAAGCTGTGCAGCACGGCCATCGAGCCGACGATGGTGATCTCGTCGTTGTAGATGCGGAACGGCGAAAGCGCGACGCGGGCTTCCGCCGGCGCGACGCCGAAGACGAGCAGCCGGCCGCCGCGGCGGATCGAGTCGAAGGCCGCTTCGATGGCGGGCGCGGCGCCGGTGGCGTCGACCGCGACGTCGAACTTCTCGCCGTTCAGGTCGCTGACGTCCTTCGCCGTGGCGACGGCACCGAGGCTCTTCGCCCGGGGCAGCCGGGCTTCGTTGCGGTCGACGACCGTGACCTGCGCGCCGGAGCGCTGCAGCAGCTGCTGCATGATCAGGCCCATGGTCCCGGCGCCGACGACGAGGAAGCGCTCTCCGGCTTCGACCCCGACGCGGCGCACGCCGTGTACCGCGCAGGAGACCGGCTCGACCAGCGCGCCCTGCTCCCACGTCATCGAGTCGGGCATCCGGTAGCAGGTGGACGACGGGACGGCGACGTACTCGGCGAACGCGCCGTTGACGGTGTCGCCGGTGGCGCCCCAGTTCGCGCAGAGGTTGCCGTGGCCCGCGCGGCACGGGCCGCAGTAGCCGCAGAACAGCGACGGGTCGACGGCGACGCGGTCGCCGACCTTCCACTCGCCCGGCACGTCCGCGCCGAGCTCGACGATCTCCCCGGCGAACTCGTGCCCGGGGACGATGGGGTACGGGGTGGGCGGGAAGTGCCCGTCCGCGATGTGCAGGTCGGTCCCGCAGATCCCGCACGCTCCGACCTTGACGACGACCTGACGTTCCCCGGGTTTCGGATCGGGCACCTCGCCGACCCTGATCTCACCGGGCCGGTCGACGATGGCGGCACGCATGCCTTGCCCCTTTCTCGCGCTCATATGAGCGGCGGTGACCTATGGCGTCGAGAACATGTGAAGGCATTAGAGGTCTGACGTCGGTGTTACGTCAACCTTTCGGGCAGATTTCGCGCTATAGTGCTCAGATGAGCGCTTCTCGCAAGGGTGCTTCGCTCTCGGAAGCGATGCTGCTCGCCACCGTCGCCCGGCGCTTCTACGTGCAGGGACGGTCCAAGCTGGAGATCGCCGACGAGTTCGGCGTCAGCCGGTTCAAGGTGGCCCGGATGCTCGACACGGCCATGGAGTCCGGGCTGGTCAGGGTGGAGTTCTCGCTGCCGGCCCCGGTGGACCTGGCGTTGTCGGACGAGGTGCGCTCGGCGTACGGCCTGAAACAGGCGCTGGTGCTCGAACGCTCAACCGAGCGCGAGCCGCGGGAGGTCGTCCGGGCCAAGATCGGGACGCTGGCGGCCCGGCTGCTGGAGGAGATCGCGATCCCGTCGGACGTGATCGGGCTGTCGTGGGCGCGGTCGGTGAACGCGATGGCGGAGGCGATCCGGGCGTTGCCGCGGTGCCCGATCGTCCAGCTGTGCGGAGTCCAGGCCGGGATGGACATGCGCGGCCGTTCGGTGGAGACGGTCAGCCGCGTGACGTCGGTGTCCGGCGGCGACGCGTACCCGATCTTCGGCCCGCTGGTGCTCCCGGACCGGCGCACGACGGAGACGTTGCGCCGGCAGCCGGGGATCGCGGAGACGTTCGGGCAGTTCCGGAACCTGACGAAGGCGGTGGTCAGCATCGGGGCGTGGCAGCCGGGCGAGTCGACGGTGTACGACGCGCTGGACGAGGCCGAGCGAGCGGCGATCGCGGCCCGCGGGGCGACGGCGGAGGTCGCGGCGCGGTTGTTCGACGCGTCCGGGAACGCTTTGTCGACGGGGCTGGCCCACCACGTGCTGGCGATCAGCCACGAGGAGCTGATGGCGGTGCCGGAGGTGATCGCGCTGGGGTACAGCAGGCCGAAGGCGGCGGCGGTGGACGCGGTGCTGCGGTCGGGAATGGTGTCGACGCTGATCACGGACGCGGCGGCGGCGGTGCCGTTGCTCGCGTTGGCGGCGAAGAACCCACCGGCACCGCGCGGCTGAGAGGGGCTTCCTCGCCCGGCCGAGCGCAGCGCTCATCGCTCCGCACCCTGCCGGGGCAGCGAGGCGGCTCGTCCCCGCTGGGCGGCCGAGCGGCGAGGCCCACCCGCCCATGCCACGCGAGCCCACCCGCGCGGCCGACCTACTCCCGCGGGAGTACCCCCTCCGCGGCCGCGTACTTCCCCTGGCGCACTTCGCTCCTCCCCGGCTCCGGGGCGAAACCCGGGTCGCGCCCGATGCGCCCGTCTCCGCGGTTCGCGAGCCTGGAACGCGTGAAGACTTCCCCTCGCTGGCGCCAATCCGTCGTCTGGTTGCACGTCGTCTCGTCCGTCGCCTGGATGAGCCAGGCCCTCGCGCTCGTCGTGCTGATGTCGGCCGGCGCGCCGGCGCTCGCCGACCGTCTCGACTCCGTCCTGCTCGCCCCGATGGCGAACGTCTCCGCGTTCACCGGCCTCCTCCTCGCCGGCGCGACCGCGTGGGGCTACTTCCGGCACTGGTGGGTGCTGATCAAGTTCGCCCTGACGCTGATCCAGCTCTACGCCGGGATCTTCCTGCTCTCCCCCGCGCTGCGCGAGTCCGCCGACACCGGCACGGTCGCCTGGCCGCAGATCGCCGGAGCGTCGCTGATGGCGAGCGCACTCGCGTTCCAGGCGTGGCTTTCGGTCGCGAAGCCGGCCTGCAAGACGCCGTGGTCACCGGCCGCGAAGCCGCCGACCGCGCCGACCTGGGTGTTCGTGGCCGGGATCGCCGCACCCGCGTTCGACGTCGCCGCCGGACTGCTGCTCGGCTACCCGCTCCCGGCGTTGTCACTGGTCACGCTGATCGTGCTCGGTTTTGAGCGGCGACGACGTCGTCGCCGTGCGCAGCGGCCCACCGCCCGAAGCCCTCGATCGGCTCCAGGAAGCTTGAACCCAACGGCGTGAGCGCATAAGCGCCTTCTCGACGCTCGAGGAGACCGTCGAACTCCAGGCGCCGCAGGGTTTCGGTGAGCACCTTGGCGCTGATCCCGCCGATCGCGCGCCGCAGGTCGACGTGCCGGCGCGGGCCGTCGCGCAACGCCCAGAGCACCACCGGGTTCCACGTGTTGGCGACCAGGTCGAACGCGAGCCGCGTCCGGCAGTCGGCGAGGAAGTCCATGGTTACCGTTCGGTTCCTTCCCGGGTTCCTACCGTCGTGCTGGTACAGCCAAGCACAAGGAGGCGGCATGCGGATCGGGATCTTCGGCACGGGCGGGATGGCGGACGCGCTCGGCACGCAGTGGGCGCGCGCGGGTCACGAAATCAGGGTGGCGGGCCGCCGGACCGGAACGTGGCAGGAGGTGGCGACGTTCGCCGACGTGGTCCTCCTCGCCATCCCGGCGGCGGCCATCGGCGAGGTCCTCGCGCAGGCCGGCCCGCTGGCCGGGAAGGTGCTGGTGGACTGCACCAACGACCCGGCGCTGACCGGCGCGCCGGTGGCTTCGCGCATCGTCACGGAGGCGCACGTGGTGAAGGCGTTCAACCTGGCACACGTGGACGTCTGGCGAATGACACCGCCGGTGTTCGACGGCCGCCCGCTGTCGGTCCCGCTGTGCGGCGACGACCCGGCGGCTCTGGAAGCGGTGAGCACGCTGGTCCGCGACATCGGCGCGAAGCCGGTGATCGCGGGCGGCTTGGACCGCGCGGCCCTGCTCGAAGCCACGGCGGCGTTCGTGATCGGGTTGTGGTTCGCGGGCGAGGACGCCCAGGCGATCCTGACCCCGATCGGGTGAGAATGACGCGGTGGGACTGATCGAGCACCTCGAAGCCCGGCTGGGGACTGAGCCGCCACGACCTGGTGTCACGCACGTCGGGGCGCCAGCTGCGGCTGGAGCTCATCACGGACGGCCGTCTCGGCGAGTTCCCGCCGGGGTTACTCGGCCAGGTCGCCGAGGAGCTGCTGGCTTCTCATGAGGCTCTGCTGCGCGGCGACGTGGTGGGACCGCGAGGCCCCCTGGTGCCGGGCAGCGAGATGCAGGCGCTGTACGCCGCGATCCCGGTGTACCAGGACGACGACTTCGCAGCGGTCGACCTCGCCGACGGAACCCGGGCGGCGATCGTGTGGCTGGTACCGATCTCAGCCGGCGAAGCGGCTTACGTCGCTTCGCATGGGTGGAAGGCGTTCGAAGACGAGCTGGTCCGGCACGACCCCGATCTCCTGGACCTGGGTCGTGCCGAGCTACCTGTGTGCTCCGGCTGAGCGGGTCAGAGGCCGTACTCGATGGCGGTCGCGTTCGGGCTCGACAGGAGCGCGTACTTCACCGTTGATGGCGCCGACGCCGCACGAGCGCACCCCCACCCTCCTCGGGGGCGTCCCTAGTCCAGTCTAGCGGCTCTGACCTGCACAAAAGGGTGATCGGCCGAATCTGTGGACAACCGGACCCAATGTGGATAACTCGCGCCGAACAGCGGCCGCTCGCGTCAGCCCACCGCTCCGACATTGCCCGATGCCAGATCCGCCGCCCGGGCTCGCAACGGTGCGCCGCCGCGCGGCACGAGCGTTACCTCACCCGAAGCCAAATCCGTCACCACCGTGCTCAACGTCATCAGCGGATCACCACCAACGGCATCCCGGCGCACATCATGAGTCAACACCGAAACCAGCCACTTCGCGTCCGGGGCAACCGGATCCAGGTGCGCACACACCTCGGCACGCGCCAAACTCTCTTCCGAGGCCGAATCCAACGCAGGCGACAACCGCCGGAAGTGATTGGTGTGCCAAGCAAACCCACTGTCCACAGTGGTCACCGCAGTCTCGTCTCCCGCCTTCTCGACCACGGTCACCGAAGGCGAGCCGACCTGCCCCATCGTGTACGCGAACCCGCCGGCCGAAGGACGCGACCGCAGCACCGAAACCGCCTCCGCCATCCCGGACGCGCGCTGGGCCGTGCGCGCCACGAAGTGGCGGCCCGCGCACGGCGATGGCGTCAGCACGCTCACGCTGTCGATCCCCCACACCAGCCCGTGCGTGGTCAGCGTGAACGTGTTCGACGGCAGGAACCCCGGGTACCACCACACGCACACGCCGGGTTCGCCGTCGATCAGCAGCGTCAGCAGGCGGCCGATCCCGTCGAACACCGGGGCGCCGTCCTCGTTGTGGCCCAGCAGCGGCGACACGCCGGCCCACGCCAGGTCCGTGCAGCCCGTCCCGTCGCCCGCGCCCAGGTCGCCGCGCAGGTTGGCCAGCAGCAGGTCGTCGAACGGCACGCCCGCGCCCGCCGCCAGCGCCGTCAGCTCGGCGTACGCGTCCGGGTGCTCGACCTGGGACGCCGACTCGATCGCCCGGAACAGCACCGGCGACCGCCGGGCGCGCGACGCCACCGGCCACGACGGCAGCCCGGCCAGCACGGTCCGGATGTCGGCCGCGGCGTACTCACCGAGCGCGTGGAAAGCGGCTTCCCGGCGGCCTCGGACGATCGTCCAGCGCACGTCGCCGATCCGGTGCTCCCGCACTGTCGCCACCATGCGCTCACGATGACTGACCAGTCAGGAAATCGCAACAATCAGTGCGCGCCCACGTCGGTCACGCGCACCACGGCCATCCCGGCCTCGTCGGAGGCGGCCAGGTCGACCTCCGCGCTGATGCCCCAGTCGTGGTCGCCCGCCGGGTCGTCGAAGATCTGGCGGACCTTCCAGACGTCCGGCTGCTGCTCGATCATCAGCAGCTTCGGGCCGCGCGCGTCCGGGCCGGTGCCGAGCGAGTCGTACTCCTCGAAGTAGTCCTCGATCGCGTCTTCCCAGGCCTCGGCGTCCCAGCCGGACGCCGCGTCCAGCTCGCCGAGCACCGACCACGCCCGCCGCGCGAACAGCTCGACGCGGCGGAACAGCTCGTTGCGCACCAGCACGCGGAACGCGCGTTCGTTGCGGGTGACCGCCGGGGGCGCCGAAGGCGGCCGGTGCGACACCGGCCCTTCTTCGGACGGGTGCCGCAGCGCCTCCCACTCGTCCAGGAGGCTCGAGTCGACCTGCCGGACGAGCTCGCCGAGCCACTCGATGAGGTCCTGCAGCGGCTCGGTCTTGGCCTCGTCGGGCACCGTGTGACGCAGCGCGTCGTAGGTGTCGGCGAGGTAGCGCAGCACCAGGCCCTCCGACCGCGCGAGCTGGTAGAACCCGATGTACTCGACGAAGTTCATCGCGCGCTCGTACATGTCGCGCACCACGGACTTCGGCGACAGCTCGTAGTCGGCGACCCACGGGTGGCCCTGCCGGTAGCTGTGGAACGCCGCCTGCAGCAGCTCCTCCAGTGGCTTCGGGTACGTGACGTTCTCGAGCAGCGCCATCCGCTCGTCGTACTCGATGCCCTCGGCCTTCATCGCGTTCACGGCCTCGCCGCGGGCCTTGAACTGCTGCTGCGACAGCACCGGCCGCGGGTCGTCCACAGTGGATTCCACAACGGACACGACGTCGAGCGGGTACGACGGCGACTCCAGGTCCAGCAGCTCGATCGCGGCGAGCGCGAACGGCGAAAGGGGCTGGTTGAGCGCGAAGTCGAACTGCAGGTCGACGGTGAGCCGGATGATCCGGCCCTGCTCGTCCGGTTCGGACAGCCGCTCGACGACGCCGGCGGCGAGCAGCGCGCGGTAGATCGCGATGGCGCGCAGGATCAGCTTGCGCTGCGACGCGCGGTCCTCGTGGTTGTCCTCCAGGAGGTGGCGCATCGAGTCGAAGGCGTTGCCCGGCCGCGAAATCACGTTCAGCAGCATCGAGTGCGTCACCTTGAAGCTGGACGTGAGCGGCTCGGGGTCGGCCGCGATGAGCCGGTCGAACGTGCTCTCGGTCCAGTTGACGAACCCCTCCGGCGCCTTCTTCCGGACGATCTTCTTTTTCTTCTTCGGGTCGTCGCCCGCCTTCTCCAGCGCCTTCGCGTTCTCGACGACGTGGTCGGGCGCCTGCACGACGACGTAGCCGTCGGTGTCGTAGCCCGCCCGCCCGGCGCGGCCGGCGATCTGGTGGAACTCGCGCGCCTTGAGGTGGCGCTGGCGGACGCCGTCGTACTTGGTCAGCGCCGAGAACACGACCGTCCGGATCGGCACGTTGATGCCGACGCCGAGTGTGTCGGTCCCGCAGATCACCTTCAGCAGCCCGGACTGCGCCAAGGTCTCGACCAATCGGCGGTACTTGGGCAGCATGCCGGCGTGGTGGACGCCGATGCCGTGGCGGACCAGCCGCGAGAGCGTCTTGCCGAAGCCGGCGGAGAACCGGAAGTCGCCGATCAGCTCGGCGATGGACTCCTTCTCGGCCTTCGTCGTGACGTTGATGCTCATCAGCGTCTGCGCCCGCTCGATGGCCGCGGCCTGCGAGAAGTGCACGACGTAGACGGGCGCCTGACCGCCGTTGAGCAGCTCGGACATGGTCTCGTGCAGCGGCGTGAGCGCGTACCGGAAGGTCAGCGGCACCGGGCGCTGCGCCGACGTGACGACGGCGGTCGGCTTGCCGGTGCGGCGGGTGAGGTCCTTCTCGAAGAAGGACACGTCGCCCAGGGTCGCCGACATCAGGACGAACTGGGCCTTCGGCAGTTCGAGCAGCGGCACCTGCCAGGCCCAGCCGCGGTCGGGCTCGGAGTAGAAGTGGAACTCGTCGGCCACGACCTGCCCGACGGGGGCGTCGGCACCGAACCGCAACGCGATGTTCGCCAGGATTTCGGCCGTGCAGCAGATGATCGGGGCGTCCGGGTTGACGCTGGAGTCACCCGTCATCATCCCGACGTTGTCGGCCCCGAAGATCTCGATGAGCTGGAAGAACTTCTCCGAGACGAGGGCTTTGATGGGCGCGGTGTAGTAGCTGCGGCGGCCCTGGGCGAGCGCGGTGAAGTGCGCGCCGACGGCGACGAGGCTCTTCCCGGAGCCGGTCGGCGTCGAGAGGATGACGTTCGATCCGGAGACGACCTCCATCACCGCCTCCTCCTGCGCCGGGTACAGCTCGATGCCCCGGTCGGCCGTCCAGGTCGTGAACGCTTCGAACAGGGCGTCGGGGTCGGGATCCGCAGGCAGGAGGTCTGTAAGAGTCATCAGAGGTCCATCGTGCCATCCGCTCGTCGCAAAGTCGGCAGGGGCGATCGCATCGCGCGTGGTAAACCCGTAGGCTTCGCGTTACCGCGCTTCGACCGGGAGATACGGTGTCGCGCGCACACGGGCGGTACTCCGGAGGGCTTAGGAATGGCACAGGACATCATCCCGATCGAACTCGGGCTGCCGCAGGGCGACGTCGTCACCCTGTGGGCCCCGCGCTGGCGGGAAGACGGCGAGGAGTGGGAAGCGTTCCTCGGCGACGAGGACGACCTGTACGCCTTCCCGGACGCCGCGCACCTGGCCGCCTTCGTCCGCACGTCGGAGCGGCACGACCTGCTCGACCACCCGGCGTGGGACGCGGTGCCGTCGCTGAACGTGCCGGAGCTGATCCCGGACGAGGACCACACGTACGACCTCGTCGGCGTGCCCGAGCTCGTCGCCGAGGAGCCGGACGTCTGGCACATCGCCGAGCTGGCGGAGATCGTCGGCATCGTGCGGTCGCTCGCGGACGTCTGCGACCTCGAAGAGGTGCACGAGATCCTCGACTCGACCGAGGGCTTCTCGCTGCTGGACCAGGGCACCCTCCCGTTCACCGGGAGCGTCGGGGTCCAGGTGTGGAACGACCTGTCCGAGACGGTGTCGCAGAAGTGGGACACCGTGCTGGACGCGATCGACGGCCTGGTGACGGTGCCGGACGTCGACGAGAAGGTCCTCGAGCAGACGGCCGAGGAGCTGGCGGCGTTCCACGAGGAGTCCGCGGAGGCCGAGGCCGGCGCCGAGGGCGAAGAGGACCTGGAGGCCTTGGACTCGGCTTCCGAAGACGACGAGGAAGAAGAGGGCCCGGTCGGCTTCTGGGCCGAGGTGGGCATCGACCCGATCAAGATCATCACCTCCGGCGCGGAGTACTACACGCTGCGCTGCTACCTCGACGACAGCCCGGTGTTCCTCGGCAGCGAGGGCGAGATCGACGTGTTCACGTCGGAGAAGGCTCTGGCCCGCGCGCTGGCCGACGGCAAGGACCTGGCCGACACGGACCTCGCGGACGTGTCCACGTGGGACGAGGTCCTGGCCAAGGCGACGGCGGGCGAGCTGGAGATCGAGGTCGACCCGGAGAACACGTACGTGCTGACGGGCCTGGACGCGGACATCGCGGAGGGCCCGGAGGCGATCGACCCGAACCAGCTGGAGCTGGCGGTCGAGCTGATCACGGACGCGGCGGACTGGGCGGGCGACGACTCGGCCGAGACGGCGCTGGCGGGCAACGAGAGCCTGGGCTGGCTGGTGTCGTTCGTGCTGCGCCCGGACCCGACGCGCCTGGAGCCGTCGGCGCCGTTCGACGCGGAGCAGAGCGCTTGGCGGAAGCTCGTCGAGGGCTTCGAGAACCGGCTGACGGTCGCCTGAGTTCTTTCCCGCGAAGGCCGCTTCCCCCGGGTTGGGGAGGCGGCCTTCGTCGTGTTGGTCCACAGCTCGGGCGCGATGTGGACAAGTGCGCCCACCCGGCTCGCGAACAGCCGGATTCCGTCGGAGCCCACCGATACGCTGGAGACGGGGGGCGCCCCCGCGAGCCGGCCGGCCTCAGTCGTCCGAGGTGTGCTCCGCGCGGACCGGGACCACCAGCACCGCCAGCGCCGGGAACACCGCCGCCACGCAGAACGCCAGTGCGTAGCGGCTGTCGCCGATCACCAGTCCCAGCAGCGGCGGGGTCAGCGATGCCGCGATGTTCTGCCCCGTGTTCTGCGTCCCCATCGCGCGGCCCGACCACGCCAGGCCCGCCAGCTCCGCCGAGGCCGTGAACCCCAGCCCGTTGTCCGCCACCGTGATGATCCCCGCCAGGGCCAGCGCCAGCAGGACCAGCCACGGCCAGGTCGCGTCGCCCAAGGCCACCAGCAGCATCACCAGGCAGCTCAGCACGGCCAGCTGACGCATCGGCCCCAGCCGGCTGCCGGCGCGGTCGGACCACCAGCCCGACCCGAGCCGGCCCGCCGCACCCAGCACCTGGACCGCCGCCAGGTACCAGCCCGCCGACAACGGGCTCCAGTGCTGCACCGCCACCAGGTAGACCGGCGCGAACGCCGACACCGCGAACTGCGGCACCACCAGCAGCGCGCTCGCGCCGTGGACCCGCCACAGCGTCGCGTGCCGGTACGGCGACGGCGGCTTGACCCCGCCGGCCACCCGAGGCGGCCGCGGCGGGTCCGTCACCAGCCAGGCCACCAGCAGCGCGACGACGATCGCCAGCCCCGCCGGCAGCAGCACCGCCGCGCGGAACCCGAAGTGCGCGGCCAGCGGCGGCAGCCCCAGCGCCGCGACCCCGACGCCGAGCGGCTGGGCCGTCTGGCGGATCCCCATCGCCACGCCCCGCTCGGACTTCGCGAACCAGCCCATCACGACGCGACCGCTCGCCGCGTTCACCGAAGCCGTACACGCTCCGGCCGCCAAGAACACCCCAAAGAGCAGCCCGACCGGGTGAGTTCCGACCCCGGCGTACACCAGGAGTAACCCCGAGGCCCCCAGCCCGAGGGCCATGATCAGGCGCTCTCCGTAACGGTCTGCAGCCGCGCCCCACACGATCAGGGTGAACAGGAGCCCGATGCTCGGAGCCGCAACGACCGTGCCGGCCTGGGCCAGCGACAGTCCCTGGTCGGTCTGCATCGCCGGGACCAGGAACGGGATGCCGTAGAGGAACGAGCAGCTCGCGGTCTGCGCGGCGAGGCCGAGCGCGAGGATGAGCCACCGCCGTGAACTCGCGTGCACCTGCTCACCCGTACCGCCAGCGACCTGCGCCATCATCCTCACCGTCTCAAATTATGGGAATCACTTCCTACATATTGAACGATAGTTGGCATGGCTAAGGACCGCAAGCGAGTTGCGGTCCGAAGCGGTAACGTCAGGCCAGTGCGGCGTACCCGGGCTTGATGACGTCGTCGATCAGCGCGAGCCGGGCGTCGAAATCGATGAACGCGGATTTCATCGCGTTGATCGTGAACCACCGGAAGTCGTCGAGGCCGTACCCGAAGGTCTCGTGCAGAGTGGTGAATTCGCTGGTCATCGTGCATCCGCTCATCAGCCGGTTGTCCGTGTTCACGGTCACCCGGAAGCGCAGCCGCTTGAGCAGGGCGAGCGGGTGCTCGGCGATCGAGCGGACCGTGCCTGTTTGGACGTTCGACGTCGGGCAGATCTCCAGCGGGATGCGGCGGTCGCGGACGTACGCGGCCAACCGTCCAAGGTGGACCGTGCCGTCCGCGTCGGTCTTGACGTCCTCGACGATCCGCACGCCGTGCCCGAGCCGCTCGGCGCCGCAATGCTGAATCGCCTCCCAAATGGACGGCAACCCGAACGCTTCTCCGGCGTGAATGGTGAAATGCGCATTGTTCTGCCGCAAATACTCGAAAGCGTCGAGATTGCGGGTCGGCGGGAATCCGTCTTCGGGCCCGGCGATGTCGAACCCCACGACGCCGGCGTCCCGGTAGCGGACGGCCAGGTTCGCGATCTCGAGGGCGCGGGCGTGCTGGCGCATCGCGCAGAGCAACGTCCCGACGCGGATGCTGCCGCCGTTCGCGGCGACCCGGCGTGCGCCCTCCGTGAACCCCGCCTGGACGGCCTCGACCACCGCATCGAGTGACAGACCGCGTTCGACGAACAACTCCGGTGCGTAGCGCACCTCGGCGTAGACGACGCCGTCGGCGGCCAGGTCCTCCACCGCCTCCGCGGCGACCCTGACCAGCGCTTCCTCCGTTTGCATCACGCCGCACGTGTGGGCGAAGGTCTCGAGGTAGGAAACGAGTGAGCCGGAGTCGGCCGCCCGGCGGAACCAGCTGCCCAGCTCGGCCGGGTCGGTGGTGGGCAGACCGGCATAACTGGTGGCCTCGGCGAGCTCGGCGACGGTGGCCGGGCGGAGGCCGCCGTCCAGGTGGTCGTGCAGGAGGACCTTGGGCGCGCGGCGGAGTGTCTCGCTGGTCAGAACAGGGCTTTCGTCAGGCATCCCCCAACGGTAACCTCGTTGTCATTCCCCTACATGGCCGTAAGTCTCAGGCTCGGGCTAACCCTCAGCGTTGACGATCAGGCGACGAATCGGCCATCCGGGGGCAGCCTCCGCAATAGGCTCTTCACGGGGGCCATACAGACAGCAATTTTTCCAATCGATAAGCTTCGTGGCACGTCCCTCCATTTCCCCGCCGACGAAGGACACACAGCAGTGACCACTGACAACCACATTGCCGCCCCGTCCTTCGACCGGATGCGCAACATGCTGGTGCGCGCGGCCGAAGTGCGTGAGAGCGAGCAGCAGCAGATCTTCGACGCGCTCGACGACATCTACGCCCGCCTCGCGCCGGTGGACTCGCTGGGCGCGGTCCGCAAGCGGCTGTCCGAGATGCCCGACCGCACCGAGGTCGGCGTCCTGGCCGAGCGCCTCGACGAGGCGATGTCCCGCCTCGAAGCCCAGGACAACGCCATCGCGGCGCTGACCCGCGCGATCGAAGCCCTCCCGGACAAGCTCGCGAAGCCCTTCGCGCAGCTCGACGGCCGTCTCGACGGCGTCGCCGCGCGCTTCGAGGGCGTCGCCGGGCGGATGGACGGGCTCGAGGACAAGCTCCAGAACATCCACCGCCGGCTCGACGAGCTGGGCGGCCACCTCGACAAGCAGGACACCAAGCTCGACTCGCTGCCGCAGTCGGTGCACGGCCCGGTCCGCGAGCGGATCGAGCAGGCCGAGTCGACGCTGCGCGAGCGCGTCGACACCGCCGACCACGAGCTGCGCGCGAAGGTCGACGAGCTGGACCGCGCCACCAAGGAGCGGATCGGCGCGAACACCGAGGCGCTCAAGACGGCGCTGACCGAGACCGGCGAGATGATCGACGCCTCGGACCGCCTGGAGAACCTGGGCAACCGGCTCGAGACGGTCACCACCCGCCTCGACGACCTGGCGTCGCGCCTCGACAAGGTGGAGGACGGCTTCCTGTCGAGCCTCGGCGACCTCGACGGCGCGGTGAAGAGCGGCCTGGCGAAGGTCGAGGGCACGCTGGCCAAGCAGCCGGACACCGACTCGGTGGACACGCTGGTCCGCAAGAGCAACGACGAGAGCGTCCGCCGCATCGGCGGCCAGCTCGACGAGGCGATGGCGACGTTCGCGGAGCTGATGCTCGGCGGCGGCCCGGCCGTCCAGCAGATCGCCCCGCCCCCGCCGGCCCCGCGCCAGCCGCGCCGCAGCTCCCGCAACGGCCGCGCCCCGAAGCCGGCCGACACGAAGGCCAAGGCCGAGGGCTCGGAAGAAGCCACGGAGTAGCTCTCATCTGCGAGGAAGGCCCCCGCCGGGTTCCGGTGGGGGCCTTCTCATGCTTGGGGCGAGCCTCCGGCCCCCGTCTTCCAGCTTATCGAGCACCACCGACAGTTCCGGGCGGCTGGGCTCGGTCACCTCGGGAAGCGACTCCCGAGGTCACTCGGTCGGGTGATCATCTTCGCGACGATCCTCACAGCTACCTGCGGATCGTCTCCCGCACGATCGGTCCCGGCTCCGGAGCCGAGTCAGCGACCGAAAATCCGCCCTCCAACGCCGCCAAGGCCGCCGAAACCGCTTCCGGGGTATCCGTGTGCAGCTCCAGCAGCGGCTCGCCCTCGGAGACGGCGTCGCCGGGCTTGGCCAGGCAGAGCACGCCCGCCGCGGCCTGGACCGGGTCCTCCTTGCGGGCCCGGCCCGCGCCCAGCCGCCACGCCGCGACACCCACCGCGTACGCGTCCAGCGAAGCCAGCACTCCCGACGAAGGCGCCGACACCACATGGACGTGCGAAGGCGTCGGCAGCGGCGCCGCCGGGTCGCCGCCCTGGGCGGAGATCATCCGGCACCACGTCTCGTACGCCTCGCCCGAAGCCAGCACCGCCGCCGGGTCCACCTCCAGACCCGCGAGGGCCAGCATCTCCCGGGCCAGCGCCAGCGTCAGCTCGACGACGTCCGCCGGACCGCCGCCCTGGAGCACGGAAACCGACTCCGCGACCTCCACCGCGTTCCCGACCGCCCGGCCCAGCGGGACGTTCATGTCGGTCAGCAACGCCGTCGTCGGGACGCCGTGGTCGGCGCCGATCGACGTCAGCGCCGAGGCCAGCGACCGCGCCTGGTCGAGCGTCTTCATGAACGCGCCGGACCCGAACTTCACGTCCAGGACCAGCCCGGACGCGCCTTCCGCGATCTTCTTGCTCATGATCGAGCTGGCGATCAGGGGGATCGATTCCACTGTGGACGTCACGTCCCGCAGCGCGTAGAGCTTCTTGTCCGCCGGGGCCAGCCCGGACGTCGCCGCGCAGACCACCGCGCCGACGTCTTCCAGCTGCGCCTGGATCTCCGAAGTGGACAGTGCGGCCCGCCAGCCCGGGATCGACTCCAGCTTGTCGAGCGTGCCGCCGGTGTGGCCGAGCCCGCGCCCGGACAGCTGCGGTACCGCCGCGCCGCACGCCGCCACCAGCGGCGCCAGCGGCAGCGTGATCTTGTCGCCAACCCCGCCCGTCGAGTGCTTGTCCACCGTCGGGCGCGACACCGAAAGCGCCAGCCGCTCCCCCGACGCGATCATCGCGTGCGTCCACCGCGAGATCTCCGCCGAAGTCATCCCGTTCAGGAAGATCGCCATCGCCAGCGCCGACATCTGCTCTTCGGCCACGACCCCGCGCGTGTACGCGTCGACGACCCAGTCGATCTGCTCGTCCGAAAGCGTCCCGCCATCCCGCTTCGTCCGGATGACGTCGACCGCCGCGAACGCGCTCACGGCAGGTCGTCCGGGCCGAAGGCGTCCGGCAGGACCTCGGACATCGGCAGCACGCCACGCGGAGTGTCCACCAGACAAGCAGATCCACCCAGCTCGAACAGGATCTGCCGGCAGCGCCCGCACGGCATCAGCAGGTCACCGGCACCGGAACGACAGGCCACGGCGACCAGCCGCCCGCCGCCGGACAGCCGGAGCTGCCCGGCCATCGTGCACTCCGCGCACAGCCCGAGCCCGTAGGAAGCGTTTTCGACGTTGCACCCGGTCACGACCCGGCCGTCGTCGACGATCCCGGCGACCCCGACGTGCAGGCCCGAATAAGGCGCGTACGCATGGGAAGCCGCTTCGATCGCCTGGGAGCGCAGAGCATCCCAATCCACAGTAGACACTCAGTCCTCCCCTCGCCGGTACGGCTGCCCGTCGGCCTTCGGCGGCCGCAGCCGCTGCGAAGCCACCGCCAGCACGATCAGCGTCACGAAGTGCGCGGTGTACGGGATCAGGTCGGACGGCAGCGTGTCGTTCGACCAGTAGATCGCGTACAGCACGCCCGCGCCGACGACGCCGAGCCCGGCCGCGATCCACTGCCGCCGGAACAGCTGCACGACGACGATCACGCCGACCAGGATCACCGCGCCGTACAGCAGCGCGAGCACCGCTTCGCCGCCGCCGGCCAGCTGCAGGCCGTCCGCGTAGCCGAACAGCGCCGCGCCGCCGAGCAGGCCGCCCGGCCGCCAGTTGCCGAAGATCATCGCCGCGAGACCGATGTACCCGCGGCCGTTGGTCTGGTTCTCCAGGTAGTCCGCGCCGCCGCGCAGCAGCACCAGGGACGCGCCGCCCATGCCGGCGAACGCGCCGGAGATCACGACGGCGACGTACTTGTGCAGGTACACGTTGACGCCAAGGGACTCCGCGGCGACCGGGTTCTCGCCGCACGAGCGCAGCCGCAGGCCGAACCGGGTCCGCCAGAGCACCCAGAAGCTGACCGGGACGAGGACGATCGCGATCATCGTCAACGGCGCCACCTCGGTGACCAGCCCGCGCAGGATGCCGGCGACGTCGGAGATCCCGACGCGCTGCTCCTTCTCCAGGTCGCCCAGCCAGTCCGAAAGGAACGTCGCCGAGTACGTGTCGAACTTCGGCACCACCGGCGACTGCCGCGGGTTGCCGGAGATCGGCGCGAAGATCAGGTTCGCCAGGTACTTCGTGACGCCCAGGCCGAGCAGGTTGATCGCGACACCGGAGACGATGTGGTTGACGTTGAACGTCACCGTCGCCACGGCGTGCAGCAGCCCGCCCAGCGCGCCGAACACGATCGCGGAGATCAGCCCGGCCCACACGCCGCCGTTGTACGAACCCCAAGCGGCGCCCCAGGTCCCGAGGATCATCATGCCCTCGAGCCCGATGTTGACCACGCCCGCGCGTTCGGCCCAGAGCCCGCCGAGCGCGCACAACAGGATCGGCAGCGCCAGGCGCAAGGCCGTCGAAGCGGTGTTCGACGACGTCAGCGCGGCGACGCCGGTGGAGTACGACGCCGTCGAGATGACGGCGATGGCGACCACGGCCCAGATCACGCCGCGCAGCCAGCCGGGGACCCGGCCCCGGCGGCGGCGCTGCACCGGCATCGTCGAGCCGGATTCGGGAGCGACGTCGGTGATCACACCGCACCCCCTTCGGCGACCGAGGAACCCTTGCGGCCGGCGAGCGCGCGGCCCACCCTGCGTTGTTCGGCCGCGAGGTCGGCCCGGCGCACGACTTCGTACGCCACGACGACCGACAGCACGATGATGCCCTGCATGATCGTCGCGATCTCCTTGGACACGTTGATCTGCTCCAGCGACACCGCGGAGGTGTCGAGGAACGCCCACAGCAGCGCGCCGAGCGCGATGCCGCCGGGGTGGTTGCGGCCCAGCAGCGCGACCGCGATGCCGGTGAAGCCGTACATCTGGGTCGCGGTGATGCCGTAGGTGTAGTCGCGGCCGAGCAGCTCCGGCATGGCGACCAGGCCGGCCACGCCACCGGAGAGCAGCATCGCGATGAGCGTCATCTTCTTGGCGTTGACCCCACCGGCGGCGGCCGCGGTGGTCGATTCGCCGGACGCCTTGAGCTCGAAGCCGAACCGCGTGCGGTTGAGCATGAACCAGTACGCGCCACCGACGATCGCGGCGATGAAGACGAACCCGAAGAGCGTGCCCGAGCCGAGCGGGATGCCCGGGATCCGGCCCGACGGCTCGATCACGCGGGTGCCGATGTTGTTGCCGGTCTGCACGCCGAACTGGTCGGCGTTGATGAGGAACGCGATGATGCCGGCGACGATCGCGTTGAGCATGATCGTCGAGATGACCTCGCTGACCCCGCGGGTCACCTTGAGGATCGCCGGCACCGCCGCGTACGCCATGCCCGCGACGACCGCGACCACCAGGATCGCGAGGACGTGGATGACCGGCGGCAGCTTCATCGCACCGCCCGCGATGGCGGCGACGACGGCGGCGAACCGGTACTGGCCCTCGACCCCGATGTTGAAGAGGTTCATCTGGAAGCCGATGGCGACCGCGAGCCCGGACAGGTAGTACACGGTCGCGAGGTTCACGGTGTCGACCGCGGTCGAGCCCTTGAACATCTGGCCGATCATCGTGCCGTACGCCTGCAGCGGGTCGGCCCCGGAGATGATCAGCGCGATCGCCGACAGCAGCACGGCGAAGACGATCGCCAGCAGCGGCGGCAGCAGTTTCGTGCGCCAGGACGTCATTCTTCGTCACCTTCTCCGGCGCCGGTCATCGCCGAGCCCAGTTCCTGCGGCGTCACGGTGGCAGGGTCGGCCTCGGTGACGAGCCGCCCGCGCAGCATGACGCGGATCGTGTCCGACAGGCCGATCAGCTCGTCCAGGTCGGCGGAGATGAGCAGCACGGCGAGGCCGGCCGCGCGGGCCTGGCGGATGTTCTCCCAGATCAGCGCCTGCGCGCCGACGTCGACCCCGCGCGTCGGGTGCGACGCGATGAGCAGCACGGGGTTGCCCGAGAGCTCCCGCCCCACGATCAGCTTCTGCTGGTTGCCGCCCGAGAGGGCCGCCGCCGGGACGTCGATGCCGGGCGTGCGGACGTCGTAGTCGCGCACGATCCGCTCGGTGTCCGCGCGGGCGCCCGCGATGTCGAGCAACTGTCCTTTGGAGACCGGTTCGCGGGTCTGGTAGCCGAGGATCCGGTTGACCCACAACGGTTGCGTGAGCAGCAGGCTGTGCCGGGTGCGGTCCTCGGCGATGTAGCCGATGCCGGCCTCGCGCCGCGCGAGCGTGCCCGCCTTGGTGAGGTCGCGCGCCTTGCCGTCGGCGTCCACCAGCTCGATGGTGCCGCCGGTCGGCTTGCGCATGCCCATGATCGTCTCGACGAGCTCGGTCTGGCCGTTGCCCTCGACACCGGCGACGCCGAGCACCTCGCCCGCGTGCACGGTGAAGGTGACGTCGTCGAGCGCGTTGCGGTCCGAGCCCTCGGCGCCGAGCGTCAGGCCGGTCAGCCGCAGCACGTCCCGGTCGGTGACCGTGGACTCGCGGGTCTCCGGGCTGGGCAGTTCCGAGCCGACCATCATCTCCGCGAGCTGCCGCGAGGTGATGGTCTTCGGGTCGGCCGTGCCGACGGTGGTGCCGCGCCGGATCACCGTGACGGTGTCGGCGATCGCGCGCACCTCGTCGAGCTTGTGCGAGATGAAGAGGAACGTGTAGCCGTCGGCCTTCATCTCCCGGACGGTCGCGAACAGCGCGTCGACCTCCTGCGGCACGAGGACCGCGGTCGGCTCGTCCAGGATGATGATCTTCGCCCCGCGGTAGAGCACCTTGACGATCTCGACGCGCTGGCGGTCGGCGACGCCCAGCTCTTCGAGCAGCGTGTCGGGCTTCGCGTGCAGCCCGGTCCGCTCGGCGAGCTCGGCCAGCCGGGCGCGGGCGGCGCGGCCGATGCCGTGCAGCGCCTCGGCGCCGAGGAACACGTTCTCGCCGACCGTGAGGTTGTCGGCCAGCATGAAGTGCTGGTGCACCATGCCGATGCCGGCGCGGATGGCGTCCTGCGGGTTGCGCAGCTTCACCTCTTCGCCGTTGATCGCGATCGAGCCCTCGTCCGGCGGCTGCATGCCGTAGAGGATCTTCATCAGGGTGGACTTGCCGGCGCCGTTCTCGCCACAGATGGCGTGCACCTCGCCCGCGGCGACGGTGAGGTTGACGTCGGAGTTGGCTACCACGCCGGGGAACCGCTTGGTGATCCCGGTCAGCTGGACGGCGGGGACGCCCCGGTCGGGGACGGCCTCGGCCGGGGCCTCGGCTGTGCTCATGGGCGGGAGAATTCCATATCTCGTCCAAACGCGTGAGGGGCCCGGAGGAAAAATCCTCCGAGCCCCGACGCGTTCTTCAGCTACTTCTGCGGCTTGTCCGAAACGGTGATCGCGCCCGAGATGATCTGGGCCTTGTAGCCGTCGAGGACGTCCTTGATGTCGTCGACCTTGCCGCCGGAGGTGGCGTAGCCGACGCCGTCGACCTTGAGGTCGAACCGCTTCGGCATGCCGCTCAGGTCACCCTTGGCGACGGCCTGGATGTAGTCGAACACGGCAACGTCGACGCGCTTGAGCATGGACGTGATGATGACGTCCTTGTCGGCCTCGACGGTCTTCTGGTTGTACTGGTCGGAGTCGACGCCGATGGCCAGCGCGTTGCCCGCCTTCGCCGCGTCGAAGACGCCCTTACCCGAGGCGCCCGCGGCGTGGTAGATGACGTCCGCGCCCTTGGCGATCTCGGCCGCGGCCTTCGCGTTGCCCTTCGGCGGGTCCTGGAACCCGGAGAAGTCACCGGCCGGGGTCAGGTACTCGTCCTCGATCTTGATCTTGGACGAAACCGTCTTCGCGCCCTGCAGGAAGCCGGCCTCGAACTTCTGGATCAGCGGGGTGTTGACACCGCCGACGAAGCCGATGTGGCAGTTCTTGCTCTTGTACGCGGCGGCGACGCCGGCCAGGAACGAGCCCTGCTCCTCGGCGAAGACCAGCGGCGTCACGTTCGGCAGCGTGATCGAGTCGTCGTCGACGATCGCGAACTTGGTGTTCGGGTACTTCGCCGCGACGACCTTGACCGACGGCGCGTAGGCGAAGCCGACCGCGATGATCGGGTTCAGGCCCGAGGAGGCCATCTGGTCGAGGCGCTGCTGCTTGGCCGACTCGGCCTCGCTGGCGGAGGCGGTGCTCTCGCTGACCGTCGTCACGCCGAGGTCGGACTTCGCCTTGTCGGTACCCGCGGCGGCGGCGTCGTTGAACGACGCGTCACCCCGGCCGCCGACGTCGAAGGCCAGGCCGATCTTCAGCTTGCTGCCGTCGACCTTCGCCCCGGCGGCGGTCGAGCTGCTGGCGGCGGCGGGCGCCGCGGGCGGCTTCTGCGCGGTGACGCAGTCCGAGCCGCCACCCGACGAGGCCGCGGTGTTGTTCGAGCTGTTACCACCGCCGGAGTCCTTGGCGCACCCGGCCAGGACGAGCACCCCGGCCATGGCCGCGGCGGCCAGCGCGGTTCCACGCATGCGACGCAACGTGTTTCTCCCTCCCCGCTGATCCAGCGGACGATCAGGGCACGACCCGGCCCACTGCCGGGTCGACCGCCAGACCGTACCCAACGGACAGGAATGCGCCATAGGAAAGGCACGCTACGTAACACAAACGTTTACTCAGGAGTCTTGCGCGCGACGAACTGGACACCGAACGTGATCATCGAGCATGCCCGGCGCTACTTTCGGCGACGTCGAAGCCGACGACACGGTCGAAATGCCGTTTCGTGTCACGGAGTGTGCCGGAATGACCGAGGAGTGGGCCACTCCGTTCACTCTTTGAGAGGGCGGCCATTCAGGCGCAGGTGAGCCGGGCGGCGGCCCAGTCCGCGCGGTCGTAGGAATTGCCGTCGCCGCCGTCGGTGACCACCAGCCGCAGGTACTGCGCGCCGTGCAGGTCGGCCGCCACCGGCAGCGCCGGGTCCTGCCACGTCCGCAGGCCCGTCGAGGCCGCCTTCACCCCGTCCGCGTAGACCTCGAACGTCGTCGAGCCCTGCTTGTTCGTCGCCTCGCGTTCGTCGTCGACGCCGACATCCGCGGTGAACGCCGTGCAGCGGCCGCCCAGGTAGAAGACGACTTCGCTGGGTGCGTGCGCCCCGAGGCCCTTGGGGTAGACCACGCCGTTGATCGTCAGCGGCTTGCCGTCGCCCGCCGGGATGCTGCCGTTGGACATGTCGCGCTCGACCGGGCCGTAGCCGTTCTTCTCGGCCGCCCAGCGCAGGTCGCTCGCCCACGCCGGCGCGCCCGGCGGTGCCGCCGGCACGGTCAGCTGCTGGGTGCCGGCCCAGCTCACCTGCCCGAAGCCGAGGGCCCGATAGGTGACGCCGCCGCGCAGGACCGCCGTCGTGCCTTCGGTGCCGGCCGGCGGGGTCACGCGCCAGCGCCCGGCCGCCGTGTCACCGGTCCCCAGCACGAACTCCCGGGGCCGCGCCAGCTGCTCGACGTGCCACCCGGCGGGCGCGGTGAGCGTGACGCGCGGGTCGAACACCGGGACGCGGGCCTCGTCGGTCGCGGACACCGTGACCTCGAAGGGTTTCCCGGCGGGCGTGATCTCGCCTGGCACGCCGGGGACGGGCGCGGCCAGCTCGAGGCCGGTGCTCACCAGCGGCTCGGCCCGCAGCCACGCCCCGCCCGTGTGGACCCGGTAGACCACCGTCGCGTGCGGCGGGACGACAGCCGACACCCGGCCGGCGGTCTGCAGGTCGCGGTGGGCCCAGAGGTCGCGCGCGGTATAACCGGCGGCCTTCGGGAGCCCGATCGCGGCCGCGGTGGTGCCGATCGCGGCGCTCGACGTCGTCTCGTTGAAGAGGGCGACCGCGACGTCGCCGTCCGCGAGGGGCTTGGCGAAGACCCAGTGACCGTCCTGGTTGGACAGCACGCGCGCCTGGACGCCGCGCCGGTCCTGGTCGAGCGCGATGACCTCGGTGTTGCGCAGGACGTCGAAGTTCTCCGGCGACACCTTGCGCAGGTCGGCGCCGATGAGCAGCGGCGCGGCCATCATCGCCCACAGCGAGAAGTGCGACTTGTACTCGTCGGTCGTCATGCCGCCGTTGCCGACTTCGAGCATGTCGGGATCGTTCCAGTGGCCGGGTCCCGCGTACGGCGCGAGCGGCGCGTTCGCCTTGAGGATCTGGACGACCTTCGCCCAGTTGTCCTTGATGTCGCCGGTGGTCCGCCACAGGTGCCCGACGTCCGCGCCCCACTCCCACGGCTTGTTCTCGCCCCACTCGCAGAGCGAGTACACGATCGGGCGGCCCGTCTTCTTCAGCGCGTCGCGCATCTTCGTGTAGCGCTCGAGCGCGGGGCGGCCCTGGTTGTTGCAGTTGTCGTACTTGAGGTAGTCGACGCCCCAGTCCGCGAACGTCTGCGCGTCGACGTCCTCGTGGTCCAGTGCGCCGGGCTGGGTCTTCGCGCAGGTCAGCGTGCCGGCGCTGGTGTAGATGCCGAACTTCAGGCCCTTCGCGTGGACGTAGTCGGCGAGCGCCTTGATCCCGCTGGGGAAGCGCGCCTTGTTCGCCTGCATGCGGCCGTCGGCGTCCCGCGCCGGCTCCGCCCAGCAGTCGTCGACGTTCACATACTGGTAACCGGCAGCCTTCAGTCCTTTGTCGACGAAGAGGTCGGCGGTGGCGCGGATGAGCTGCTCGTCGACGGCGCAGCCGGTCGTGTTCCAGTTGTTGAAGCCCATCGGCGGCGTCAGCGCCAATCCGTCCGGCAGCGCTTGCGCGGGAGTGACCGCCACCACGGGCAGCAGGGCCGCGACGGCGATCACCAGGCCGAGTCGTCTCACCAGAACGTCACCCCATCGTGAAAGGTCCGATGTCTGTGCGAGCGACAGTAGGAACAGCGTCTGCGCTGGTCAACTATTCACCGACTTCGCCAGCCTTTTGGCGTAATGCATCAGATATCAGATTTCCCAGAGGTCTGACCTCAGCAATGCCCGGTGATCGGGACCGCCGCGCGGCCGAGTGCGCTGCGCCACACCGCCGGGTGGCGGTGCGCCGGTACCGGTGTCTGGTCCATCACAGACAGGAACCCGGAGGTGAGCCGGGTGCCGGGTGCGGGTCTAGCATCCGATTCATCCAGGCTCGATGACGTTGATCTCGGCACAGCCGCCGTTCCCGCGGCGACAGCGGACCTCACGGCCACCGGGCGCACAGTCAGACGTTGGAGGCCGTTCACCGATGTCCACCACGGCGAGCACTGCCCCCGAGGCAGGCGCGAGCGATCGGGCGGGTGCCTCACGCCGGCAAGGGACCTTCTACCGGGGTGACCCCGGCATGTGGTCCTGGGTGCTGCACCGCATCACCGGCGTGCTCACATTCTTCTTCCTGTTCGTGCACGTGCTCGACACCGCGCTGGTGCGCGTGTCGCCGAACACGTACGACCAGGTCATCGAGACCTACAAGACGCCGATCGTGAACCTCCTGGAGGTCGGCCTGGTCGGCGCGGTCCTCTTCCACGCGCTCAACGGCATCCGCGTCATGCTGGTCGACTTCTGGTCGAAGGGCCCGAAGCTGCAGAAGGCGATGCTGTGGGTCATCGGCATCGTCTGGGTCGTCGTGATGGTCCCCGGTGCGTTCTTCATGCTGAAGCGCACCGCCGAAACGCTCTTCGGGGGTAACTGACATGGCCGACCTCGCGCTCGCGAACCCCCGCACGCCCAAGCGCCCCGCCGCCCGCCGCAGCAACTTCGAGCTCTACAGCTGGCTGTTCATGCGGATCTCCGGCCTCGCGCTGGTCATCCTGGTGCTCGGCCACCTGCTGATCATGAACATCCTCGACGGCGGTGTGCACCGGATCAACTGGGGCTTCGTCGCCGGCCGCTGGGCCTCGCCGTTCTGGCAGTTCTGGGACCTGGCCATGCTCTGGCTCGCCGAGATCCACGGCGGCAACGGCCTGCGCACCATCATCGACGACTACGCGCGCAAGGACAGCACGCGGTTCTGGCTGAAGATCCTGCTCTACGTCTCGATGGTGCTGATCCTGGCCGTCGGCACGATGGTGATCTTCACCTTCGACCCGAACATGCCCGCGAACTGAAGCCACGGAGACTTTTTCGATGCAGTTCCACAAGTACGACGTGGTGATCGTCGGCGCCGGCGGCGCCGGCATGCGCGCGGCCATCGAGTCCGGCCAGCGCGCCCGCACCGCGGTCCTCACCAAGCTCTACCCGACCCGGTCCCACACCGGCGCGGCCCAGGGCGGCATGTGCGCCGCGCTGGCGAACGTCGAAGAGGACAACTGGGAGTGGCACACCTTCGACACGGTCAAGGGCGGCGACTACCTCGTCGACCAGGACGCCGCGGAGATCATGGCCAAGGAGGCCATCGACGCGGTGCTCGACCTGGAGAAGATGGGCCTGCCGTTCAACCGGACGCCCGAGGGCAAGATCGACCAGCGCCGCTTCGGCGGGCACACGCGTGACCACGGCAAGGCCGCGGTGCGCCGCGCCTGCTACGCCGCGGACCGCACCGGGCACATGATCCTCCAGACGCTGTACCAGAACTGCGTCAAGTACGGCACGGAGTTCTTCAACGAGTTCTACGTGCTCGACCTGATCCTGTCCGAGGACGAGAACGGCAACCCGGTCGCCTCCGGCGTCGTCGCCTACGAGCTGGCCACCGGCGAGCTGCACGTCTTCCAGGCGAAGTCGATCGTGTTCGCCACCGGCGGCGCGGGCAAGATCTTCAAGACGACGTCGAACGCGCACACCCTCACCGGTGACGGCCTCGGCATCATCTTCCGCAAGGGCCTCCCGCTGGAGGACATGGAGTTCTTCCAGTTCCACCCGACCGGCCTCGCGGGCCTGGGCATCCTGATCTCCGAAGCCGTCCGCGGCGAGGGCGGGATCCTGCGCAACGCCTCCGGCGAGCGGTTCATGGAGCGCTACGCCCCCACCATCAAGGACCTCGCGCCGCGCGACATCGTGGCGCGCTCGATGGTGCAGGAAGTGCTGCAGGGCCGCGGGTGCGGCCCGAACAAGGACTACGTCGTCCTCGACGTCACGCACCTGCCGGTCGAGGTCCTCGAGACCAAGCTGCCGGACATCACCGAGTTCTCCCGCACCTACCTGGGCGTCGACCCGGTGAAGGAGCCGGTGCCGGTGTTCCCGACCTGTCACTACGTGATGGGCGGCATCCCGACCAACGTGCACGGCGAAGCGTTGCGGGACAACGAAAACGTCATCCCCGGCCTGTACGCGGCGGGCGAGGTCGCGTGCGTGTCCGTGCACGGCTCGAACCGGCTGGGCACGAACTCGCTGCTCGACATCAACGTGTTCGGCCGCCGCGCCGGCATCGCGGCCGCGGAGTACGCGCTGGCGCACGAGCACGTCGAGCTGCCGGAGAACCCGACCAAGCTGGTCGAGGACCAGCTCGCGGGCCTGCTGTCGGAGCACGGCGACGAGCGCGTCGCCGACATCCGCAAGGAAATGCAGCAGACGATGGACTCGCACGCGTCGGTGTACCGGACCGAGGACACGCTGAAGCAGGCATTGACCGACGTCCAGGCGCTGAAGGAGCGCTACCAGCGGATCACGGTGGCGGACAAGGGCAAGCGGTACAACACCGACCTGCTGGAGGCCGTCGAGCTGGGCTTCCTGCTGGAGCTGGCCGAGGTCCTGGTCGTGGGCGCGCTGGCGCGCAAGGAGTCCCGCGGCGGCCACGCCCGCGAGGACTACCCGAACCGCGACGACACGAACTTCATGCGGCACACCATGGCCTACAAGCAGGGCACGGAGCTGTCGTCCGACATCCGGCTGGACTACAAGCCGGTCACCTTCACCCGCTACGAGCCGATGGAGCGGAAGTACTGATGACTACGGCCACTGCCGACTCGGCCACCGCCGCCTCGGACGAACACACCCCGATCACGGTCACGCTGAAGATCCTCCGCTTCAACCCGGAGGTGGATTCGGAGCCGCACTGGGAGTCCTACGACGTCCCGGCGCAGCGCACCGACCGGCTGCTGAACCTGCTGTTCTACGTGAAGGACTACATCGACGGGACGTTCTCGTTCCGCCGCTCGTGCGCGCACGGCGTGTGCGGGTCCGACGCGATGCAGATCAACGGCATCAACCGCCTGGCGTGCAAGGTCCTGATGAAGGACCTGCTGGAGAAGGACGGCAAGAAGACCACGATCACGATCGCCCCGATCAAGGGCCTGACGACGTTGAAGGACCTGTACGTCGACATGGACCCGTTCTTCGAGGCGTACCGGGCGATCAAGCCGTACTTGATCACGTACGGCAACGAGCCAACGCGCGAGCGCATCCAGTCCCAGGCGGACCGCGACCGCTTCGACGACACGACGAAGTGCATCCTGTGCGCCTGCTGCACATCGTCCTGCCCGGTGTATTGGAACGACGGCTCGTACTTCGGCCCGGCGGCAATCGTCAACGCCCACCGGTTCATCTTCGACTCCCGCGACGAGGGAGCGGAGGAGCGCCTGGACATCCTGAACGACGGCGAAGGCGTGTGGCGCTGCCGCACGACGTTCAACTGCACGGACGCGTGCCCCCGGGGGATTCAGGTGACGAAGGCGATCCAGGAAGTGAAGCGCGCACTGCTGTTCAAGCGCGTCTGAGTAGGCAACGGGCAGCCGGCAGAGCAAGAGGACCACGAGGTCACCAGACCTCCCCCGCCCCTCATCCCAGCTGCAGTTAAGTCGACGCTCGGGTTTGTCAAGGCACGCTTTCCCGCCTTGACAAACCCGAGC
>NZ_JBFANX010000017.1:0-234778 GCF_040675005.1 Amycolatopsis sp. NPDC049691
TTCATCGAGCCGAACAGCGCGCCGTCCTGGAAGAGGACGCCGAAGAGCTTCCGGATCTCGTAGAGCTTGTGCTCGGAGCAGGTGACGATGTCGACCCCGTTGATCACGCACCGGCCGCGGTCGGGCTTGAGCAGGCCGATCATGGACTTGAGGAACACCGACTTGCCGGTTCCCGACGGTCCGAGCATCGCCGACACCTCGCCCGGGGGCAGCGTCAGCGTGACGTCCCGCCAGATGGCCTGCTTACCGAAGGACTTGGTCAGGCCTTCGATGACCACCTCGGCACCCATCGCACCTCCAGGAGCTGTTCCGCGTCATTGCGCCCGCTGCCACACCCATGCCGCCCGCGTCGGCGGCGGGTGCGCGCTCTGGCGCCCCATGAACCCGCGTCAACCAGGTGCAACGAGCTGAGTGCGAACAGGTTACTCACCAGTTTTATTTCCTGGCCAGCCCTGGGCCCAACGTCATCCCGCCGTGATCGGCATCGGGACGCACGGTAGCCCATTCGGGGCAATGACGCAGATCTCCGGAGCCCCGGATCCGCGATTTAGGGACCCGGGGCTATTCGGACACCGCTCCTAGGGGATCAGCGTGAAAGCGGCGACGACCAGCAGGAACACGACGGGCGCGACAACGGCTGCCGGGGAGAGCGTGAGGAGGGGTGTGCGGGCGGTCAGCTGCTGCGCGAGGAGCTCGATGTGCTCGGGGTCGGTCATGGTCGTCTGATCGTTCCGGGACGCGCCGGTGCAACAAACGAAAGCGGGCGGGCACCCGGTGGGGTGCCCGCCCGTTCGCGGTGGCGCTTGCGCGCCGGAAATCACTTGATGGAGATCTTGGCGCCCGCGGCCTCGAGCTTCTCCTTGGCGGCCTCGGCGGCCTCCTTGTCGACCTTCTCCAGGAGGGCCTTGGGAGCGGCCTCGACCAGCTCCTTGGCCTCCTTCAGGCCCAGGCCCGAGACGACCTCGCGGACGACCTTGATGACCTGGATCTTCTTGTCGCCGGCGCCCTCGAGGACGACGTCGAACTCGTCCTGCTCCTCGGCGGCGGCCGGGGCGGCACCCGCGGGGCCGGCAGCGGCGGCGACGGCGACCGGCGCGGCGGCGGTCACGTCGAAGACCTCTTCGAACTCCTTCACGAACTCGGAGAGCTCGAGGAGGGTGAGCTCCTTGAAGGCGTCGATCAGCTCGGCGGTGCTCAGCTTCGCCATGATGGCTTCCTCTCAGAAAAACGAACGGGACGTTCGGGGTGGGGGTGGTTCAGCTCTCGGCGGGTGCTTCGGCTGCTTCGGTACCGGCGGCGTTGCGCTGCTTCTCCTCCAGCGCGGCAGCCAGGCGGGCGACCTGGGACGCCGGCGCCTGGAACAGCGCGGCGGCCTGGGACAGCTTCGCCTTGAACGCGCCCGCCGCCTTGGCGAGCAGGACCTCACGGCTGTCGAGATCGGCGATCCGGTTGATCTCGTCCACGGACAGCGCTTTGCCGTCCATGTAGCCGCCCTTGATCACAAGCGCGTTGTTGTCCTTCGCGAAGTCGCGAAGCGCCTTGGCGGCGTCGACCGCTTCACCTTCGACGAAGGCGATGGCGGTGGCACCGACGAAGAGGTCTTCGAGCCCCGTGACGCCCGCGTCTTCGGCGGCGCGCTTGACGAGGGTGTTCTTCGCGACCCGGTACTTGGCACTGGTGCCGAGAGCGCGGCGCAGCTGGGACAGCTGGGACACGGAGAGGCCGGTGTACTGGGTAACGACGGTGGCCGAGCTGTTGCGGAAGCTCTCCGCGATCTCGGCGACGGCCGCCACCTTGTCGGGCTTCGCCATGGTCGCCTCCTCTCTTGGCTAGTGTTTCCACTGGCTTTTCGAGGGGCTCCGCGAAACGACGAAACGCCCTCGCGCAAGCAGGCGCGGGGCGTTGGTGGGCACGTACGGGTGCCCTGCCTCGTTCCTCCTGCGCGGGCCGCCCGGCGTGATGCGGGACCTTCGTTCCCCGTTGGGGCGGGGAAAACCAGCGGTCTTCGGTAGAACCGTCGACAAGAATACCTTGTCAAGTCGACAGGGCTTCTCCCACCCCCACCTCCGCGGCCGAGTGGGGCATCATGGTGACGTGGCGGAGCAGCGCGATGACGGAAAGCCGGGAGCGGAGATCGAACCGGCGGGCTCGACCGCGCCCACTCCACAGCCGCCGGCGCTCCCCCAGCCCTCCGGCGGGGGCGGCGAGCAGCCGCCGATGGATCCGGCGGAGCTGGAGCAGTTTCGCCAGTTCCAGCAGTTCCAGGACTACCTGCGCTTCACCCAGACCCAGCAGGGCAACCAGCCGGCCCCACCGCCGGACGCCGGAGTGGTCCAGGCCCCGCCGTCCACCCAGCCGGGCGGAGGCGCCCAGCCCCCGATGATCCCGCCGGGCTACCAGCTGGTCCCGACCGAACGCCGCGGCGCCCCGAAGTGGCTGAGCTGGCTGGGCAAGAAGGTGATCGCGTGGGTCTTGGCGATCGTGATCCTCGGCGTCGCGGGAACGTGGCTGTACAACCACTTCTTCCCCAACGACTCCGGCAAGACCTCGGCCCAGCTCGCCCAGGAGGGCGGCGGGAAGTACCACACGAACCACATCTTCTCGACGAATCCGTACGAGGCCGTCCGGTTCGTCTACCACAACATCGCCCAGGGCCGGGTCGACGACGCCTGCGGCCGCTTCCAGAACGAAGGTCCGCGCGACATCCAGACCCAGTTCGCCCAGGACATCGCGCAGACGTTCCGCCAGAACACCGCCCAGACCGACTGCAAGAAAGCCGTCGAGTTCCTCGCCACCCAGGTGACGAACAAGAACGACTACGCCGAATCCCTGCCGTCGAGCGTCTCGGAACCCTTGCCCGGCGACACCGTGACGATCGATTCCTGCACGTTCCCCATCAGCGGCGGTCCGGCGCTGGGCGTCTTCACGGTGTCGAAGGTCGACAAGGGACAGTGGCTCATCACCGGCCACGCCATCGGCCCGGCGAAGTGCAGCGGAGTCCCCACCACCACGCCGACGAGCTGACCGGCCGCGCTCAGCGCGGCTGCGGCGCGGTCAAGAACGCCACCAGGGCCTCCGAGAACACCGGCGACATCACGGCCGTCATGTGGTCGCCCGGGATTCGCACCAACCGCGCCCCCGCGATGGCCGCCGCCAGCCTCTCCGGCTCTGCCGCCAGCAGGTCCTGGTCGCCCGCCAGCACCAACGTCGGGACGCCGATCGCCGAGAGGTTCAGGCTCCCCTCCTGCGATTCCGAAGCCAACGCCACCGCCGCCAGTGCCTGGCGGTCGCCGCCCGTCGCGTCGGCCAGCAAGCGGAACGGCACCCCCGATGGCGGCACCGTCGACGGGTCCTCCGCCAGCAACGCCGAAGCGATCTCCGTCGGCTTCACCACCCGTAGGTCGACGCCGCCGAAGTCGACGATGCCCGAGCCCACTCCGCCCGTTGCCAGCCGGCGGATCCGCTTGTCCGACGCCGTCGCCGTGAGCGCGATGATCGCGCCCATCGAATAGCCGACCAGGGAAACCTCGTCGACGCCCAGTTCGTCCAGCAGCGCCGAAATGTCGCGGGCCATGCTGTCGCCCAGGTACGCCGCCTCGTCGTGGGGCTTCTCCGAACGGCCGTGGCCGCGCGCGTCCAGGGAGATCACCGTCAGGCCCGCCGACCGCAGGGCCGCGACCACACCCGTCGAGATCCAGTTCGCGTTCGTGTCGGCCGCGAAGCCGTGTTGCAGCAGCACCGGGTGGTGGGCGCCTTCGCCCTCCCACACCGTGTAGTTCAACCGGAGGCCGTCGAACGACGCGAATGTCGGCATGACCTCCATGAGACACGAAGAAAGGGCGCCCCCGCAGCAAGCGGGGACGCCCTTTCCGGTGATCTCAGACTCAGACCGTCGCGTCCTCGGAAAGGAGGTTGCGGGTCCGCAGCGGGTCGACCGGGATGCCCGGGCCCATCGTCGTGGTGAAGGTGACCTTCTTCAGGTACCGGCCCTTCGCCGACGACGGCTTGGCGCGGAGGATCTCGTCCAGCGCGGCCGCGTAGTTCTCGACCAGCTTCTCCGTGTCGAAGGAAGCCTTGCCGATCACCAGGTGCAGGTTGGCCTGCTTGTCCACGCGGAAGTTGATCTTACCGCCCTTGATGTCCTTCACGGCCTTCTCGACCGCGGGGGTCACCGTGCCGGTCTTCGGGTTCGGCATCAGGCCACGCGGGCCGAGGATGCGGGCGATGCGGCCCACCTTGGCCATCTGGTCCGGCGTCGCGATCGCGGCGTCGAAGTCGAGCCAGCCACCCTGGATGCGCTCGATCAGTTCGTCGGTGCCGACCGCGTCCGCGCCGGCGGCTTCGGCCTCGGCGGCCTTGTCGCCGACGGCGAAGACGATGACGCGGGCGGTCTTACCGGTGCCGTGCGGCAGGTTCACGGTGCCGCGGACCATCTGGTCGGCCTTGCGGGGGTCCACACCGAGACGCATCGCGACCTCGACGGTCGCGTCCATCTTGGTCTTGGAGGTCTCCTTCGCCAGCTTCGCGGCCTCGAGCGGCGCGTACAGCCGCGCCTTGTCGACGAGTTCCGCAGCCTGGCGGTAAGCCTTGCTGTGCTTGGTCATGCTTCTGTCCTTAAGTAATCGTGGATCAGTGTGGTGTCAGAGCCAGCACCCGGCTCTCCCACGGTGTTGTCTGCCTCGACTCCGTCGAGGCGGCGAGATCGCCCTCAAGCCGCTTCCTGCCCGCCCGATTTCGCTCGGCCTGGGGGCCGATCGAAATCGCTCGGTCAGAAACCGGCGCGATCTCGCAAAGCTGAGAACGTCAGGCGTCGACGACCGTGATGCCCATCGACCGGGCAGTGCCGGCGATGATCTTCGCGGCCTGGTCGATGTCGTGCGCGTTGAGGTCGGTCTCCTTGGTCTTGGCGATTTCGCGGACCTGGTCCCAGGTGACCTTGGCGACCTTGGTCTTGTGCGGCTCGCCGGAGCCCTTCTCCACGCCCGCGGCCTTCAGCAGCAGCTTGGCGGCCGGCGGCGTCTTCAGCTTGAAGTCGAACGACCGGTCTTCGTAGACGGAGATCTCGACCGGGACGACGTCCCCGCGCTGCGACTCGGTCGCGGCGTTGTAGGCCTTGCAGAACTCCATGATGTTGACGCCGTGCTGACCCAGCGCGGGGCCGACCGGCGGCGCGGGGTTGGCCGCACCCGCCTTGATCTGCAGCTTGATGATCGCCGCAAGCTTCTTCTTCTTGGGTGGCATTTCTTTTCCTGTCCTGTACTACGTTCCCCGCGTACCTGCCGTGGACGCGGGGACTGCGGCCGAGAAGGCCGGCCGTCAGATCTTGGAGACCTGGTTGAACGACAGCTCGACCGGGGTCTCCCGGCCGAAGATCGACACCAGGACCTTCAGCTTCTGCCCGTCGACGTTGACCTCGGAGATCGTCGCCGGCAGCGTGGCGAACGGGCCGTCCATGACCGTGACCGACTCGCCGACCTCGAAGTCGACCTCGACGGCCGGGCCGCCGAGCGGCGCCGCGGCCGCGGTGGACTCGCCCTTGCCCGCCTTCGCGGGGGCTTCCTTCTCGACCTGCGGCGCGAGGAACTTCAGCACCTCGTCCACGGTCAGCGGCGACGGCCGCGAGGTGGCGCCGACGAACCCGGTGACACCCGGCGTGTTGCGCACCGCGCTCCACGAGGCGTCGTTCAGGTCCATCCGGACCAGGATGTAGCCGGGCAGCACCTTGCGCTGCACCTGCTTGCGCTGGCCGTTCTTGATCTCGGTGACCTCTTCGGTCGGGACCTCGATCTGGAAGATGTAGTCCTCGACGTCCAGGGTCTGGGTCCGGGTCTCGAGGTTGGTCTTCACCTTGTTCTCGTACCCGGCGTAGGAGTGCACGACGTACCACTCGCCGGGCGCGGCGAGCAGCTCGGCGCGCAGCTTGGCGACCGGGTCCTCGTCGTCCTCGGCGGGTTCGGCGACCTCGTCGGTCACGTCGTCGGCGGCCGCGGCCTCATCGGACGCGCCCTCGTCACCGGAAGCGGCTTCGTCGACCTCGTCGGACACCTCGACGGGCTCGAGGTGCGCGGACTCCTCGTCACCGAGTGCCGCGTGCACCTGCTCGTCGGAAAGCTCGGTCAGGTCGTGACCGGCTGATGTGCCGTTGTCGGAGGTCACGTTCCGTCCTCTCAGTTGATCATTGCCGGGGTCAGGCCGGGACCTGAGCCCCATCGGCGCGCGCCGGGGCGCGTCAGCCGAAGATCTTGCCGATGCCCCACTTGAATGCCAGGTCGAGCACGCTCACCAGGGCCACCATGAACACCACGAAGGCCAGCACGACCGCGGTGTAGGTGACCATCTGCTTGCGGTTCGGCCAGATGACCTTGCGCAGCTCGGCCCAGACCTCGCGGATGAAGCGCATGAGCCGCGCGAACACGGAGGCCTTCTTCGCCTTCTGGTCCCGCTTCGGGGTCGGAGCGCCCTTCGCGTCGGGGGCGGTCTTCTCCCCCGACTTGCCGGCCGGCCGGGTCTTGTCGTCCGCACGTGCCGCGGACTTGCCCGCCGGGCGAGCGGTCGCACGGCGCTCACGCCGGGCAGCGGCTGTGACGGGACGGGACTGGCTCTCGGGCTTCTGCCCGGTGCCGTCCTGCTCCTGCTCGCCGCCGCTGGCGTCGCTGTCGCTCACGACCACTCCTCCGCTCCACCAGTTCCGTTACGCAGGGGTGACAGGACTTGAACCTGCAACCTGCGGTTTTGGAGACCGCTGCTCTGCCAATTGAGCTACACCCCTGTGGAGTCCCGATCGCTCGGAGCCCCGTTGGACGCATTCCATCGTCCCCACCATCCAGGCGGGGATGACCGTAGTGCGTTCCAAGTCCCGAAGTCTACGGCAAGCCTCGCGAGAGCCCGCAACCGCGCCCCCCGATCGACCGCCGAACCCCGGCCGGCCTGCGGAAAACTCCCCGCCGGCCACCTGATCATGCCAGGATGTCCGCCATGACGGACAACCCGGAGTCCCGCTCACCGGTGAGCGGGACGCGGCTGGGGCTCGCGCTGCCGCAGTACGGCCCGCTCGCCGACCCCGCGGCCGTCGCGCGCTTCGCGGCCGCCGCCGAGGACCTGGGGTTCGGGTCCCTGTGGGTCGGCGACCGGATCCTCACGCCGCACGCGCCCTCGGACCGCTACCCGGGCGGCGGGACGCCGGAGCACCCGTACCCCAAGGAGTTCGAGACCTTCGCGGACCCGTTCACGACCCTCGCGACCGCGGCCGCGGTGACCCGCACGGCCCGCCTCGGGATGAGCGCGCTGACCGGTCCGGTGTATTCCCCGGTGCTGCTCGCCAGGGCGCTGACCTCGCTCGACCTCGCCAGCGGTGGCCGGCTGGACGTCGGCCTTGGGCTCGGCTGGCTGCGTGAGGAGTACTTCGCGACGGGCGTCCCGTGGGAGGGCCGCGGCAAGCGGCTGGACGCCGTGCTCGACGCGCTCGAGGCCCTGTGGACCGGCGACCCGGTGGCGCACGAGGGCCCGCAGTGGCGGATCGCGCCGTCGACCGTCGGCCTGCGGCCGGCGCAGGCGCCGCGGCCGCCCGTGCTGCTCGGCGGGTTCTCGCCGGCCGCGCTGGCCCGGGTCGGGCGGCGGGCCGACGGGTGGCTGGCCGGGTGGATGCCGAAGGAGTACCTGACCGGTCTGTGGTCGGTCGCGCTCGATGCCGCCGAGAAGGCCGGGCGTGCTCCCGGCGCCCTGCGGCGGGTGCTGCGGATCAACCCCCGCGCGGGCACCGGCGTCGACACCGTCGCGGACGTCGCGCCCTGCCTCGACGTGGCCCGCGAGCTGGGCATCACCGAGGTGCTCGTCGATCTGCACTACGTCGCCAAGGACGTCGACCACGCATTGGAGCTCGCCGCCGAACTGGTGTGACGGAGATCATCGTCACCCAGCGGGGTTCGATGGTTCCGCCCAGTCACCCGTTCTGCCCACTTCGGAACCGTGCTCGCGCCGGTAGAAACGACATGTGGCCAAGAACAGTGGGGGCGGCTGCCTCGTCGTTGTGCTCGTCGTCGGCCTGCTGGCGTTCGGGTACTACAAGTGGCACCACGGTTCTTCGTCCGCTCCGCCCGATACCGGTGCGGAAACCGGAGGCGGTTCCGGGCGGTATGTCGCCCTGGGCGATTCCTACACGTCTTCGCCGCACAACGGGCGGCAGGCCGGCCCTCCTCCGGGGTGCCAGCGTTCGCTCGACAACTACCCCCACGTCGTCTCCGCGAAGCTCAAGCCCGCCGAATTGGCCGACGTCAGCTGCAGTGGGGCTACGACCGCGAACCTGACTTCGCCCCAGAAGACTTCGGATGGCACCAATCCCGCTCAGCTCGATGCCGTCAACTCCAAGACGACCCTGGTGACGCTCGGGATCGGGGGGAACGACGTCGGGTTCATCTCGATCGCTTCCTCCTGTGCCACCGCGCATCGGTCCGGGTCTCGTTGCCGGGACCGGCTCACCGCTGGTGGGCATGATCAGCTTGCCGAGCGGATCGATGCCACCGCGCCGAAGGTGGGAGCTGCGCTCGACGCGATCCATCAGAAGGCGCCCAAGGCCAAGATCGTCGTTGTCGGGTATCCGACCGTTCTTCCCGATGGGGATGGGTGCTGGCCCGTTCTTCCCGTGGGCTCCGGGGATGTCGACTACTTCCGAGGTGCTCTTGGGAAGTTGAACAAGATGCTTGAGGATCAGGCTGACTCTCACCATGCCGGTTATGCCGATACCGCTGCTCCCAGTAAGGGGCATGATGTTTGCTCGGCTTCCGATGTCCGGTGGGTTGAGGGGGTTATTCCCGCCTCTCGGACCGCTCCGCTTCATCCCAATGTTCGGGGTGAGCAGGGGATGGCTGATGCCGTGCTCGGGGTTCTCAAGCTTCCCTGAGTTCTTCTCCGGAGGGGTCTGGGTGCTCGTCGGTGCCGGTTTGCGGGTCCTCTTGCGTCTTAGACGCGGACCAACGCCTGTGGCTTGCCCAGGACCGTCTTTCCGTCGAACTTCGCCACCAGGTCGATTCTGGCCGTTCCGTCGTCGTTCAGGGCTCCCACCTTGCCGGAGAACTCCACCAGGGCTCCCTCTGGCGTGTTGGGGACCACCACCGGCCTGGTGAAGCGGGCGCTCAGGTCGATCAGCCTTGCCGGGTCGCCCAGCCAGTCCGTCACCACTCGCCCGGCCAGGGCCATCGTCAGCATCCCGTGCGCGATCACGTCCGGGAGTCCCACGTCCTTCGCGAATGCCTCGTTCCAGTGGATCGGGTTGAAGTCCAGGGACGCTCCCGCGTAGCGGACCAGCTGTTCGCGCGTCACCCGGACCTCGATCGCGGGCAGCTCGTCGCCGACGTTCACGCTTCCTCCCCCCGGACCACCAGCTGGGCCCGCGTCGTGGCGATGTGCTCGCCCTCGCCGTCGGCGATCTCCGCCCGCAAGTTGATGAAGTCGTTGCCCGCCCGGGCCATGATCTTGTCGATGTGCGTCGTCAACAGCAGGCGGTCGCCCACCCGGACCGGGCGGCTGTAGCTGAACTGCTGGTCGCCGTGGACCATGCGCGAGTAGTCGAGCCCCAGCTCCGGGTCCGTCACGATCGCGTTGATCGCCGCCAGGTTGACGATTGTGATGAACGTCGGGGGCGCGATCACGTCCGGGTGGCCGGCGGCGCGCGCCGCCTCCGGGTCGCGGTAGACCGGGTTCTCGTCGCCGATCGCGTCGGCGAACTCCCGGATCTTCTCCCGGCTCACTTCGTAGCTGGTCTGCGGCGGGTACACCCGCCCGGTGAACGACTCGTCCAAGGGCACGCCCAGGAGGCTACCAACAGCGAAGCCCCGGCCCGGAGGTCCGGGGCGGGGCTTCGAAAGCTGGGTGAACGCGCTACGTCAGCGGGTTTCCTTGTGCGTCCGGTGCGTACCGCAGTTCGGGCAGAACTTCTTCATCTCCAGGCGATCCGGGTTGTTGCGCCGGTTCTTCTTGGTGATGTAGTTGCGGTGCTTGCACTCTTCGCACGCCAGCGTGATCTTGGGTCGCACGTCGGTGGCAGCCACAGCGTTTCCTTCTCTCTCAGGTCCGGGGGCCAGCCCCGTCGTTACCGCGTAGCGGTGGCCGGACTTGAACCGGCGACACAGCGATTATGAGCCGCTTGCTCTGCCAACTGAGCTACACCGCCCTTACATGACCCAAGCCGCGACACGCAGGCGTGACGCGGCTGAGGTCGAGAGCCCCTTTACGGAATCGAACCGTAGACCTTCTCCTTACCATGGAGACGCTCTGCCGACTGAGCTAAAGGGGCCTGCCTCTCGCGAGGACTTGGAAAGGTTAGCAAGACCCGTCACCCGCCCGTGCAGCCGGGGTCCCCTTAGCACGAAACCTCAGGTCAGCAGGGTAAGCACGGTCTCCGAGTGGCGGCCCGGCGAGCGCGCCGTGCGGGCCTGCAGCCAGGCCTCCAGGCGGTCCTCCGGCAGCGGCCGCGAGATCAGGTAGCCCTGGGCGACGTCGCAGCCCATCGCCTCCAGCTGGTCGCGGGCCACGTCCTCCTCGACGCCCTCCGCGACCACCGTCAGCCCGAGCGAGTGGCCCAGCTCGACGATCGACCGGACCACCGCGAGGTCGCCGAGGTCGGTGCCCATGCCGAGGACGAAGCTCTTGTCGATCTTGACCTGGTCGACCGGCAGCTGCCGCAGGTAGGCCAGCGACGAGTAGCCCGTGCCGAAGTCGTCCACCGCCAGCGTGATGCCCAGCGAGTGCAGCTCGCGCAGGATCGGCAGCGCCTTCTGCGGGTCGGACATCACGCCGGACTCGGTCAGCTCGAACGTCAGCAGCTCCGGCGGGATGCCGTAGTGCTCCAGCTCGCGGGCCACCTTGTTCGGGAAGTCCTCGTCGGCCAGGTTGCGCACCGACAGGTTGACCGCCACCGAGATCCGCAGGCCCTCGTCGAGCCACTTGCGGCAGCGCTTGAGCGCCTCGCCGAGCACGAAACCCGTCAGGACGCCGATCAGGCCGGCCGCCTCGATGGCCGGGACGAACTCGTCCGGGCCGAGCCTGCCGAACTCCGGGTGCACCCAGCGGACCAGCGCCTCGACGCCCTGCACCTGCCGGTTCGGCAGCGTGATCTTCGGCTGGTAGTGGACGCTGACCTGGCCGTCTTCGAGGGACTGCCGGAACTGCGTGACCATCTGGAAGCGGCGCAGGAAGATCTGGCCCATACTCGGCACGTAGCCGCGGACCTCTTCGCCGCCCTTCGTCGCCCGGACGGCGACGTCGGCGCGCTGCAGCAGGCCCTCGATGTCCACGACGTCGCCGGACTCCTCGGGCGTCGTCGTCGCGTAGCCGATCATCGCGTTCGCCTCGACCGACAGCCGGTCGACCGGGTACGGCGCGGACAGCTCCTCGCGCAGCCGCTCCGCCGCCGCGTGGGCGTCCTCCGGCGGGCAGCCGACGAGCAGCGCCGCGAAGGACGCGCCTTCGAGGCGGGCGAGCGGGACGTCGGGGCCGAGCGCGTCGCGGATGCGGCGGCCGGCGGCGATCACCATCCGGTCGGCCCACGCGTAACCCAGCGCGTCGCTGACCGTCGAGAAGACGTCGAGGTCGATCCGCAGCACCACGGCGTTCGCGAAGTCCCGCAACGGTTCCTTCGCCACCTGCCGGAAGCCCGGCCGGTTGAGGTGCCCGGTGAGCGGGTCGTGGTAGGCGTCGTGGCGCAGGGTGGCGAGCAGGCGCCGGTTGTCCAGCGACGTCGCGAGGTGGCTGGCCATCGTGCCGAGCAGCTGGACGTCGTACTTGCCGAACCCGCGCCAGCGCGACAGCCGGTCGTGCGCCTCGACGACGCCGAGCAGCTGGTTCGCGCTGCGCAGCGGCACGACGAGCGCCTCCTGCGCGCCACGGTCGAGCAACGCCGCGCGGACGTCGGGGTTGGCTTCGGTGATGCGGAAGTGCCGGACGTGCGCGCCGGGCAGGCGCAGTAGCGGATCGTCGGCGGCCGGGTCGGCGGCCGGCAGGTCCTCGCCCGCGACGACGACGCGCATGGCGTCCTTCGGTTCGAGCCGCAGTCTCAGCACGACGCGGCCGGCGGCGAGCTGGTCCTTGATCCGCTCGGCGATCGTCGCCCACTCGCGGACGTCGACACCGCCGACGAGCTCGTCGGCCCGGCTGGCCGGGCGCGCCGCGGCCTGCTGGCCGGAGCGGGCCACCATCAGGCTGACGTCGGACAGCGCCTCCATGTCCCGCTGCTCGCGCAGCAGGTCGGAGTACGCCCAGTACAGCGCGGTCAGGCCAAGGAAGACGGCGAGCACCAGCGGCCACGCCTTGGGCGTGTTCGAGATGACGAGGTAGCCGGACAGGCCGACGGACGCGTTGACGAACCCGACGACCAGGATCCGCGCGGTGAGCCGGACGGCGGTGCTGACCCGCATCCGGCGTCGCAGGACGCGGACCGCGGCCAGCGCGAGCAGCGTGCTCACCAGCGGCGCAGTCAGGGTGCCCGCCAGCGCGGCGACCCACGGGATCTTGTCGCCCGCCCCGGCGCCGACGGCGAACTTCACCAGCCCGGCGACCCCGAAGGCGCCGGTGATCTCGAGCAGGAACGCGCCCGCGTTGTAGAGGACGCGGCCGGCGACCTTGCGCGCGAGCAGCGTGCCGATGCCGGCGACCAGGTGCGCGGCCAGCACGACCTCGAACGGCGCCACGAAGAACCCGATGACGAGCGGGATCTCGGTGAAGGAGATGGTCCACGAGATACCGCTGCGGACGTCGACGTTGATGCCGAGCTGTTCGGCGAGCAGGAACGCGACCGCGAGCACCGGCCCGATCCACAGCAGCCTGCTGTCCCAGTGGAACGGCAGCCACGAGCCGACGGCGAACGCGGCGACGAGCCCGATGCTCAGGACGGTGAAGGTGTACGCGCGGAACCGGCGTTCGTCGGTGCGGGCTTCGGCGGAGACGGGCGGTGTGCCGGAAGCGGTTCCCGGCCCGGGCTGCGCCTGCGCTACGGCGTCGCCGTGGGCGTTGGTGTCCGGCATCCGACCTTCCCTCCCGGCTTGTCCACCGGTACTGATCCGTGACTTCGGGTGTGGACAAGGGCCATACCGTACCCCGTAGGGCGTACCCGTGTCCCTTTCGAGACAGTAGGAGATCACCCCAGGGTTAACAATGCCTCGATGGCGCTGACCTGCGTGGACCAAGGGGTGAAACTCTGTGGTAGGCGGGGCTCCGCCCCGGGCCGGGGGCTCCGCCACCCGGACCCCCGGAGCAAGGGTGGCGAACCAGGGGTCGGTCCCGCGCACACGACGGTCCGGATAGCGCTTCAATGAACCCATGCACAGCGACGTGATAGCCACCGAACACGCGGCCCGGCTCGCGGCGGTGGATTCCCTGCTCCCCGGTTCATCTCCCTTCGAGGCGGCCGAAAACGCCGTGGTGCTGGAGGTCGCGACGGGTGACTCCGCCGCGTCCGCCCTCGCCTCGCGCATCCAGGTCGACCAGGACGCGCCGAACGCGCCGTGGCGGGCCCTCACCGAGCACCGGCTCGACCTCCAGCTGGCCGGTCCGCGGCCGGCCGAGGCCCTCGACGCGCTCCTCACACGATGGGATGAACATCTGCGCGCGGTCGCCGAGCGCGGCGACACCGAGACCGCGGCGATCGTGCCGCGCGCGAGCCGCGACGCCGCCGGCACGCGCGAAATGCTGCACCACGGCTTCGCGCCGCTGCGGGTGATCGCGGTCCGCCCGGCCGAGCGGATGATCCCGGCGGGCCCGCGCGGCACGCCCGGCGTCAAGATCCGCCGCGCCGAGCCCGGCGACCTCGAAACCGCCGTCACGCTGGGCCTGGAGCTGCACACCTTCGACGCGCAGTACGGCACGGTCAACTTCCGCAAGGGCGTCGAGGACATCATGGCCAAGGACCTGGCCGAGCAGCTGAACCGCCCGGAGCCGCCGCTGTGGATCGCCGAGCTGTACGGCCGTCCGCTCGGCATGGTGAACGTCCAGCACCCCGGCGAGACCGGCTGGATCAGCGACCGCGTCAACGCCTCCCGCGTCGGCTACCTGTCGTCGCTGGCCGTCGCGGAGACCGCGCGGTCGTCCGGTGTCGGTACCGCGCTGGCCGCGCACGCCCACCACGTCCTCGACGAGGAAGGCGCCGACGTCGTCCTGCTGCACCACGCGGCGGCGAACCCGCTGTCGACGCCGTTCTGGTACGCGCAGGGGTACCGCCCGCTGTGGACGTACTGGCAGCGCCGGCCGGCCGTTCGCTGAACAACTGGCGGCTGACCCGGGTGGCCGGTCCTTATAGGCTGGTCCGGCGAGGAACGAGGGGAGCCGGCAGTGACCGACCAGCGCGATTCGGCGCCGAGAGCGCCCGAAGGCGTCGACACCGAGAAGCCGTCCGCGGCCCGGATCTACGACTGGTACCTGGGCGGCACGCAGAACTGGGCCGTGGACCGCGAGTTCGGCAGGCGCATGGAGCAGCAGTGGCCGCTCGTGCGCCCCGGCTCGAAGCAGAACCGCGAGTTCATGAACCGCGCGGTCCGGGCGGCGCTGCGGGCCGGGATCCGCCAGTTCATCGACCTCGGCTCCGGTGTCCCGACGGCCGGCAACGTCCACGAGGTCGTCGAGGCGGAGCTCCCCGAGGACCACGACGCGAAGGTCGTGTACGTCGACTACGAGCCGGTCGCGGTCGCGCACGCGACGCTGATCCTCGAAGAGGGGATGGCGACGGACTGGGCGGGGATCGTCCAGGCCGACATGCGCGACGCGAAAGCCGTGCTGCGTGCCGAAGAGACGAAGCGGCTCATCGACTTTTCGCAGCCGGTTTGCCTGATGATGATGGCGGTCCTGCACTTCGTCGGCCCGGACGACGATCCCATCGGGCTGCTGCAGGCCTACCGCGACAAGCTCGCGCCGGGCAGCTGGCTGGCGATCTCGCAGATGAGCGAGGGCGACGGGACGGGCCAGGCACTGGAGGGGCTGCGCTGGTTCGTCGAGCAGTACCGCAAGACGAGCAACCCCGTCTGGCTGCGCAACCGGGAAGAGATCGAGCCGCTGTTCGGCGACTGGAACATCCTCGAGCCGGGCATCGTGCACCTCCCGGACTGGCGGCCCGACCGGAAGCTGAACGCGCTGGAGGCCGAGGCCCGGCCGTTCGCGTGGTGCGGCATCGCGGAGAAGCCCGGCGCATGAGCGAAACGGCGCCGGTCGCACCCGCCGGAGTGGACATCGAAAAGCCGTCCGCGGCGCGCGTCTACGACTGGTACCTCGGCGGGAACCAGCACTGGGCGGTCGACCGCGAGTTCGGCAAGCGCGTGGAGAAGGTGTGGCCGCTGATCCGGCCGATCTCGCGGCAGAACCGCGCCTTCATGAACCGCGTGGTCTCGGCGGCGATGGACGCGGGCATCCGCCAGTTCGTCGACCTCGGCTCGGGCGTGCCGACCGCCGGCAACGTGCACGAGATCGTCCGCGACCGGCTGCCCGCCGGCGAGCGCGCGTCGGTCGTCTACGTCGACTACGAGCCGGTGGCGGCCGCCCATTCGCGGCTGATCCTCGAGCGCGAAGGCGCGACGGACTGGGCGGGCCTGGTCGAGCGCGACATCCGGCGGCCGGCGGAGGTCTTCGACGACCCGCTGACGGTGTCGCTCGTCGACTGGTCGCGGCCGGTGTGCCTGCTGATGATCACGGTGCTGCACTTCATCGGGCCGTCCGACGACCCCGAGGGCCTGGTGGCGGCCTACCGCGAGAAGCTCGCGCCGGGCAGCTGGCTGGCGCTGACGCACGCCACGTGCCGCGACGACGCGCCGCCGGAGCGCGCCGCGGAGGTGAAGCGGTTTATCGACGCCTACCGCGACACGTCGAACCCGGCGTGGCTGCGGTCGGCCGAGGAGCTGCTCCCCTGGTTCGGCGGCTGGCCGCTGCTCCCGCCGGGGATGACATCGTTGCCGGACTGGCGTCCGGAAGAGCCGCCGACACCGATCGACGCGGAAACGCGCCCCTTCGCCTGGTGCGCCGTCGCTCGCCGCCCGTAGCTCTGACCTGCAGTTTTGGTGATCGCTGTGGGCGAACGCACCATCGGAAACAAACGCACCCATCGGAGAGTTGAGCAAGGCAGACTCAACTACACGAGGAGTGCACATGTCCGACACCCGCCTCCTGCCCGTGCTCCCGCTCGATGACGACGTCGTGCTGCCGGGCATGGTCGTCCCGCTCGACCTGACCGACACCGAGACGCGGGCAGCGGTGGAGTCCGCCCAGGCCAAGACGCCGAGCCAGGCGTCCTTCCCCGGCATCCGGTCGACCGGCGCCACCAAGGCCGAGGTCCTGATCGTCCCGCGCGTGCACGGCGAATACGCCGAGTACGGCACCGTCGCCACGGTCGAGCGCATCGGCCGCGTGCCCGGCGGCAAGGCCGCCGTCCTGTTGCGCGGCACCGCCCGCGCGCTCGTCGGCCGGATCGCCGACGGCCCCGGCGCCGCCCGCTGGGTGCACGCCGAGGACGCGCCCGAGACCACCGACGACCGGACCGCCCAGCTCGCGGCCGAGTACAAGGCCGTCGTCATCTCGATCCTCCAGCAGCGCGGCGGCTGGCAGCTGATCGACGCCGTCCAGCAGGTCGAGGCCGCCTCCGCGATCGCCGACCTGTCCGGCAACGCGCCCTACCTGTCCACCGACCAGAAGCTCGAGCTGCTCGGCGCCCTGGACGTCACCGCACGCCTGGAGAAGGCGCTCGAGTGGAGCAAAGAGCACCTGGCCGAGCTCGAAGTCACCGAAACGATCCGCAAGGACGTCTCCGAGGGCATGGAGAAGCAGCAGAAGGAGTTCCTGCTGCGCCGCCAGCTCGAAGCGATCCGCAAGGAGCTCGGCGAGCTCGACGGAACCGCTCAGGACGACGACTACCGCGCCCGCGTCGAGGGCGCCGAGCTGCCCGACGCGGTCAAGAAGGCCGCGCTGGCCGAGGTCGACAAGCTGGACCGCACGTCCGAGCAGTCTCCCGAGGGCGGCTGGATCCGCACGTGGCTGGACACCGTCCTGGAGCTGCCCTGGAACGAGCGCACCGAGGACGTCTACGACATCGCCGCGGCGCGCGCGGTGCTCGACGCCGACCACGCCGGCCTCGACGACGTCAAGGAACGCATCATCGAGTACCTGGCGGTGCGCAAGCGCCGCGCGGAATCGGGCCTCGGCCCGGTCGGCGGCCGGCGTTCCGGCGCGGTGCTCGCCCTCGCGGGCCCTCCCGGGGTCGGCAAGACGTCGCTGGGTGAGTCCGTCGCGAAGGCCATGGGCCGCAAGTTCGTCCGGGTCGCACTGGGCGGCATCCGCGACGAGGCGGAGATCCGCGGCCACCGCCGCACGTACGTCGGCGCGCTGCCCGGCCGGATCGTCCGCGCCATCAAGGAAGCCGGCTCGATGAACCCGGTCGTGCTGCTCGACGAGATCGACAAGGTCGGCGCCGACTACCGCGGCGACCCGACCGCGGCGCTGCTCGAAGTGCTGGACCCGGAGCAGAACCACACGTTCCGCGACCACTACCTCGAGGTCGAGCTCGACCTGTCCGACGTCGTGTTCCTGGCGACGGCCAACGCGCTGGAGACGATCCCCGGCCCGCTGCTGGACCGCATGGAGCTCGTCACGCTGGACGGCTACACCGAGCACGAGAAGGTCACCATCGCCCGCGACCACCTGCTCCCCCGCGAGCTGGAGCGCGCCGGCCTCGGCGCCGCGGACGTCGTCCTGACGGACGCCGCGTTCAGCCGGATCGCGGCCGAGTACACCCGCGAGGCGGGCGTGCGCGACGCGAACCGGACGATCGCCAAGGTGCTGCGGAAGGTCGCGACGAAGGTGGCACTGGACGAGGCTTCCCTGCCGCTTTCCATCGACGCTCCCGACCTTCCGGACTACCTGGGCCGCCCGCGGCACATCCCGGAGTCGTCGCTGCCGGCATCGACGCAGCGCACGGCGACCCCGGGCGTTGCAACGGGCCTGGCGGTGACCGGCGCCGGCGGTGACGTCCTCTACATCGAGGCGTCCCTGGCCGACGAGGAGTCCGGCGCGTCCGGGCTGCAGCTGACCGGCCAGCTCGGCGACGTGATGAAGGAGTCGGTCCAGATCGCGCTGTCCTACCTGCGCTCGCACGGAGCGGAGCTGGAACTGCCGGTGGGCGACCTGCGCAAGCGCGGCATCCACGTCCACGTGCCGGCGGGCGCGGTCCCGAAGGACGGGCCGTCGGCGGGCGTGACGATGACGACGGCGCTGGCATCGCTGCTGTCGGGCCGGGTGGTCCGGGCGGACGTGGCGATGACGGGCGAGGTGTCACTGACCGGCCGGGTGCTCCCGATCGGCGGCGTGAAGCAGAAGCTGCTGGCGGCACACCGCGCGGGGATGAAGACGGTGATCATCCCGCAGCGCAACGAGCCGGACCTGGACGACGTCCCGGCCGAGGTGCTGGCCGAGCTGGACGTCCACGCGGTGGCGAACGTCCGCGAGGTCCTGGACCTCGCCTTGACCCCGGCTTCAACGCCGGTTTCCCAGGCGGCGTAACCCCGAACGCCGCCACCCGAGAACGGCCGGTTTCCCCTACCCCCAGGGAAACCGGCCGTTCGTTTGCGTCCGCCACGGCAGTGACCCGACAAGGCAGGCCGCTACTCCGTTCGGGGCACGGTGATCACAAAGGAATACAGGGCGTAACAACACTGTGCAGATCGTCGATCAGGTTCCTAGAGTGAGGTGCTCCGGGCCCAGCCGCGTCCGGACGAATCGACGACGTTGGAGCGCGCGTGACGAAATCGGTCGCGGAAGACTCGGAGATCCAAGAGGACTACGAGGTCTTCCGCGCAATCGTCGAGAGGTTCACACCGGCGGAAGCCGCACGTCGCATCCGCAGGATGGGCGTGTCCGAAGACGTCGTCAGAAGAATCGTCGAACGACACGAGACCGAGTGCATTCGGGTCCGCGACATGGACGAACCGCATTCCGTGTACCGCGACAACCGGATGACCTGGTACACGGGTCCGCAGTCGGAGGACCGGAACTGGCCGTCGCTGGCACAGTCGCTGCGCGACAAGTACCGGAACGAGGAAGCCGTCAAGGCCGTCGACGACGCATCAACGAAGGTGGTCTCGCTTCTGGAACACCCGAAGCTCGCCGAATTCTCGACCCGCGGCCTGGTCGTGGGATTCGTCCAATCGGGCAAGACGACCAATTTCACGGCCGTCATGGCCAAGGCGGCCGACCGCGGCTACAAGCTGTTCATCGTGCTTTCCGGCGTACACAACGCACTGCGGAAGCAAACCCAGGTCCGGCTGAAGAACGACCTGATCGCCGCGAACCCGGAACTGTGGCACGAGGTGACCACTCCCGAACGGGATTTCGGCGAGCGGGGCAACGCGGCGGCATACCTGGCGGCGAAAGACCAGCACCTGCTCCTGGTCGTGAAGAAGAACGCCGCAGTCCTGCGCAAGCTCAATGCGTGGCTCGGGACGGCACACGAATACCTCGAGAACTGCCCCACCCTCATCATCGACGACGAGGCCGACCAGTCCACGGTCGCGACGAAAAAGATCAATCCGCTGCTCTACAAGGTGCTGAGCAAGTTCCCGAAGGTCGGCTACGTCGGGTACACGGCCACGCCGTTCGCGAACCTGCTGATCGACCCGTCGGTCGAGCAGGACTTCTACCCGAGGGACTTCATCGTCAACCTCCCGAAACCGGTCGGTCACCAAGGCACGGAAGTCCTGTTCGGGCGTGAACCGCTGGACTGGGAGGACGCGGCCGACGTTCCCGGCGGGTACGACATGATCCGCCGGGTCCCGGACGACGAGGTCGACGACCTCAAGCCCAAGAACAAGAAGGAGGCGCCCACCTTCACGCCCGCGCTGACCGGGTCTCTGGAGGCGGCCGTCCGCTGGTTCTGGCTCGCGACGGCGGCCCGCCGGGTGCGGGGCACCGGAAACCCGCACTCGTCCATGCTCATCCACACCAGCGTGGACTCGGGTGTCCACTTCGCGTTCGTTCCGGTGTTGAAGGCCCTCCGGTCCAGGACCCTCGAAGGGCTCGGCCGGGACACCCGGAAGCTCCTGGACGAGCTTCGCCTGCAGTGGACCGAAGAGACGGCGAAGGTCCGGGCGGCGGATCTCGACGAAGTTCCGGTTTCGTTCGACGACCTCCTGCCCCACCTTCGCACCGTCGTGCGGGAGACGACCCTGGTCGTCGACAACTACCGCAGCAGCGACCGACTGGACTACGACTCCGGACCGGTGACCACGATCGCGGTCGGCGGCAACACCCTGTCCCGTGGGCTCACGCTGGAAGGGCTGGTCAGCAGCCTGTTCGTCCGAGGTGCGTCGGCGTACGACACCCTCCTGCAGATGGGGCGCTGGTTCGGCTACCGCGACGGCTACGCCGACCTGCCCCGCATCTGGATGACCGACGAGCTCCAGAGCTGGTTCCGCCACCTGGCCACGGTCGAGGCCGAAATGCGCATCGACATCGACCGCTACATGACCACGAACGAGAACCCGATGACGTTCGCGGTCCGGCTGCGTTCGCATCCGAAGCTGCTGATCACGGCGAAGGCGAAGATGCGGGACGCGGTGAAGGCCGAGGCGGCATACGGTGGCCACCTCATCGAGTCCCGGTACTTCGACGTCCGGCCCGAAGGCAGGCCGTGGCTCGACCGCAACGCGGAAGCAGCCAAATCCCTTATCGAGGACTGCCTCCTCGCGAACGGTTCCGGTCCGGCTCCCGGCGAGAACCGCGTGCTTTTCAGGGACGTGCCACACGAACGGGTCACGCGGTACCTGGCGGAATACTCCTTCCATCCCAAGTCGACGGAGGCCGACAGCCGTCGTCTGCTCGGCTACATCGAGAAGCGACTGCGCGCCGGCGCGTTGAAGCGTTGGAACGTCGCCGTGATCGGCAGCAACCGGACCGAAGCGAAGAAGTACAAGGTGGGCTCCGACTTCGAAATCGGGATGGTCCGCCGCGGGCGCATCGACTTCGAGACCGGTGTCGCCGCCGGAGAGCCCGCCGACATCAAGACGCTGACCAGCGCCCGCGACACGACCCTCGACCTGTCCCTGCCGAACGGACCCGAGGAGCTGAAGCGGTCCGACATCGAGAAACTGCGAGAAGCCCAGGTCCCCGACGTGGGTCTCCTGCTGCTCTACCCGATCGACCCGATCTCGCCGACGACGGCCGTGGGCCGTGTCGCTCTCGACGCTCCCGCCGACGTGGTCATGGGCACGGCCCTGCTCTTCCCGCACCCCGCGGGCGACGACGACAAGGTCGAGGCGGAGTACTTCTCGGCGAACCTGGTGGAGCAGGACGATGTCGATGCCTTGGAGATCGACGACGAGGAAGAAGAGGAATGACCGAGCTGCGCGACGTCGTCGTCGATCGCTGGCGCGTGCTGGAAGTCGCGGCGCGCGATTCGGGTTCGACGATCGTCACCAGTCCGGTGCCCGTCGACACCCCTCAGGGACCGGTGCTGCTGGGGATCGACGCGGCGGGGCACAGCCACCTGCTGGTTCCGCTGGCGGCCCGGCAGACCGTCGAACCCGACCTGACCGGCCGGGCCGTGCACCTGGTGACGAAGCCGCTCGAAGACGCGGTCCAGTACCGGAACTACGCGGATTTGGTGCTTCTCGATCCTTCGCTGCACGACGTCTTCACGTCGCTCTGCGAGGACGTCCTCGCAGGTGTGGCAGCCAACCCCGAGAAGGCGGTTCGCGCGCTTCGCCGCGTGTTGGACGAATGGCGTCAGCTCCTGTCCGGCGCACAAGGACCGTTGAACGCCCAAGCGTTGGCCGGACTCTTCGGTGAGCTGACCGTCCTCCGCCGACTGCTGCAGCAGGATCCGGGACTCGCCGACAGCTGGCACGGCCCGGGTGGGACCGCGAAGGACTTCCACCTCGCAGGCAACGCGATCGAAGTGAAGACGACGACCGCGCCGGAGGGTCGGACCATTCGGGTCCACGGGATCGACCAGCTGGAGCCGCCGGCGGGCGGAGACCTCACCTTGGTGTGGTTCCGGTTGCTGAGAACGGCTTCGGGGACGTCCGTGCCGGATCTGATCGAAGACGTTCTGGCGCTGGCGGACAACCCGTCGCCCATCCGTCGAGGACTCGCCGAACTCGGCTACCGCGAGCGTGACGTCGACCGGTACACCTCGATCCGCTACGAGGTCCTCGAACGCAGGTGCTACCGAGTGGACGGGGGATTCCCCCGGATCGTGCCCGCGTCCCTCATCGGCGACGCACTCGAACCCGGCATCGACGATCTCGTCTACTCGGTCGACCTCGACAGCCCGAAGGCACTCGAACACGAGGTCGCCGACTTCGTCCTCCTCGCTCCTGGAGCATCGTGAACGACCAGCCACGATGGTGGTCCCAGCCGTTCCCGCCGACCGGGGCCATCACCTCCGAAGGCATCCGGAACCAGTTGGGCAGGCCTCCGGTCGACCCGCTGACCGTTTTCGTCCGCGAGACCGTACAGAACTCGTGGGACGCCCGGCTGCGCACCGGTCCGGTGACCTACCGGCTCGAAATCACCACCGTCGCCGCCGCGCAACGCCCGGTGTGGGAACGCATGCTGTCGCCCACCGCCCAGGTCGAACGCCATCTCGGCGTGGGACGGGTCTTGCGCGAGCCCCCCGTGCGGATTCTGACGGTGTCCGACCGGGGCACCGCCGGACTGGGCGGCCCGACCCGGGCCGACGAGCTCACGGACGGTCGGCGCGACTGGATCTCGTTCGTGCTCAACGTCGGCGAGAAGCGGGACACCGACCAGGGCGGCGGCACCTACGGGTACGGCAAAGCCGTTCTCTACCGGCTGTCGAAGGTGGGCACGGTGCTCGTCTACACACGAACGTCCGACAGCTCGGGTCGGAAGGTCTCGCGGCTGATCGGCATCGCCTTGGGGGCGTCGTTCGAGCTGCGGGAGCACATCGACCCCCGGCCGTACACCGGCAGGCACTGGTGGGGACACGTGGACGACGAACACGTCGAGCCGTTGACGGACGACGAGGCGGACCAGACCGCCCGCAGCCTCGGTCTTCCGGTTTTCGCTTCGACGGAGACCGGGACGACTCTGGTGGTCGTCGCTCCGGACTTGGACGAATTCGAGGACACCGCTTCGGCAGGCCACCACCTCGCCGAGACCATCGCCTGGCACACCTGGCCGCTGATGCTGGACGAACGCGGCAGCGACCGGCTGGTCCCGCAGGTGCGGGTGGAGGGACGCGACCTTCCCGTGCCCGATCCGGCGGCCACCTACCCGCTCAGCCTCTTCGTCAAGGCGTACCGCAGCGCGCGGAAGCCGGATGCCGAGATTCTCCAGTGCGGCAACCCCAAAAAGGACCTGGGCAGGTTCTCGCTCGAAAAGAAGCGGGTCCTGCCGATGGAGAAGAACGGCGGTACCAAGGCCGCCGCCTACGCCGGTGTACCCGACGACCCGCACCACGTGTGCCTCATGCGCTCGCCGGAGCTCGTCGTCAGGTACCTCGAGGGGCCGGAGACCTTCTCCACGAACGTCGCCTACGCCGGGGTCTTCCGGGCGTTGGACGAGCTCGACGAGGTCTACTCGGCCGCCGAGCCGCCGACCCACGACAACTGGGTGCACGAGCAACTGCAAGGCAACGACAAGAGGTACATCCGGACGACCTTCACCCGGATCAAGGAGCGCTTGGCGGACTTCAAACGACCGGAAGCGCTGCCGCACACGGACTCCGGGCTGCCGCTCGGCTCCGCGAGCAGGTTCCTCGGTGGCTTGATCGCGGCGGCTTACGCGGAGGAGACGACGCCGTCGGGTCGGCCGGGCGGTTCCGGAACCGGCGGCAAGCCGCCAGGGGCCAACCCGCCTGGACGACGTCCCAGGTCTCGCGGTCCGGTCACCGTGATCGGCGAACCCGTGTTGGAAGAACTCGACGGCGAACCGATGATCTTCCAGCGGGTCACCGTCGACGGGACCGGCCCGGTGGCCCTCACCGCCAAGCTGACGGTGCTGACCGTCGACGGGCGGGAGGACGAGGCTCCGGTCGGGGCCGTCCAGCCCTCGGTGCGCTCGTGGCGTACGCCGGCGGGGGAATTCGAGTCGGACACGTGCTTCGTCCTGGCACCCGCCGAGGTCGAGCTGCGTGTCCGCAGCGTCCCGGACACGCTGGTCGACGTGGCCGTCGAGGGCCTGCTGGTCGAGGAGGCCTCGTGAGCGTCGTCCACCCGTACCGCAGGCCCGCCGACGATGTCGTCCGCGCCACACCCTGGACGCTCGCGGGTGAGCTGACCGAGCTCTCCGACGACCTCCCGGACTGGGACTACGACACGGTGTTGCCCCTCCGACGGACCCTGGTCGTGGACGGCGCACGGGCACGCAAGGAAGCCGGGTTGGAGGACGACGCCGGCCTGGCCGTCTCGGTCCGCTGGACGGCGTCGGGTTCGCTCCTGCGCGGTCGCGCTTGGCAGGAACAGGTCCCGCCGACCGACGGCGTGGAGCTCGCGGTGGAGTTCGACCTGCCCGGTCGCGATCTGGGCGGCACACTGACGCTGGACTTCGTCCTGGTCCTCACCGACCCGGGCAGTACGACGTCGAGGATCGCGCCCCGGCGACCGGGCAGCGTGCTGTGGGCGGACCGGCGCGACATCCGCCTCCGCGGAGACGCGACCCAGTTCCCGATCGTCGTGACCGACTTCGCCGAGGTCGGTTACCCATCGGACGCACCGTGGATGTTGGACGTCAACGGTGGGCTGGAAGACGCGGCATTGGGTTCGCTGTTGCTGCTCGTCAACGAAAAGCGAAAAAGCGTCGTCGACGTGGTGACAGGTCGAGCGGCAGGCGATCCGGCGCGAAGCGCGGCCGTGCTGTCGATGCTGCGTTCGGAGACACTTCGCGGCCTCGTCGAGCGGGCGGTGGTCGACGAAGCGTTCGACGTTTCCGCCGAGTACCCCACGGGCTCGACGGGAGCCGTCCTGCAAGCGGTCCTCAGACAACACTTCGACGACGACCTCGAGTCTCTTCGACGGGAGCACACCCAGGAACCGGCGTACTTCGCCGCCCGGATCCAGGCCGCGGCCGGCCTGCTCAAAGAGGAAACATGAGCGTTCTCTACCCACGCCTGCTCAGTCGAGTGGCACGTGAGCTTCACGACGAATACGTCGGGTTGGAAGTCGAGCAGCTGCAGCAGAGAGCCGCGCTTCGCCATCCCTCGACGATCTTCACGGCGACGGGTGGGATGCGCGTCCACCCCGACCAGCTCCGCGCCCTCCGGGATGCCGTACTTGCCGAGGCCGCCGAGGCGAACTACCCCTACGCGGGGACCCGGGACGGACGCGCGGAGTTCGACCTGCGCGTTGCCCGGCTCCTCCACGAACGCACCGGCCTCGTGCCGGCGGAAGCGGCGGTGCGGTCGACCTGGTCGTTCCTGGCTCTCGTTCTCCTGCCCGACGTCGCCTACTGGCGGTACCCCAGGGCCCCGGGCGACCGGGTGCTCGACACGGACATCACCCGGCACGTGTTCGGCAGGCTCTGGTGGCGTGCGCACCTGCTCGAGGAGCCGAACGCCGTCGGAGATCGGTATGCGTTGATCGGGGCGTTCGGCGAAGCCGCGTTCGACCAGATCTTCTCGCGCCGACGCTCTCTCGGCGGCAGCAGGACTCTGATCCGTGCCCTCGCGCGGACGTGGCCGCGGCTGGGGCTCGCGCCGAAAGACGAGCGAGCCGTGCTGCGGGAAGTGCTCAAGCGGTTGCGGCGCCTCGGGGCCGTCGTCGACTTCGAGGCACTGGACGACGGGCAACTCGCTCGGCAGGTCGCCGAAGTAGCCGACGAAGCGGTGGCGGCCCTCCGACTGCAGCCCTGAGATGAGACGTAGAACACCACCAATGCGAACAACCCGGTGACTTGGCAAGTCACCGGGTTGTCGGTTGTACGTGGCGGGTGAGGGATTCGAACCCCCGTAGGCGTAAGCCAACTGGTTTACAGCCAGTCCCCTTTGGCCACTCGGGTAACCCGCCATGGCCGGTCCTACCGGCCGGAGAGAAGCTTACCCAAGGGCTCCCGGCGGGGGTCAACCGGGATACCCGGGGCTAGGCTGGGTGGCCCCTGACAAGCGAGTACGAGGTGTGAGGACACGTGGCGGATCCCTCTTTCGACGTCGTGAGCAAGGTCGACCGCCAGGAGGTGGACAACGCGCTCAACCAGGCGAGCAAGGAGCTGGGCACGCGCTTCGACTTCCGCGGCACGGGCACGACGATCAACTGGTCCGGCGAGGAGGCGATCGCGATCGAGTCCGAGACCGAGGAGCGCGCCCTGGCCGCGGTCGAGGTGTTCAAGGAGAAGCTGATCAAGCGCAACATCTCGCTGAAGGCGTTCGAGGCCGGCGAGCCGGCGCTGTCGGGCAAGATCTACAAGATCTCGGGCAAGATCCTGCAGGGCATCGCATCGGACAAGGCGAAGCAGATCGCGAAGTTCATCCGCGACGAGGGCCCGAAGGGTGTGCAGGCCCAGATCCAGGGCGACCAGCTGCGGGTGTCGGGCAAGAAGAAGGACCAGCTGCAGGACGTGATCGCGTTGCTGAAGGGCAAGGACTTCGAGATCGCGCTGCAGTTCACCAACTACCGGTGACGCCGTCGCGGGCACCCGGGCGCCGGGTGCCCGCTCAGGACGGGGTCACCGTCCAGCTTGCCTCGTAGCCCTCGACCTTCAGGTACGTCGGCCCCCGGACCTCCCGGTCCACGTCCACGTCGCCGATCTCGTTGACCAGCAGATCGTGCAGATCCTCCGACCGGACCCACAACGCCACATTGCCCCGGGTCTTCGCCGTGAACTTCACGTGCGTAACCCCCTCCGGGATGCGCAGGACCGCGTCACCCTTGCCGGACGCCGTCGCGCCCGCCGCTGCCACCAGCACGCTTCGGTAGTCCGCGATCGTCGCCGTCCATGCCGCGTCCGCGTGGACCGTCACCTTTGTTGTCGGGCGGTCCGGTTCCGTGTTCAGCCACGTCGTGCCCTTGTACTTGCCGATCGCGTTGACCAGGCTGAATTCACCGCCGTCCGTGTCGACCATCACGTTGGCCGAGCACTTCGGGCACTCGAACGTGAAGAAGCCCAGCTGGTCCGCCGGCCACGTCGTCGCGAACTCGCCGTCGCCCTTGCCCGTGTGCGTCTCCGTCGGCACGTCCTTCAGCACCGGCGCCGCCGAAGTCGTGGGCGCGGGCGCCGGCACCGGCGTGGACGACACGATCGTGCCGTACCCCGTCGTCGACCCGCACGCGGACGCCAGGAGCAGCACCGACAGCACAGCCAGCCGAAGTTTCATGAGTGATTCCCCCTCGCAACTACCCCACGTTACCGGTCACCCGAAGGGGGAAGGCAAACCCCTCGAACGCGCGAATGCGCCGTGTGACTGTCCACGAAGGACCCGATCGCCGTGCTGTAATCGCGCGGTCACCGCGTGGAGAGGGTCAGGATGCGCCGCTTGCTCGCCTTCGTGCTGTCACTCACCGTGATCGGCGCGACACTGACGCCCGCGAGCGCCGCCGAGCGCAAGCTGCTCCTGCCCGGTCTCGGTTCCTACGCCCGGCTGATCCGGCTCGACTACTCGATCTTCGGCCGCGGGCGCATCATCGCCTCGCTGACCAGCGAAGACGCCGGCGGCAAGTTCACGCCCATCATGGAGAGCACCGACGAGGGCGAGACCTTCCACCAGATCGGTGCCATCCACGACCCCGACGGCCGGTACGGCATGTGCTGCGGCACGATCTACGAGCTGCCGCAGCGGGTCGGCCGGCTCCGCGCCGGCACCCTGCTCTGGGCCGCCTCCTACCGGCAGGACGCCGGGGCGCAGCGCCGCGTCGGGATCAAGATCTGGGCCAGCCCGGACGGCGGCCGCTCGTGGCGGTTCCTGTCCGAGGCCGCCCGGTCGCACAACATCGACGGCATCTGGGAGCCCGAGTTCACCGTCGACGCCGGCGGCACGCTCTGGCTCCACTTCGCCGACGAAACCCAGGCCCCGAAGTACGCCCAGGTCCTCAACCGCGTCGCCTCGACCGACGGCGTGACGTGGGGCACCAAGCAGCTCACCCTGGCCATCCCGCCGGACCGGGTCCGGCCCGGCATGCCGATCATCCGCCGGCTGCCCGACGGCCGGTACTACTTCGCCTACGAGATCTGCAACTTCCGCGACCGCTACTGCGACCCGTACTTCAAGATCTCCCCCGACGGCGCCAACTGGGGCAGCCCCACCGATCCCGGCACCCGCGTGAACACCGCGAACGGCAACTACTTCCAGCACGCGCAGACGATCACGCTCTTCCCCGGCGGCCCGAACGGCGTGCGGATCGTCATGGTCGGCCAGATCTACACCAACGCGAAGGGCCAGCCACAGCCCGGCAACGGCCAGGTCCTGCTGGCCAACGACAACTTCGGCGACGGCAACTGGTACGAACTGCCCGCGCCGGTGCACATCACGGGCATCTACAACAACTTCTGCCCCAACTACTCCTCGACGCTGCTGCCGGTCGACGACGGCCGGAACGTGCTGGAGATCGCCACCGAGTACAACTCCGGCTGCAAGGCCTACTTCGGCAAGGGACCGGCCTTCTAGCGCCGGGCCCGGCCCGTAGGGTGGGGCCCGGCGCCGGATCCGAGGAGGCAGTTCATGAAGGGCATCGTGCTGGCCGGAGGCAGCGGGACACGCCTGCACCCGATCACCCAGGCGGTGTCGAAGCAGCTGCTGCCGGTCTACGACAAACCGATGGTCTACTACCCGATCTCGGTCCTCATGCTGGCCGGGATCCGCGAGATCCTCGTCATCTCCACCCCCGCCGACCTGCCGATGTTCCGCAAGCTGCTCGGCAACGGCGACCAGTTCGGCGTCTCGTTCTCCTACGCCGAGCAGCCCAGCCCGAACGGCCTCGCCGAGGCCTTCGTGATCGGCGCGGACTTCATCGGTGACGACGACGTGGCGCTCGTCCTCGGCGACAACATCTTCTACGGCCAGGGCTTCTCCGGCCGGCTGCAGACGGCCGTGCGCGAGCTCGACGGCTGCGTCCTGTTCGGCTACCCCGTGAAGGACCCCGAGCGCTACGGCGTCGGCGAGGTCGACGCGGCGGGCAAGCTGCTGACCATCGAGGAGAAGCCCGCCAAGCCGCGGTCCAACAAGGCGATCACCGGGCTGTACTTCTACGACAACCAGGTCGTCGACATCGCCCGCGCGCTCACGCCGTCGGCGCGCGGCGAGCTGGAGATCACCGACGTCAACCTGACCTACGTGCGCCAGGACCGGGCGTCGCTGGTCGACCTCGGCCGCGGCTTCGCGTGGCTCGACACCGGGACGCACGACTCGCTGCTCGAAGCCGGCCAGTTCGTGCAGGTGCTGGAGCACCGCACCGGCGTGCGCATCGCGTGCCTCGAGGAGATCGCGCTGCGGATGGGCTTCATCGACGCCGACGAGTGCTACGCGCTGGGCGCGAAGCTGGCGAAGTCCGGCTACGGCGACTACGTCAAGGCAGTCGCCGTAGCGGCGGGCGCTTCGGCCTAGAAGAGCTGCTCGCGCAGCGTCGGGCCGGTGTACTCGGTCCGGAACACCCCGCGGTCCTGCAGCACCGGCACGACCTTCTCGACGAACTCGTCGAGCCCGGTCGGCGTCAGGTGCGGCACCAGGACGAACCCGTCGGCCGCGTCGGACTGGACGTATTCGTCGATCGTCGCGGCGACCGTCGAGGGCGTGCCGACGAACTGCTGCCGCGCGGTGACCTCGATCACCAGCTCGCGGATCGAGAGCTTCTTCTCCTCCGCGATCGCCCGCCACTTGCGCGCCACCTGGAAAGGATCCTTCTCGTGCCGGACGCGGCCCCAGGTCAGCGGCTCGGCGTCCGGGTCCGGGTCGATCTCCGGCAGCGGGCCGTCGACGTCGTAGTCCGACAGGTCGCGGCTCCACACCTGCTCCAGGAACTGGATCGCGGTGGCCGGCCGGACCTGCTGGAGCCGGATCTCGCGCGCGTGCTCCTCGGCTTCGGCGTCGGTGTCACCGAGGACGAACGTCGCCGCCGGCATGATCAGCAGCTCGCCGTGCTCGCGGCCGTACGCGGCCAGCCGCCGCTTGACGTCGTGGAAGAACGCCTGGCCGTCCTCGAGGGTGCCGTGGCGGCTGAAGATGACGTCGGCGGCCTTCGCGGCGAACTCGCGGCCTTCGTCGGAGTCGCCGGCCTGGATGATGATCGGCTGCCCCTGCGGCGTGCGCGGCAGCGTGAACTCGCCGTGGATGTCGAACTGCGGTCCACTGTGGACGAACTTGCCGGGGTCGCGGGCGAAGACGCCGTTCTCCTTGTCCCCCACCAGGGTTCCGGGCTGCCAGCTGTCCCACAGCTCGCGCACGGTCGCGAGGAACTCCTCGGCGCGCGCGTACCGGTCCTCGCGCTTGAGGAAACCGCCACGGCGGAAGTTCTTCCCGGTCCACGCGTCCGGCGACGTCACGACGTTCCACGCCGCGCGCCCGCCCGAGAGGTGGTCGATGCTCGCGACCTGGCGGGCGACCTCGTAGGGCTCGTTGAACGTCGAGGACAGCGTCCCGGCCAGGCCGAGGTGCGTCGTGACGGCCGAGAGCGCGGCCAGCACGGTGGTCGTGTTGGGCCGGCCGACGACGTCGGAGTCGAGGATCTTGCCCGCGTGCTCGCGCAGCCGCAGCCCTTCGGCGAGGAAGAGGAAGTCGAACTTGCCGCGTTCGGCGGTGCGGGCGAGGTGTTCGAAGGACGCGAAGTCGATCTGGCTGCCCGACGCCGGGTCGCTCCACACCGTGGTGTTGTTGACGCCGGGGAAGTGCGCGGCCAGCTTGATCTGCTTGGTCATCTCACGCTCCCGGGGTGACGGCGTAGGCGTTGACGGCCCGGCCGAGGCCGAGGTGGTCGCGCAGGGTCGCGCCGCGGTAGCCGTCCCGGAACACCCCGGCCGCGCGCAGCAGCGGGACGACTTCGCCGGCGAGCAGGTCGAGGTCGTCGGGCAGGACGGCGGGCCGCAGGTGGAAGCCGGCGACGCCGGTCTCGGCGGCCCAGCGGGGCAGCTCGGCGGCCAGCTGCGCGGGGGTGCCGGCGAAGGACAGGCCGGCGGGCTCGAACGGCGTCCGCGCGTCCAGCTCGTGCTGCCGGTCGCGGGCACCCTGCTCGGTCTCGGCGAGCACGATCGACACCGTGGCCAGCACCTTCGCGCCGGGGAACCGGACGACCGCGGCGCGCACCGCGTCGAGGTGGTCCGCGCAGGTGATGACCACGTCGGCGCCGACGGCGTGCGGCGAATCGCCGTAAACCACGGTCACCGGGTGGCCCTGCGGCGGCCGCGGCGTGATCGACGGGCCCTTCACGCTGAAGAAGCGGCCCTCGAAGTCGACGTAGTGCAGCTTGTCCCGGTCGATGAAGCGGCCGGTGGCGGCGTCGCGGACGATCGCGTCGTCCTCCCAGCTGTCCCAGAGCCGGCTGATGACGTCGAGGACCTCGCTCGTCTCGGCCTCGCCGTCCGCCGGCGACGGGGCCGGCCGGCGGCCGAAGTGCGCGGCCTCGGCGTCGGTCAGCGACGGCACCGCGAGGACGCCGGCGCGGCCGCGGCTGGCGTAGTCGAGGGTCGCGACCGACGTCGAGACGTGGAACGGCTCGGTGTGGGTGGTGGTGACCGTCGGGACCAGGCCGATCCGGCTGGTCGCCGGCGCGACGGCGGACAGCGTGAGCAGCGCGTCGAGGCGCCCGCGCACGACCTCCTCGCCGCCGGGCTGCAGGGCCAGGGAGTCGTCGAGGGTCACGAAGTCGAGCGATGCGGCTTCGGCGAGCTTCGCGTACTTCAGGTAGTGACCGGAGGTGAACAGCGCGGCGGGCTCGACCGCGGAGACACGCCACGCGGCCGGGTGGTACCCGGCGCCGTCGATGGCGACGCCCAGGTGCAGCTGTGCGGAAACCATGACTGCGCCAACCTCGCCGCCGAGACCGGGATTCCCGCTCCCACCAGCTGGGATCAGAAGGTCCTGCGCGCCATTTCCTCGAGCCGCGCGATGCGGTCGGCGATCGGCGGGTGCGTCGAGAACAGCTTGCTCAGGCCCTCGCCCGGGCGGAACGGGTTCGCGATCATCAGGTGCGACTGCGACACCAGCTGCGGCTCGGCGACCAGGGGCCGCGCGCGCGTCCCGGCCTCCAGCTTCCGCAGCGCCGAGGCCAGGCCCAGCGGGTCGCCGGTCAGCTCGGCCCCGGACGCGTCGGCCTGGTATTCCCGCGACCGGCTGACCCCCATCCGGATGACGGCGGCCGCGATCGGGCCGACGAAGACCAGCATCAGGCTGACCAGCGGGCTGCCGTCGCGGTTGTTGCCGCCGAAGAACAGCGCGATGTTCGCGAGCACGCTGATCACGCTGGCCAGCGCGCCGGCGACGCACGAGATGAGGATGTCGCGGTTGTAGACGTGGGACAGCTCGTGGCCGAGCACGGCCCGCAGCTCCCGCTCGTCGAGCAGGTCGAGGATGCCGGTGGTGCAGCAGACGGCGGCGTGCCGCGGGTTGCGGCCGGTCGCGAACGCGTTCGGCGCGACGGTCGGGCTCAGGTAGAGCTGCGGCATCGGCTGGCGGGCGACCTGCGCGAGCTCCCGCACGATCCGGTACATCGCGGGCTGCTCGACCTCGGACACCGGCCGCGCCCGCATCGCGCGCAGCGCCAGCTTGTCGGAGTTGAAGTAGGCGTAGGCGTTCATCCCCAGCGCGATGACCAGGCCGATGACCAGCGCGCCGCGGCCGAACAGGCCGCTGATCGCGATGATGATCGCCGACAGCAGGCCGAGCAGCACCGCCGTCTTCAGTCCGTTTTGGTGCCCGTGCACGCGCGCTCGCCTCCGTCCGCTCTGGAAGTGGGTTACCCAGTGGAAACAACGCGATCGGGGGACGCGAAGTTCCTTCACGTGATGATGGCGCGGGTTAGGCTCGGGAGGCGAGTTGATCACGAGCGGAGGCGCCGATGCGAGGTCGCCCGATAGGCCGGAGGGCACTGTTCGCCCTGGTCACGGCCGGTGCCGCCGCGGTGACCCGGCCCGGGGTGGCGCGGGCGCAGGACGTCCGGTCGATCGACCTCGGCGGGTCCCCGGCCGCGGTCGCGGTGAACCCCGTCACCGGGCTCGCGTACGTCACGGATCCCGAGGCCGGGACGGTGTCGGTGCTCGACCCGCGCGGAGCCTCGGTGGGTGCGGTGCTCGACGTCGGCGGCGCGCCCGGTGACGTCGCCGTCGACCCCAAGGTCAACCGGGTCTACGTCGCGAACCCGCCGGCCGGGACCGTCGTGGTGCTCGACGGCCGCACCCACGACCTGGTGAGCGTGATCGGCGCGGGGGCGGGCGCGTCCGCGCTGGCCGTGGACGAGCAGGCCAACCGCGTCTACGCGGCCAGCGGCACCACCGGCACGCTCGCCGTGCTCGACGGCATCAGCTGCACCCTGTCCGCGCTCGTGCCGGGTCCCCAGCCGAGCTTCGCCGGGATCGCCGTCGACGCCGGCCGCAAGCTCGCCTACTGCGCCAGCACCGGCACGGACTCGGTCGAGGTGTTCTCGATCGACAGCGGGAAGTTCGTCGCGAGCGTGAAAGTCGGCGCCCGGCCGACCGCCGTCGCCGTGCACGCCGGGAGCGGCACGGTGTACGTGGCCAACTCCGGCATCCACCACATGTCCATTGTGGACGCGGTGACGCACACCGAGCGCAAGACCGTGTTGCTGCGCAGCGAAGCGTCTTCGCTCACCGTGCACCAGGGCACGAACACCGTCTACACCAACGGCGGCCAGAACGGGTTGAGCCGCGTCGACGGCGGGAGCGGGACGCTGACCGGCGAGCTGTCGCTGGGCGTCAACCCCGGCGACGTCGCGGTCGACCAGCGCACGCGCACGGTGTTCGTCACGGACCCGCTCCACGGCCGGGTCTTCCTCGTCCGGGACTTCTGAGCTGGGGCAACTCCAGGTATACGGTCGGAAGGTATGAAACTCGGACTGCAGATCCCCGACTTCACCTGGCCGAACGGGGCGTCCGCGCTGGGCGCCGACCTGGCTGCCGTCGTCCGCACCGCCGACAGCGCGGGCTTCGACTCCATCGCCGTGATGGACCACTTCTTCCAGATCGGCGGGGTCGGCCCCGTCGAAAACGACATGCTCGAGGCGTACACGACCCTCGGTTTCATCGCCGCGCACACTTCGCGGGCGAAGCTCCTCACGGTCGTCACGGGTGTGCTGTACCGGCACCCGGGCCTGCTGGCCAAGGCGATCACGACGCTGGACGTGCTGTCGGGCGGCCGCGCGATCCTCGGCATCGGCGCGGGCTGGAACGAGGACGAGTCCCGCGGCCTCGGCTTCCCGTTCCCACCGGTCGCGGAGCGCTTCGAGCTGCTGGAGGAGAACCTCCAGTACGTGCTCCAGATGTGGGCCGATGGCGACGAACCGTTCAAGAGCAAGCACTTCGACGCGACCCGGCTGCTGAACGTCCCGCAGGCGCTGTCGGACCCACGCCCGCCGATCATGATCGGCGGCGGCGGCGAGAAGAAGACGCTGCGGCTGGTGGCCAAGTACGCCGACCAGTGCAACCTGTTCAACGGCCCCGAACTGGAGCACAAGCTCGAGGTGCTCAAGCAGCACTGCGAAAACGAGGGCCGCGACTACGACTCGATCACCAAGACCGTCTACCACATCCTGGACATCGGCGAGGACGGCTCGAAGTCCGGCGAGCTGCTGAAGGAACTGGAGCGGCTGCACGGGCTGGGCATCGACGTGGCGCTGGGCATGGTCCCGCACGTCCACAACCCGGCGGTGCTGGAGAAGTTCGGCACCGACGTCATCCCGGCCGCCGAGCAGATCTGAGCCGCGGTCATGGGGCCTCCGCGTCATCCGCGTGGAGGCCCCTGAGCTTGTCCAACGCATCCTGCGCCTGCCGGCGGAGCGTCTCCGCGGCCTGCGCCCGTTCTTCGGGAGTCGCGTCGGGATCATCGAAGTACTCGTCCACATCGCCGAAGAGCTTGTCGATGATCCCGAACATCGGCTCTCGGTAGAGCATGCCGTCCTGCTTCGTGAATTCCAGGTATCGCGTTTCGAATCCCGGGGCGCTGAGCGCACCACTGGTAAATCGAGAGATCAGCTCGACATAGCCCGCCAGGCCTTCCGGCAGCCCCTCGTCCCTTGCGTTATCCACCACCGAGGGAACCCCTTTCAATCACGTTCTTCAACTGACCGGGGCGCAGCTTCCACGCGCTCCAGAACGTTCCGTCCGGATACAGGACCTCACACAGCGAGCTCGACCTGTTGTAGATCAGTATCGCAGGCTGCCCACGGTATTCACCGGCCGCGTTGACCTCGTTGCCCGGATCTTCGGCGAACCGGCGAAGTGCCTGTTCGTACTCCTCGGCAGCTTCGTTGCTCCAGCTCGAGTCAACACCGAAATCTTTGGCGTGCTTGAATTTCTTCTGAAGCTGTTGCTTCGGATACTTCGGCTGCGGCGACCGCCCGCTCTGGTCGCCGAGCTCTTCACCGAGCTTCGCGGTGTCCGCCTGTTCGATGTTCGGCTCCGGGGTCCGCTCGACCGCCATCGCCATGGCCGTCACCCCACCCGCGACCGCACCGAGGACTTCCGCCCCTTCGAGGGTCGCCACCGCTCCGGCCGAGAGCTCCGCGATCGGGCCCGCCAGCACGCCGATGACGTCGATGCCCAGCAGTTCGGCCGCGCCCACGAGGACGTCGAACGCCCCCTCGGTGAGGATGCTGAGGATGCCCGCGATCGCGAGCCCGAGCCCGGCCCCGTCGACCACGTCACGGACCGAGTCCTCGATGCGCTGCCGGGTGTCGACGACCCAGACCCGGAAGTCCGCGAATGCCGTCGACAGTTTCTGGAGGAACTGCGGGAGCACGAAGAAGATCGCCGAGTCGTGGCCGCCCGCCAGCCGGTCCCAGAACTCATTCAGCGCGTCGACGTCGGCGGCATCGTTGTTCTCCACCAACGCGAACATCCGGTTCTTGAGGTCGGCGGCCAGCGCCTCCACCGCGTCGCCGGCTTGCTCGAACGCCAGTTGGATGTTCGTCAGCTTTCCGGTGTCGGCGTTCGGCACGTATCGGGCTATCTCGTGGGGCAACCACCACTCCTCCGGCCCTCGTAGGCTCGGCCACACCGGGCTGCCACCGGCCTTCGGCGGCACCAGCGCCGTCCACGGCGCCGGGCAAGGGGCCGGTCGAGAAGAGTTGTCCGCGTTCCAGTGGTTCAGACCAGCCTGGTCGATCCCCGCGGCAACCGAACCGAGCACGTCGTACGCGCGGAAGAAAGCGACAACCGCGGTGTGCATCGCTTCCTGGTAGCCGCGTTCGAAAGCGTCGGCGCCATCGCCCGCACCGGCCGCGCCGGCATTGCCGTCCAGCGCGGCGAACAGATTCAGGCGGATCCGGTGCAGCCGCTCCTGGCCGTCGGCCAGCTCCAGTGCGACGGCGTGGAAGTCCTCCGGGGTGACGTCGATGACCCCCTGGGGTGCGCCGCCCTCATCGATCCGCGCCACGCCAGATGTCCAGGTTTGCCGACAACGCCGCACCGTGGTTGTCGTGGGCCGTGAGCACGAAATCCCGGATCCGCGGCAGGTCGGCGTGCAGTTCGCGGGCAGCGGCGACCCATTCGGCATAGCGTCGCGCGAACGCCGATCGCCCGTCGCCGAGCCAGTCGCCCAACGCCTCCGCCAGCTCCTGTTCGAGCCGTGTGAGCAGCGCTTCGGCCTCGTCGAACGCGGCGTCGAGGTCTTGCGCCCGCGTTCGCAGCGCCGCGAAATCGACCCTCAGCGTGCCCATTCACCCTCCCCGGTGACCGAACGCTTCCGGCCTGTCACGCTAGCCGCCACGGGATGGGTAATCGAACGGTAAAGTCAGCCGTCCTTGGCGACGGCGCGGGTCAGTGCCGCCACGCCGATGCCGACGACCGCCGGCACGATCCCCCAGACCACCCAGCCGACCAGGACGAGGACCACCCCGGTGGCCGCGAACAGGGCGAACTCCACCAGGAAGCGGGCCGGCTCCGGCAGCCGGCGGCGGGCGCGCGGGGCGATGAACAGGCCCCAGATCGCCGCCGCGACGAGCGGCAGCAGGACCGCGTCGACGATCGCCAGCGCCACCCCGCTGCCGAGCTGGGTGCCGGCCAGCGCCAGGCCGCCCAGCAGGGCCAGCTCGGTGAGGAAGCGGACCGTCAGCACCACGCCCGCGACCCCGCTCAGGCGGGGACCCGTTTCCGAAGTCATCCGGCCAGCCTAGGGCCACAATCCACTGTGGACGTTACGGGTCCGAGCGGGTACCGTCCGTGATCTCTGCCACATTCCTTCGATCCAGGTTGCGGTTCCGAATCGGTCCACCACGGGCTCACGCGTCGCTGTAACGACGATCCGCCCCTGCTCGACGTGTTAAGCGCACATCGCGACCGCGAGCCAAGGAGCCTGGTAGATGACCACATGTCGACTCTGCGGTTCGACAAACACGGCCAGCGTGGTGGACCTCGGTGCCACTCCCCCGTGTGAGCGATTCCTGACCGCCGAACAGCTCGACGAGCCGGAGGCCACCTTCCCGCTCCACCTCAAGGTGTGCACCGACTGCTGGCTCGCCCAGATCCCCCCGCTGATCGACCCCGACGACACGTTCACCGAGTACGCGTACTTCTCGTCTTTTTCCACCTCCTGGGTCGAGCACGCGAAACGCTTCGTCGACGGCGCCGTCGACCGGCTCGGGCTGGGTGAAAAGTCGTTCGTCGTCGAGGTCGCCAGCAACGACGGTTACCTGCTCAAGCACGTCGTCGGCCACGGCATCCGGTGTCTGGGCGTGGAACCTTCGGTGAACGTCGGGCAGGCGGCGCGCGACGCCGGCGTGCCCACCCTGACGGCCTTCCTCTCCGAGGAAACCGGCCTGCGGGTGCGCGAGGAGCACGACCCGGCCGATCTCGTCGCCGCGAACAACGTCTACGCGCACATCCCCGACGTCCTCGGCTTCACCAAGGGCCTGCGCGCCCTGGTCGCGGACGACGGCTGGGTCTCCATCGAGGTCCAGCACCTGCTCACGCTGATCGAAAAGAACCAGTACGACACGATCTACCACGAGCACTTCCAGTACTACACGGTCGAATCCGCGCGCCGGGCCCTCGCGACCGGCGGCCTGACCGTGGTCGACGTCGAACTCCTGCCGACGCACGGCGGGTCGATCCGGCTGTGGGCGCGTCCCGACGGGGTGGCGGGCGAGCCCAGCGAGCGGATGACCGACGTGCTGGAGCGCGAGAAGGCCGCCGGGCTGCACGAGCTGTCCGGGTACACCGAGTTCGCCGAGCGCGTCACCCGCGTGCGGCTGGACCTGCTGAAGTTCCTGATCGAGGCGCGGGGCGAGGGCAAGACCGTCGTCGGCTACGGCGCCCCGGGCAAGGGCAACACCCTGCTGAACCACTGCGGCATCCGGACCGACCTGCTGCAGTACACGGTCGACCGCAACCCGTACAAGCACGGCCGGTTCACCCCGGGCACGCGCATCCCGGTGCTGCCGCCGGAGCGGATCGAAGCGGACCGGCCCGACTACGTGCTCGTCCTCCCGTGGAACCTCCGGGAGGAGCTGACCGAACAGCTTTCGTTCGTGGGTGCGTGGGGCGGAAAGCTCGTGTTCCCCATCCCCCACCTGGAAATCGTCGAGGTGCAGTGAAGTGAAGGTCGTCCTCTTCTGCGGTGGCTACGGGATGCGGATGCGCAACGGCGCGGCCGACGACGTCCCGAAGCCGATGGCGATGGTCGGTCCGAGACCGCTCATCTGGCACGTGATGCGCTACTACGCGCACTTCGGCCACACCGAATTCATCCTGTGCCTCGGCTACGGCGCGGCGCACATCAAGAACTTCTTCCTGAACTACCAGGAAACCATTTCCAACGACTTCATCCTGCGCAACGGCCAGGCGGAGCTGCTCTCGACCGACATCGCCGACTGGACGATCACCTTCGTGCAGACCGGCATCGAGTCGCCGATCGGCGAGCGCCTGCGCCGGGTGCGCCCGTACCTCGACGGCGACGAGATGTTCCTCGCGAACTACGCCGACGTCCTGTCCGACGTCCCGCTGCCCGACATGATCGAGCGGTTCTCGAACACCGACGCGGGCGCGTCGATGATGGTCGTGCCGCCGCAGTCGTCGTTCCACTGCGTGGAGATGGACGAAGGCGGCAAGGTCGGTTCGATCACCGCCGTGAGCGAAATGCCGCTGTGGGAGAACGGCGGGTACTTCGTGCTGCGGCAGGAAGTCTTCGACCACATCCCGGAGAACGGCGACCTGGTCGCCGACGGCTGCGGCGAGCTGGCCAAGCGCGGCCGCCTGCTGGCCTACCCGTACCGCGGCTTCTGGAAGCCGACGGACACGGTCAAGGAGCGCGCGGCCCTCGACAACGCCTACACCCACGGCGACCGGCCCTGGGCGCTCTGGGAGAAGCACCCCGCGGCGAGCATCGCGTGATCGGGCTCCGGCCAGGACGGCTCGGCGGCGTCGTCGCACTCGGCGCCCACTGCGACGACATCGCGATCGGCGCCGGCGGCACCCTGCTGACCCTCTGTTCCGGGCGCCCCGGCCTGCGGGTCGACGCGCTGGTCCTCTCCGGCGGCGGCACGCCCCGCGAGGACGAGGAGCGGGCGGCGCTGGCGGCGTTCTGCCCGGGCGCGGAACTCGACGTCACGGTGCTGAAGCTGCCGGACGGGCGCTTCCCGGCGCACTGGGAAGAGGCCAAGAACGCGCTGGAGGAGCTGCGGCGGCGGACCGACCCGGACGTCATCCTGGCGCCCCGGACCGACGACGCCCACCAGGACCACCGGGGGCTCGCGAAGCTGGTGCCGACGGCGTTCCGCGACCACCTCGCGCTGGGCTACGAGATCGTCAAGTGGGACGGCGACCTCGGCGCCCCGTCGGTGTACCAGCCGCTCGACGACGACGTCGCGGAAGAGAAGGTCCGGCTGCTGCAGGAGCACTACGCGTCGCAGCGCCACCGCCCCTGGTACGACCGTGAGGCGTTCCTGGGGCTGGCCCGGATCCGCGGCATCGAGGCCGCCGCGAAGTACGCCGAAGCGTTCTTCGTCAAGAAACTCACTCTCGATCTGAAGGGCTGAATCCGATGCGGGTGTTGCTGACGGGGCACAAGGGCTACCTGGGGACGGTGATGGCCCCGGTGCTCGCCGCCGCCGGCCACGAGGTCTTCGGCTTGGACTCCGGGCTGTTCGAGGACTGCCTGCTCGGGCCCGCCCCGGCCGACCCGGCCGGGCACGTCGTCGACCTGCGGGACGTCACTGCTTCTCATGTCGAGGGCTTCGACGCCGTCATCCACCTGGCCGCGCTGTCGAACGACCCGCTGGGCTCGCTCGCGCCGGAGCTGACCTACGACATCAACCACCACGCGTCGGTGAAGCTCGCGAAGCTGGCGAAGGAAGCTGGCGTCAAGCGGTACCTCTACGCGTCGACCTGCTCGGTGTACGGCGCCGGCGGCGACAACCTCGTCGACGAGGACGCCCCGCTGCGGCCGGTGACGCCGTACGCGGAGTCGAAGGTGCGCGTCGAGGCCGACGTCCACGAGCTCGCCGACGACGACTTCACCCCGGTCTACATGCGCAACGCGACCGCGTTCGGCTACTCGCCCCGCCTGCGCGGCGACATCGTGCTGAACAACCTGACCGCGCACGCGCACCTGTCCGGCGAGGTGCTGGTGCTCTCCGACGGCACGCCGTGGCGGCCGCTGGTGCACGCCCAGGACATCGCGCGCGCGTTCACGGCCGCCCTGACGGCGCCGAAGGAAGCCGTGCACAACAAGGCGTTCAACATCGGCACCGAGGACAACAACGTCACCGTCGCCGAGATCGCCCAGGAGGTCGTCGAGGCCGTGCCGGGCTCGACGCTGAACATCACCGGCGAGGCCGGCGCCGACCCGCGCTCCTACCGCGTCGACTTCTCGCGGTTCCGCGCGGCCGTTCCCGGCTTCGCGTGCGAGTGGTCGGTCAAGGACGGCGCCGTCGAACTCATCGAGGCCTACCGCAGGTTCGGGCTCACGCGGGAGTCGTTCGAGCAGCTGTTCACCCGCCTCGCGTGGCTGAAGAGCGAGGGCGAAGCCGGCCGCGTCGACAACACCCTCCGGCGGCAGTAGTGACGGGCCCGCAGCTGCGGACGGGGGCGGAGCTGCACGCCCTGGTGGAACGCCTGTACCCGATCTGCCGCAGCATCACCGGCGACGGCGTGCGGCAGACCCTGGACATCATCGGCGAGCACATCGCGCTGGAGCGGCACGAGGTCCCGACCGGGACGGCCGTGCTGGACTGGACGATTCCTCAGGAGTGGAACATCCGGGACGCGTACGTCGCCTCTCCGGACGGGACGCGGGTGATCGACTTCCAGGAGCTGAACCTGCACGTCGTCGGGTACAGCGCCCCGGTGCGGCAGCGGATGCCGCTGAGCGAGCTGCGGGAGCACCTGCACACGCTGCCGGACCAGCCGTCGTGGGTGCCCTACCGCACCAGCTACTACGCCCCGGCCTGGGGTTTCTGCCTGGCGCAGGAGAAGCTCGACGCGCTGCCCGACGGCGAGTACGACGTCGTCATCGACTCGACCCTCGCCGACGGCTCGCTGACCTACGGCGAGCACGTCGTCCCGGGGCGCGTCACCGACGAGGTCATCGTGTCGTGCCACGTGTGCCACCCGTCGCTGGCGAACGACAACCTCGCCGGCATCGCGGTGGCGATCTCGCTGGCCCAGCAGCTCGCTCTCGCCGAGCCGCACTACACGTACCGGTTCCTGTTCATGCCGGGCACGATCGGCTCGATCACGTGGCTGGCGCGCAACGCTTCCCGGATCGAGAAGGTTCGTCATGGACTCGTGCTCGCCTGCGCCGGTGACCCGGGATCGTTGACGTACAAGAAGTCCCGCCGCGGCGACGCCGAGATCGACCGGGTCATGCAGCACGTGTTGAAGTCGCGCGAACACCGCGTTGTCGACTTCTCGCCGTACGGCTACGACGAGCGCCAGTTCTGCTCGCCGGGCTTCAACCTCGGCGTCGGCTCGCTGACGCGGACGCCGTACGCGGGCTACCCCGAGTACCACACCTCGGCGGACAACCCGGGTTTCGTGTCGCCCGCGGCCATGGAGGACACGCTGGGCACGCTTCTCGATGCCTTCGGTGTCCTGGACCGCAACCGCCGGTACGTCAACCTCAGCCCGTACGGCGAGCCGCAGCTCGGCAAGCGCGGGCTGTACGACTCCCTCGGCGGGCGCAGCGACGCCAAGCAGGCCCAGATGGCGATGCTGTGGGTGCTCAACCTCTCCGACGGTTCGCATTCGCTCCTCGACATCGCCGAGCGGGCCGGGCTGCCCTTCGACATCGTCGACGTCGCGGCGCGTGCCCTGCACGACGCCGGCCTGGTCAAGGAGTGAGCGACGTGGCCAACCACCGCCGTGCGCCGCGCTCGATCCTCCGGTCGGGCGCGGTGCGCGCGATGGCCGGACGGCTCAGCTGGGGCCTCGGCGACCAGGCGGTGTCCAGCCTGACCAACTTCGCGGTCGGGCTATACGTCGCCCGCTCGCTCGGCACGTTCGCGTTCGGCATCTTCAGCCTCGTCTGGGTCACCTACGGCGTGGTGCTGAACGTGTCGCGCGGCCTGGCCACCGACCCGCTGATGGTGCGGTTCAGCGCGGTGCCGGTGGACCGCTGGCGCCTGGGGGTCGCCAGCGCGTCCGGTACGGCCATCGGCGTCGGCGTCGCGACCGGGCTGGTCAGCCTGGTCGCCGGTCTGGCGGCGGGCGGCCCGCTCGGCAACGCGTTCGTCGCGCTCGCCGTCGTCCTGCCGGGCCTGCTGCTGCAGGACGCCTGGCGGTTCGCGTTCTTCGCCCGCGGCGAGGGCAAGAAGGCGTTCTTCAACGACGTCGCGTGCGGTATCGCGCTGATCCCGGCGCTGTTCGTCGCCGGCCGGATCGGGACGGTCGTCGCGTTCGTGCTCGCCTGGGGCATCGCGGCCGCGCTCGCCGCGGTCTACGGCTGGTTCCAGACGGGCATCCTCCCCCACCCGCGCGAGCTCGTCGGCTGGCTGCGCACCCAGCGCGACCTGAGCGTCCGCTACCTGGTCGAGAACGTCAGCAACAGCGGTGCGTCCCAGCTGCGGGCGTACGGTCTCGGCGCCATCGCCGGGATCACCGCGGTCGGCGCGGTCCGCGGCGCCGAACAGCTTCTGGGCCCGTTCCTGGCCCTGCTCATGGGGCTGTCCCTGGTCACCGTCGCCGAGGGCGCGCGGGTGCTCCAGCGGGCGCCGCACCGGCTGAAGCACTTCTGCGTGATCCTCGGCGGCGGGCAGGCCGCCGCCGCGCTCTGCTGGGGCCTCGGCCTGCTCCTGCTCGTGCCCGACAGCGCCGGCCGCTGGGTGATGGGCTCGGTGTGGGACTCGTCGTCCCCGCTGATCCTCCCGGTCACCCTCGCCGTGGTCGGCGCGAGCTTCGCCACCGGCGCGGCGGCCGGTCTCCGTGCGCTCGGTGCGGCACCCCGCAGCCTGCGTTCGCAGCTGATCGCCTCCCTGTTCTACGTCACGTTCGGCATCGCCGGCGCCTTCCTCGGCGGCGCGGCCGGGTCGGCGTGGGGTGTCGCGACCGCGACGCTCAGCGGCTCCGTCGTCTGGTGGCTGCAGCTGCGAGCCGGACTGCGCGAGTACGTGCCGCCCGGCGCCGACGAGCCCACCGTGGTCTTCGAAGCGATCAAAGAGCCGATCAAGGAATGAGGACTCCATGACCACCGTCCCGCGGCTGAGCCTCGGCCTCCCGGTGTACAACGGCGAGGAGTACCTCGCCGAGTCGCTGGACGCCCTGCTCGGCCAGACCTACGAAGACTTCGAGCTGATCATCTCGGACAACGCCTCCACCGACGGCACCGACGAGATCTGCCGCCGCTACGCCGACAAGGACTCCCGGATCCGCTACGTCCGGCAGCCGAAGAACATCGGCGCGACGCCGAACCACAACTTCGTGTTCGACGTCTCCCGCACCGAGCTCTTCAAGTGGGTCTCCCACGACGACCTCTACGCCCGCGACCTGCTCAAGCGGTGCGTCGAAGCCCTCGACGAGCGCCCGGACATCATCCTGGCCCACTGCGACCAGGCGATCATCGACGGCGACGGCCGCATCGTCCAGCCGCTCGAGTACACGCTGAACACCGCGTCCCCGCACGCGCCGGACCGCTTCCGCAGCATCCTGTTCGAGCCCGGCGGCGACGACTTCTACGGCGTCATCCGCGCCGACGTCCTCCGCCGCGTCAAGCCGCTCGACAGCTACCACCACGCCGACCGGACGTACTCGGCCGAGATGGCCCTGCACGGTCCGTTCCACCAGGTGCCCGAGCTGCTCTACTTCCGGCGCGACCACCCGGGCCGCGCGGAACGGGCCAACCCGACCATCCGGAGCCGGTGCGCGAATCTGGACCCGCGGCGCGCGAACCGGCTCCGGAATCCCACCGTCCGCCTGCTCGGCGAGTACGTCTACGGGTTCGCGGACCTGATCCGCCGCGCGCCGATCTCGGCCGCCGACAAGCGCGAGTGCTTCGGGCACCTCGGCGCCTGGCTGACCAGCCGGGCGCGCTCCGGCCACGGCGAGCGCGTCGAGGACCGCGAGGCGACCGCCTCCGACGTCGCCACGGTCAACACGATCGTCGCCGGCCGCGAAGGCAGGCTCGCGTGAAGCGTGCCCCGCGCGTCGGCGTCTTCGGCCTCCTCGGCTCGGGGAACCTCGGCAACGACGGTTCCCTCGAAGCCGTGCTCGGCTACCTCCGCACCGAATACCCGGACGCGGTCCTGACCGGCCTGGTGGGCGGCCCGGACATCGTCCGCGAGCGGTACGGCGTCGACACCACGCCCCTGCACTGGAACCAGGCCGAGTACGAGACGGCGTCCGGCCTGCGGTCGATCGTCCTCAAGGGACTCGGCAAGCTGGTCGACATCGGCCGCACGGCCGCCTGGGTCCGCAAGCAGGACGTCGTCATCGTGCCCGGCATGGGTGTCCTCGAAGCGACGCTTCCGCTGCGTCCGTGGGGTTTCCCGTATTCGCTCTTCCTCCTTTCCGCCACCGGGCGCCTCTTCGGCACCAAGGTGGCGCTCGTGTGCGTCGGCGCGAACCACATCAGCGCCCGGGCGACCCGGACGCTCGTCCGCTGGGCCGGCCGCCTCGCGGCCTACCGCTCCTACCGGGACGACATCTCCCGCGACGCCATGCGCGCCATGGGTGTCGACACCAGCCGCGACGAGGTCTACCCCGACCTCGCGTTCTCCCTCCCCACCCCGGACGCCGACGGCAGGCCGGGCACCGTCGGCGTCGGCGTGATGGCCTACTACGGCGGCAACGACGACCGCGCCGACGGCGACCGCATCTACCGCCACTACGTCGACACGATGAACCGTTTCGTCGCGTGGCTCGTTGACCAGGACAGACCCGTCCGGCTGTTCATCGGCGACCAGATCGACCGGCAGGTCGTCGACGAGATCATCGAGAAGACGGCGTCCCCGCTGGTGACGGCGGCTTCGGCCGAGACCCTGGACGAGCTGATGCACGAGATGGCCGCGGTGGACAGCGTAGTGGCCACGCGCTACCACAACGTGCTCTGCGCCCTGAAGGTCGCGAAACCGACCGTCGCGATCGGGTACGCGCCGAAGAACGACGTGCTGATGGCGGAGCTGGGTCTCGACGGTTTCACCCAGCGGGCCAAGGACGTCGACTTCGACAAGCTCGTCGAACAATTCACCGAACTGGAGAACCGTTCGGCGGAACTTCGCCAAATCCTCCGCGAACGGAACGAGATGAACGCGCAACGGCTCAAGGACCAGTTCGCCGCCCTTTCGGCGGCCCTCTTCGGGGGTGGGCGATGAAGGCCATTCCGGTGCCCGAGATCGACGGCGCGTACCTGTTCGAACCGACCCCCCACGGCGACCAGCGCGGCTTCTTCAGCCGGACGTTCGACCGGGACGTCGTCGCGTCGGTCGGCATCGATCCGGACGGCTTCGTCCAGGACAGCCTTTCCCGCTCCCGCAAGGGAGTCGTCCGCGGCATGCACCTGCGCGGCGGCGCCGGCGAGGCGAAGCTGGTGCGGTGTTCCCACGGCGCGATCTTCGACGTCGTCGTGGATCTCCGACCGGATTCGCCGACGTTCCGGAACATCAAAACCTTCGAACTTTCCGGTGAGACCCAGGTTTCCGTGTACATCCCCGCGGGGTGCGCGCACGGATTCCAGTCACTGACGGACCCTTCGGATGTCACGTATCGTATTGATCGCGCCCACGATCCGTCCGAAGACATTACAATTTCGTACAAAGACCCTGAATTGGACATTTCGTGGCCACTGTCGGTCACAATGGTCAGTGACCGAGACGAACGTGCGCCGTCTCTCGGAGAGGCGTTGAAACCAACGAGGTGACCCCCATGGGAACGAACTTGCCCCGCTCCACGCAGGCGAACGAGCGGCTGCACCGGGTCGTCCCGGGTGGTGCGCACACTTACGCCAAGGGCTCGGACCAGTATCCCGAAGGGATGGCTCCGGTCATCTCCCACGGTCTCGGCGGCCACGTCTGGGACGTCGACGGCAACGAGTACGTCGAGTACGGCGCCGGGCTGAGAGCGGTCAGCCTGGGCCACGCCCACCCGCGGGTGCTGGACGCGATCCGGACCGAGCTCGGCAAGGGCAGCAACTTCATCCGCCCGTCGATCATCGAGGCCGAGGCCGCCGAGCGGTTCCTGGAGAACGTGCCGACGGCCGACATGGTGAAGTTCACCAAGAACGGCTCGGACGCGACGACGGCCGCGGTCCGGCTGGCCCGCGCGGCAACCGGCCGCCGGCTGGTGGCCAAGTGCGCCGACCACGCGTTCTTCTCGACCGACGACTGGTTCATCGGCACGACGGCGATGAACGCGGGCATCCCGGACGAGACGACGGAAGCGACGGTGTCCTTCCCGTACGGCGACCTGCAGGCTGCGGAGGAGCTGCTGCGGCGCCACGAGGGCGAGATCGCGTGCATGATCCTGGAGGCCGCGGCGGCGGTGGAGCCACCGCCGGGGTACCTGCAGGGCCTGCGCGAGCTCACCACCCGCCACGGCGTCGTGCTGGTCTTCGACGAGATGATCACCGGCTTCCGCTGGTCGGCCAGCGGCGCCCAGGGCCTGTACGGCGTGACGCCCGACCTGTCGACGTTCGGCAAGGCCCTCGGCAACGGCTTCGCGGTGTCCGCGCTCGCGGGCAAGCGGGAGCTGATGGAGCTCGGCGGGCTGCGCACCGACCGCGAGCGGGTGTTCCTGCTGTCGACGACGCACGGCGCGGAGACCCACTCGCTGGCCGCCGCGATGGCGGTGATGGACGTCTACCGCGACGAGGACGTGATCGGCCGCATGCACGCCCTCGGCGACCGGCTCGCCACCGGCGTCCGCCAGGTGGCGGCCGGGATCGGCGTGGAGGACCACGTGGTGGTCCGCGGCCGGGCGAGCAACCTGGTCTTCGCCACGCTCGACGAGCGGGGCGAGCCGTCCCAGCCGTACCGGACGCTGTTCCTCCGCGAGCTGATCAGCGGCGGCGTGCTCGGACCGTCCTTCGTGGTCAGCGCGGCGCTCACCGAGGCCGACATCGACAGGACCATCGATGTGGTCGGGCAGGCGTGCACGGTGTACCGCAAGGCGCTCGACGCCAACGACCCGGCACCGTGGATGGGCGGCCGGGCGGTCCGGCCGGTGTTCCGCAAGTTCGCTTGACTGTCCGGCCGGCCGGGGAGTGCTTCCCGGCCGGCCGACGGGTCCGGCGCCGGTCTCGCGCGCCGCTCCTCCGGCCCCAGCGTTCGGCACCATCCCCCGCACCGGCCGGCAAAACCCTCCGCAGGTCACCATCCCCCGCCCGAGCGGGCCGGTTTCACTCCTTCGGTCCGATGAGGACACTTGAGGGTGACTGTTTTCCGGCCCGATCGTGCGTAACTTCCTGCCATGGGCAGATCTCGCGCGGTTCTCGTCGCCGCTTGCTCGCTCCTGATCGCCGTGGCCTGCCCGGTGGTCGCGCGGGCCACCGACGGGCCCGGGCCGGTGTGCGACCACCAGCCCGCGGAGCACGAGGAAGCACCTCCCGGGGCCGTCTCCGTCGATCCGGGCGTCGACGGAGACCTCTCGGCCAAGACCGCGGCGAACCCGCCCGGCACCACGTTCTGGCTCCGCCCCGGCACCCACACGCTCGGCACCGACGAGTTCGGCCAGGTCGCCCCGAAGGACGGCGACGTCTACCTCGGCGCGCCGGGCGCGGTCGTCGACGGCCGCGGCGTCAACCGCGCCGCCTTCACCCAGCGCGCCCGCGACGTCGAGCTCCGCGGGCTCACCATCCGCGGGTTCGCCGCGCTTCAGGACCAGGGCGTGGTGAACCACGACTCCGGCGACGGCTGGCTCATCGAGAACACGACCATCGAGGACAACGCCGGCGCGGCGTTGATGGCCGGCGCGCGCCAGGTCGTCCGGCACTCCTGCCTGCGGAACAACGGCCAGTACGGGCTGAACGCCTACCAGGCGGGCGACCACATCACCGGGCTCGTGCTGGCGGGCAACGAGATCACCGGCAACAACACCGGCGACTGGGAGACCAAGGTGCCGGGCTGCGGGTGCAGCGGCGGTGCCAAGTTCTGGGCCGTGAACGGCGCCGACATCACCGGCAACTGGGTCCACGGCAACCACGGCGCCGGGCTCTGGGCCGACACGAACAACAACGACTTCCTCGTCGAGGACAACCTCTTCGAAGCCAACGACGCCGAAGCGCTCTTCTACGAGACCAGCTACAACCTGGTGCTGCGCGGCAACACGTTCCGCGGCAACACCCTCGTGCAGGGTCGCGCGTTCGCCTCGCGCGGCGACAACTTCCCGACTGCGACGGTGTACCTGTCGGAGTCGGGCGGCGAGCCGCGCGTGCAGGCGCGGACGTCGTCGATCGACATCAGCGGCAACACCTTCGAGGACAACTGGGCCGGGATCACGGTGTGGGAGAACGCGGACCGCTTCTGCAACAGCCCGGCGAACACGTCCACCGGCTACTGCACCGAGGTGGGCGCCAAGTCGTCGTGCGTCGCCGGCACGATCGAGAAACCACCGGCGTACGACGACTGCCGCTGGAAGTCCCAGCGCGTGGAGGTGCACGGGAACACCTTCCGATTCGATCCCGGGCGGGTCGGCTGCACCAGCCTCTGCGGGCGGATGGCCCTGCTGTCGAACTACGGGACGTTCCCGGACTGGTCGCCCTACAAGGGAACCGTCGTCGAGGACGCGATCACCTTCCGGCAGGGCAACCGGTGGCACGACAACTCCTATACCGGGCCGTGGACCTTCGTCGTGCATGACACCTCCAAGACGGTCGACGCTGCGGGCTGGCGGGCGGAGCCCTACTCGCAGGACGAGTGTTCTTCGTTCGACGGCGGGACCGCCGGCTGCTGATCGGGAGCTTGCCGAAGGGGTCCGACACTTTTCACCGCGAACCGCGTCGCCGATCGCGATTTCCCCTGCTGCGAAAGGGAAAAATCGCGAACGGCGGATTTCGGACAGCGCACACATCACCCGTTCCAGCGATGGCATTCGCACGCATGTTCGGTACCGTCGGAGACATGCCCGCCACCCCTGCCCCTCTCCACCGCGACGCGATCGACGTCGTCCTGTTCGACGCGATGGGCGTCCTCTACTCGTCCGCCGACGACGTCGGCGAGCTGCTCGTGCCCTACCTCCGCAGCCACGGCTGCGTACTGCTCCGAGAAGAAATCGCCCAGCTGTACCAGGAATGCAGCCTCGGCAAGATGTCCTCCGCGGACTTCTGGGCGACGTCCGGCGCGTCCGGCGCGTCGGACGAGGAGTACTGCCGGAACCACCGCCTGACCGAGGGCGTGGTCGCGCTCCTCGCCGAACTCGACGCCACCGGAGTGCGGCTCGGCTGCCTGAGCAACGACGTCGGCGAGTGGTCGAAGCTCCTGCGTGACCGGTTCGGCCTCGGCGAGTACCTGACCGACTGGTTCATCAGCGGTGACACCGGCGTGCGCAAGCCGGCTCCGGAAGCGTTCACGATCCCGGCCCGGCGCTTGGACGTGGCGCCGGACCGGATCCTCCTCGTCGACGACCGCGCGGAGAACGTCTCGGCCGCGCGAGCCGCCGGGCTACAGGCCCTGCGGTACGGCACCCCTCAACTGTCCACAATGGAGCAACTGCGAAAGGAACTCAGACCGTGGTGAAGCGCGCACTCGGCTCGCCCCGAAGACGGCCGGCCGGCAGCCGCCGGTTGCAGAGGACCAGGAGCAGATCCTGGGCCAGCCCGGTGACCGGAGTTCCGGCGCCGTACGACCAGTCGAGGTCGTCGGCACGCAGGCAGACGCCGGCCAGGTCCGTCCCGAAATACTTCACCTGCTTCGGCTTGGTCGAGCCGAGGACGATTTCGAGCCGCTCCGGGGGCACACGGCGGTCGAGCCCGAGCGCGGAGGTGATGTCGAGACCGTGGATCACGTCGTGGCTGAGAGCGCCTTCCAGCCCACCGCCGGGCGGCTGCCAGGGATGGTCGGCGTTGTCCCGCAGCGAGGCGACCAAGGCGTCGCGCGACAACTCGGCGGCTTCCTGCCGAGCCAGGCGGTCGGCCATCCGGTTGAAGCGCCCACCGGACTTCACCAGCTCGCGCACGAACCGCCCGGTCGAGAACCGGAAGGGCATGGTCACGTGGGCGACGACTTCGGGAACCCGCCACCCGGCACAAAGGGTGGGCGACGCCCATTCGGCGGCCGACAGGTCGCCGAGCAGTGCGGCCAGCTCCCGCCGCTCGGCGGCGATCAGATCACGGATCATGGGTCTCTCCTTCGCGGATAGGTCACCCCACCGACGAACGGGCCCCGCCCGGACCGACACCCGGAACTCAGCCGGCCGGGGAACGCAACCACCGGCCGAGCCAAGCGATCGCCCGACCGGCCCGCTGAGATCGGCAGCTCCGACCTAGCCGACCGATCAGGCCGCACACACCGGCACCACCGCGGGAGGCCGGCCGGGCCGATCAAGGTCGGGGCGAACTCACTCCACCAACCGGCGCGCCCAGCCAGCCCCAGGCCGACCACCCCAACCCCGATCCCGGCCCGAGCCAGTGCGGCGCTGGGCCAATCGCCTCGCTGGCCGGCCCCGCGCCGGAGCCGGTCGGCCAACCACCCTGCCAGACGGCCTGCCACCGGTCCGCCAGCCACGTCGCCAGAGTCGGTCCGCCACCCGGTCCACCAACCACCCCGCCACAGCCGACCCGCCACCGGTCCGCCAACCACCCCGCTAGAGCCAGCCCGCCACCCGATCCACCGGCCACCCCGTCAAAGCCGGTCGGCCACCCAGTCCACCAGCCACCCGTCAAAGCCGGTCGGCCGCCCAGCCACCACCCCGCCAGAGCCAGCACGCCGCCGGTCCACCAGCCACAGCTGGTCCGCCAGCGACGCCGCCAAGTCGGTCCGCCACCCGCTCCACCAGCTACCCCGTCAAAGCCGACCCGCCGCCCCAGTCCACCAGCCACCTTGTCAAAGCCGGTCCGCCACCCGATCGACCAACCACCCCGTCACCGGAACCGCGGCCAGCGCCGCGCAGAACCCGCCCACGGCGTCCGTCGGGTAGTGCGCCCCGAGAGCCACCTCGGCCCACCCCATCGCCACGCCGGCGACGAGAGCCAGCCCCAGGACCAAAGCCACCCCGGCAACCCGCCCCAGCCCCAGCCGGTCGGCCAGCAGCAGTCCGATCACCAACCCCAGCGCGGTGGCCAGCGCCGTGTGCCCGCTCGGATACGAAAGGAACTCGCCATGGATCGTGCGGCCCACGATCGGCTTCAGCACCGTCGTCACCGCCACCGTGACCGCCACGCCGAGCACCGTCAGCACGGCCGCCCGGACCCGGTGGACCAGGAAACACACCGCCGCGAGCAGTGCTACCAGGATCGTCGATCCCACCGGCTCGCCGCCGAAGTCGATGACCAGCGCCGCGTACCGCCACGGTGGCCGGACGCCGTCGATCGACGGGAGCACCGCCGCGTCGACTCCCGTCAAGCCCGAGTCGTGGAAGTGGAGGATGCCGAGCGCCACCACGACCGCCGTCGCCAGGCCGGCCGTCATCGCCAACGGAGCGCGCAGCGCGGCCGGCAAGGCCGCGGGCGCCGTCCGGACCTGCTGCCTCACCCGTGCGCCTCGATCGCGGCCTCGTACCCGGCGATCAACCGGTCGAGCCCCACCGCCGGGGTGAAGTCCTTCTCGTACCGGACGCGGGCCGCGTCGCCCATCTCGCCGTTGCGGTCGCCGGCCACCGCACGGAGCCGGTCCGCCAGCGAGGCGTCGTCGTTCGGCGTGTGCAGGAGGCCGGTCACGCCGTCGTCCACCAGCTCCGGGAAGGCGCCGTGGGCCGCGGCGACCGTGGGCACTCCCGCGGCCATCGCCTCGACCACCACCAGGCCGAACGCCTCCAGCCACGTCGACGGTGCGACCACCGCCAGCGCGTCCGCCGTCAGGGCGCGGCACTCGGCCTTGTTCTGCAGGCCGACGTACGACACATCCGCGCGGCGGGCCGCCCACGTCGCGACCTCGTCCTGCATCGGGCCGGTGCCGGCGATGACCAGCGGCACGCCCAGGGCACCGCCGAGCCGGTCCCACGCCCGCATCAGCAGGCCGACCCCTTTCTCCTCGGTGACGCGGCCGAGGAACAGCACGTGCTTGCCGTCGCCGGTGCGGCGGACACCGGGGTCGGTGACGAAGTTGTGCTTCACCGCCATCCGCTCGCCGGGCATGCCGGCCGACACCAGGAGGTCACGTTGAGCCGCCGAAATGCAGAAGAACCGCGAGACGCCCGTCCACCACCGCCGGCGGTTCGCGGCCGTGCTCGCCGCCATCGGGAGCGTCGCCACGCGTGAACCGCGGTAGCAGCCGTGCTGCACCGCCGGCAACGGCGCGCCGCCGACGCAGTCGGTGCAGATGCGGCCGTCGCGGTGGAGCGTGCCGGGTGGGCAGACCATGCCGTAGTTGTGCAGCGTCGCGACCGCGGGCACCCCCGCGTCCGCGCAGGCCGCGACCACCGACGGCGACAGCAGCGGGAACGTGTTGTGGATGTGCACGACGTCCGGGCGCGTGGCCCGCAGCCGGGCGGCAAGCTCCTTGCGCACCGCCGGGTTCCACGGCACGGTCAGCGGCACCGCGGCCTTGCGGGCCGCCGGCATCGACGCGATGTCGTCGCTGCGGCGCTCGAACAGCGACACCTGGTGCCCGCCCTCGGCGAGCAGCGTCACCTCGGCGTCGACGACGTTGTTCTCGCCGCTCGGCTGCTCGGACCGGTACCGGTTGTGCACCACGAGCACCTTCACGCGCCTGTCCCCTTCGCCGGGATGAATGCTTGTTCGTCGGACTGCGGCACCCCGCGGACCAGCAGCGACGCGGCGACGGCCAGGTGCAGCAGGTACGGCGACGCGTCACCGAGGCCGGCTTCGGTGTAGGACGCCGAAATGCAGTAGGTGATCAGGAAGATCGCGCACGCGCGAGCCAGCGACGGCGGCCGCAGCACCGCCACCACCACCAACGTGAGGAGGAACCCCGCCACCAGCGCGATCCCGACGAAGCCCTGCTCGTGGTAGATCGCGAGCCAGCTGTTGTCGATCGGGAGCCCGTCGTAGGACTTGTCCGTCAACCCGACCCCGAAGATGTACTCGGACGTCGACCGCGGGGCCTCCAGCAGCGCGTCCCACACCTTCGCGCGGCCGGTCAGGCTGGAGAAGTTGTCCGCGCTCTGCCCGCGCAGGAACCACGTCTGCAGTGCGCCCGCCAGCACCACGCCGGCGACCCCGCCGACGCCGACCGTCCACGCGAACACCTTCCGCGCGCGGGCGCTGGTCAGCAGCATCGACAGGAAGGCCACCGCGAGCCCGGCGACCAGGCCGAGCGTCGCCGTGCGGGTGTGCGTGAGCATCAGCAGGCCCACCACCGGCACCACGATGAACACCGCGCTGCGCCACGCCGTGCGGCGCCCGAACCAGAGGAGGAGCGTGAGCCCGGAGATGACCGCCGCGTACTGGCCGATCTGCGGCGGGGTCAGCGGCCAGATCGCGCCCGAAAGCCGGCCGCCGTAGATGTCCGGCATCGCGTTGCCCGGGGAGATCACCAGGCCGATCGCCACCGACGCGAGCACGATGCCGTACGTCCGGATGTGGTAGCGGACGAAGCTGAACCCGCCGTCCCACCAGCGGGTCAGCAACCAGAGCGTGGAGACGAACACCGTGAGCCGGAAGCACCGGAACAGCGCGCCGGCGCCCTCCTTCAGGTCGATGCTGGCGAGGATGCTCGACCCCAGCAGCAACGTCAGCAGGAGCAGGTACGCACTGGGCCGGATCCGCAGGTGCTTGTTCAGCACCAGCGCGATCACGAACGCCGTCATGAGCGAACCCATGGTCACCAGCTGGCTGACCGACCGCGGGAGCGGGATGACCGTCTTCGCGCCGGTCGAGCCGAGCGTGTTGAGGATCAGCAGCGCCCACGCCAGGCCCGCCCACTTCGGCGTCGCCGAGGCGGGTTCGGCGGTGGCCTCGCCGCGGATGCCCGCGATGCCGGTGTGCGCCGTCATGTCAGCCCCCGCCCTGTGCGGTGAACGTGCTGCCGGTGTCCTGCGAGTACGGCGAGCCCTGCCACTCGCCGATCTCGAGGATGCGGTCGGTGGTGTACGCGATGAACGTCCACGGGCCGGCGTAGCTGTTGTCGTGCCAGTGGTTGTCCTGCTTGTGGGTGATGTCCTCCTGGACGGTGTCGCCCTTGTACGGCGACCAGTCCGGGTAGCTGCCGAAGTTCGACAGCAGGCCCATCCGCCCGCACGAGGCCTGGCAGCCGACCACGGCCGCGTCGAGCACGAACTTGTTGTCGTGGATGTCGACGTGCTGGGTCTTCCAGCGGCAGTCGCTCAGCAGCGGCCCGCTCGCGATGGCCGGAGCCGCACACTGCTTCACGTTCGGGACCAGCCGGGTGCAGTCGCCGGAGGAGGTGTTCGCCGGGCTGTTGCAGTAGCGGTCGGCGTTCTCCCACAACGTGATCCCGGACCAGTTGTTCTCCAGGTAGTTGCGGGAGATCTCGATCTTCGCCGTCCGCGCCTTGATCCGCGGCTCGCCGCCGGACTCGGAGATGTAGACGGCGGCGGTCGGGAAGTTGTCGCCCTTGTCGGCGTAGCGCCGGCCGTCGACCCAGTTGTTCTTGCGGATCGTGTTGTCGCGGATGATCGCGTTGTAGCTGATCTCGTAGATGAGCGCGGCGCTGTCGTTGTTCTCGATGAGGTTGCCCTCGATGAGGAAGTCGTTGTTGTTGGTGTCGGCCCACAGCCCGGTGCCGTGGTTGTCGTGCACCCAGTTGCCGCGCACGTCGGCGCCGTTGACGTCCCAGAACTTGACGCCACCGGTGCAGCCGCAGCCGTCGATCTTCGCTTCCCAGTTGCCGGTGTTGTTGCCGGCGATCTCGTTGCCCTCGACGACCAGCGCGGTGATCGGCGTGGTGCCGGAGAAGGCGTTGATCCCGTACTGGCCGTTGCGGCGCAGGCAGTTGCCGCGCACCTGCTGGCGCGCGCCCGCCATCAGGCCGGCGCCGTCGTTGTCCTGGATGGTCGAGTGCTCGATCACCCAGCCGTCGCCGGAGTCGTGGTTGACCACGCCTTCGTCGCGGGGCGCCGCGAAGCCCTGGACGGTCAGGTAGGTGAGCTTGACGTTCGTCCCGTGGCCGGTGAACGCGTACTGGTTGATCTTGCGGCCGTCGACGACCGCGCCGGGGGCGCCGATGTAGACGTCGCCGTCCTTCGGGGTCACCTGGTCGTACTTGTCGTCACCGAGGATGTGCTTGCCCGGCTTGAGCCAGAACGTCGTGCCCGGGCCGGCCGCCCGCGTCTTCGTGGCGAGGTCGCCCGGCACGGCCGGGTCGACGACGACGGCGCCGGCCGGCGCCGTGGCCGGGCCTGCCGGTTCCTTGTCGCACACCGCGGCGACCGACCCGCTGGGCGCCGGCGTCGCCTGCGCCGGGCCTTCGGTGTCGGGTCCGCTCGAGCACGCCGCGACCGTGAGGAGGACGCCGAGCAGCGGTGCGGCACGGCGGAGTCGGAAGCGGCGGGCTGTCACGGGCGGGTCCTAACTGAAGCGGAGCAGGGTGGTGAGGTGTCCCGGGGTGCCGGAACCGACGAGGGTGGTCGAGGGTTCCTTCCGGCCGAAGCCCGCGGAGTACCAGCCGAGGGGTGGCTCGATCTCACCGCGGTGGGCGGTCCACGACAACTCGGGCGGCAGTTCGACGACCGCGGTGTGCACCGGGGCCACGGAACCGGTGGCGGCGCCCTGCCAGCGCAGGTGGGCCACGTTCCCCTCGAGCCGCGCGGTGATCGCCGGGCCGAGGTGGAACGCCAGGCGCGCGGCCGGGCGGGTGTCGCCGAGCACTTCGTCGACGATCTTCAGCACGTCGCCATCGAGCTCGACCGTGCGGCGGTGGACCGCGGGCGCGTAGCCGTCGTGGGCCGCCGTCCAGCGGGAGGGTCCGTCCGGCGGGGTCTCGACGGCCAGCACCTTCGTGACCGCGTGCCGCGTCCACAGGAACGGGCCGCCGGACACCGACTGGTCGGTCCCGCCCAGCTCGAGGGTGTTGTGGCCGAGCGTCGAGCGGAAGTACGACCGCCACCGCGGCTCGCCGTGGTAGCAGAAGGTGCCCGGGTCGGCGAGGACGTCGACGCCGTCGTGGCGGACTTCCACCGACAGCGCGTCGGCGTGGGCGTGCGCGGCGATCGACAGAAAGCCGTGCGGGCCGCCGTCGCAGCGGGCCCAGACGCGGCCCGACCGCAGGATCGTCATGCCGGCGTCCCGCAGGTGCGCGGGACGGCGACCGGGCCGGACACCCGAAGCACGGGGTGTCCGGGAGGCCAGCGAAGCCAGCAGCGGCGTGCGGACGTCGTCACCCGGCACCCGCGGCCACCACTCGAGACGGCCGAACAGCACCTCGCCGGTCGCCAGCAGCGACGCCCAGCGGTCGGTCTCGGTGCCGTCGACGATCAGGCCGAAGCCGTCGTCGGCGTCGCCCTGCCGCGGCGGGCGCAGCCGGTTGTCCACAATGGACGCGAGAGCGTCGGTCATCCGGAGCAGGACGTCCCACGTCGAGTCCGGCACCGGCGTGCCCGCCGCGTCGGCCTCCACCGCCGCCGCGAGGCCGAGTTCCAGCACCAGGCCGTGGTACTCGGACGCCAGTTCGGCGTTCAGTCCCGAGGGGAAGGTGTTGCGGGCGAGCTGGACGTCGAGCGAGCGCATCGCCTCGGTCCGCCAGCCCGCCGACTCCGGGTACCAGCCGAACGCGCAGGCCGCGGCGAGCAGCCCGGCGTCCTCGGCGATGACGTGGTTGTTGGCCGACGAGCCGTGGCTGCGCAGGGTGGCCAGCCAGTTCTGGTGGTGCCAGAGCTGGAGGTGGAAGTCCGGGTTGTCCTCGAACAGCTCGCCGACGCCGTCCCAGCCGTCGAGCAGGCGGCGCGTCCAGACCCAGGAGAGGAGCCGGATGCCCAGCTCGATGCCGCTGATCCAGTGCGGGCCGCGCAACGGCGGGTTCGCGGCCCACCACGAGCGCAGGTGGGCGGCCACGCGCTCGGCGTAGGCGGCGGAGCCGGTCAGGGCGTACGCCGCGGCCAGCACGGTCAGGTGCTGGTGACGCGACGGTTCCCAGATCTGCTTGATGTCACCGACGGTGTCTTCCGAGCGGTACGGCACGTCGAAGGCGTAGGGCGCCGAGGGTGCGCTGCGGCCGGTTTTCGGATCGACGAACCAGTCCGGGGCGACCAGGTCGTCCCGGACGACGCCGAAGTACTCGGCGCGGCCGGCCAGCAGCTCGTCGGCGGTGGCGAGCAGCCGCTTGACGGCCTCGCCGGAGACCTTGCCGAGCGCCCCGGCGGGCAGCACGGCGGTGAAGCGCGGGTGCGACGGCCAGTCGGGCGGGGTCGGCAGCGCAGTCCGCCACTGCCGCTGAACGACGGCGTGCCGAGCGCGACCGACGACCTCCGCCGGCCCCATCCGAGACAGCCGGCGCAGGTACCAGCCGGGACCCATCACGGCCGGGCACCTGCCTTCGGCAGCAGCACCGGCCGGCTCGCGGCGACGTGCCCCAGGCCGGGGCCTGTCCGCCGCAGCAGCCCGGGCTCGCTCGGCCATGCCGAGCGCGGCGGCCTCAGCCGGCTCGAGGCGAGGCTCGTCATGCCGGAGCGCCCGTCGTGGCCGGCAGCTCGATCCGGACCGGGGCCGCGTTCGCGGCGCTCGTCTGCGCCGCCAACGTCGCCAACGTCGTCGCCGCCAGCGACGACACCGAGATCGGCATCGGTCCGCCCGTCCGCACCGCCTCCAGGAACGCGTTCACCTCCGCGGCCTGGCCCTTGTCACGTCCCTTGGGAATCCGCGAGCTCGCCCACTTCTTGCGCGAGTACACCGATGCGCGCACGAAGTCGTCGAACTTCAGGACCTTGCCGTCCGCCGTCAGGTCGAGGGTTTCCTTCGGGAAGCCCGAGGAGCCCGTCTCCGCGTACGTGATAACCGCCGTCGAGCCGTCCCGGTAGCCCAGCGTCACCTGGAGGTCTCCCGTCGCGTACACCGAGATCGGGTCGGCGTCGAGGAGCCAGCTCACCGTGTCGATGAAGTGGCCGCCTTCGCCGGCGAAGCGGGAGCCTTCCGAAGCCGTCTGGTTGTACCAGCTGCCGTGGTCGAGGCGGCCCGCGTTGACCAGGTACCGCACGGTCGCCGGGCCGACGCGCGGGCCGAACTGGGCGCGGGCCTCGTGCAGCAGCGGGGCGAACCGGCGGTTGAAGCCGACCTGCAGCCGGTCGTTGCCCGACTCCTCGATCGCGTCCAGCACCTTCTGCAGTTCCGAAGCCGACAGCGCCAAGGGCTTCTCGACGAACACCGTCTTGCCCGCCAGCAGCGCCTGCCGGGTCAGCTCCGCGTGCGAGCTGTGCCGCGTCACGACGAACACCGCGTCGATCGACGAGTCGCCGAGGACGTCGTCGATGTCGGTCGACGCCGCGGCGAAGCCGAACTTGCGGCGCGCGTTCGCTCCCGACAACGCCGACGTCGTCGCGACGTGCTTCAGCTGCACGTCCGACCGCTCGACCAGGTGCGGCAGCAGCATCGACGACGCGTAGTTGCCCGCCCCGATGAAGCCCAACCGCACCGGCTGCCCCGCCGGCAAAGCAGCCACCGAAGACGACGCCACCTCGACCCGCGCCGACGTGACCACCGGCTCCGTCCGGGCGACCCCCTCCGGGTAGCGGAACAGCACCGCCACGGCCTTCAAAGCGCCCTCGTTCAACGACTTGTACGTCTCGACCGCGGAAGAGAAGTCCGACACGTGCGTGATCAGCGGCTCGACGTCCAGCCGGTCGCGCGCGATCAGGTCCAGCACGCACTCGAGGTTGCGGCGCTCGGTCCAGCGGACCTGGCCGATCGGGTAGTCCCGCCCCTCCAGCTCGTACGACGGGTCGTAGCGGCCCGGCCCGTACGACCGCGAGAACCGGACGTCCAGTTCCTTCTCGTAGTAGGCGTTCCACGGCAGGTCGAGCTTGCACTTGCCGATGTCGATGACCCGGCCGCGGTCGCGCGACAGCTTCGCGGCCAGCTCCACCGGGTCGTTCGTGTTGCCGCCCGCCGCGAGGTACGTCTGGTCGACGCCCGCGCCGTGGGTCAGCTCGTCCACGGCCGTGTCGACGATGCCGGACGCCGGGTGCGCGCAGGTCAGCGCGCCGAGGCTCTCGGCGAGCTTGCAGCGTTCCGGGTCGGGGTCGACGCCGACCACGCGCACGCCGGACGACGTCAGCAGCTGCACGACCAGCTGGCCGATCAGGCCGAGGCCGATGACCAGGGCGACGTCGCCGATCTGCGGCTCGCCGCGGCGGACGCCCTGCATGGCGATCGACCCGACGGTGCCGAACGCCGCGTGCCGCGGGTCGACGCCGGCGGGCACCGGCGAGTAGAGGTTCTTGGGCACCCAGTTCAGCTCGGCGTGCAGCGCGTGCTCGTTGCCCGCGCAGGCCACCAGGTCACCCACCGCGACGTCGGTGATGCCGTCGCCGACCTGCTCGACGATGCCGCACAGCGAGTAGCCGAGCGGGGTGTAGGAGTCCAGTTTGGACGTCACCTTGCGGTAGGTCGCCGAAAGGCCGTTCGTGGCGACGCTCTGCATCACCTTCGCCACCTGGTCCGGGCGGGCCTTCGCCTTGCCCACCAGGGACATGCTGGCCTCGGACACCTTCATCATCTCGGTGCCGGTCGAGATCAGCGAGTACACCGTCCGCACCAGCACGCCACCCGGCTTGCAGGCGGGCTCGGGGACCTCGAGGAGCGCCAGCTCGCCGCTCTTGTAGTTCTGGACTACCTGCTTCACTTCGCTCCCGCTCCAGACATCGCGTTCCGGTACCAATACTCGAGGGTCAAGACGTGCCAGAGGTGCTTGCCGCGGTCTTCCTGACCGGCGGCGTCCTCGGCGACCATGCGCTGCAACGCCTCGCGCTGCAGGAAACCCGATGAGACGAGCACGCCGTCGTTGACGACTTCGCGCACCAGCGGCGCCAGGTCGCGGCTCATCCAGGCCCGCAGCGGCGCGCTGAACAGGCCCTTCGGCCGGTGCACGATCTCGCCGGGCAGGATGTTCTCAGCGGCCTTCTTCAGTGCGACCTTGCCCGCGCGGCCGACGATCTTCTTGTTCCCGGGGATCTTGAACGCCGCCCGCACGACCTCGACGTCGACGAACGGCGTCCGCACCTCGGTGGACGCGGCCATCGTCGAGCGGTCGGTGTAGGTCAGGTTCAGCCCCGGCAGGAACAGCCGCGAATCGGCCAGGCACATCCGGTTGACGAAGTCGTCCAGCGCCTGGTCGTGGTAGGTGTCGGCGTGCTCGGTCAAAACCGAATCGACGTCAGCGGCCAAGTCCGGGTTCACCAGCGCGAGCAGCTCCGCGCGGTCGTACATCGTGTAGCTGCGCCGGAACGCCGTCTCCTCGGGCAGGCCCGCGAACGACAGGAACCGCTTGGCGAACCGCACCGACCGGTAGCCGCGCTTGGCCGACGCGACCGGCAAACGGTCCACAATGGACTCCACGGGACGCCGGACCGCGCCCGGCACCTTGTGGTAGCGCAACGCGATCAGGTTCGCGAGGTGCTTGCGGTAGCCGGCGAACAGCTCGTCGGCGCCCATCCCGGACAGCATCACCTTGACGCCTGCCTCGCGCGCGGCCGAGCAGATCAGGAACGAGTTGATCGCCGCCGGGTCGCCGATCGGCTCGTCGAGGTGGTAGGTCATCTTCGGCAGCAGGTCGAGCACCTGCGGCGCGATCTCGATCTCGTGCAGGTCGACGCCGAACTGCTCCGCCACGATCCGCGCATAGCGAAGGTCGTCCGGCATCGCCTCGAACTTCGCGTCCTCGGCGCGGAAACCGATGGTGTACGCCGAAATCCCGGGCCGCGACCGTGCGGCCAGCGCGGTCAGGTAGCTGGAGTCCAGGCCGCCCGAGAGGAACGTCGCCACCGGGACGTCCGAGATCAGGTGCTTGGCGGTCGACTCGGCGATCACGGCGTGCAGGTCGACCTCGCCGTCGAAGGCCGCACCCTCCTCGGCGACCTCCCGCAGCGACCAGAACCGGCCGCGGTCGACCCGGCCGTCCGGGCGGCAGCGCAGCCACGTCCCGGGCGGCAGCTTCTCCGCGCCCTGGTAGGCGCACCGGCTGTCGGGCACCCAGTAGTAGAGCAGCGACGCGATCAGCGCCGCGTTGTCGACCTGCAGCGACCCGCCGAGCTCGCCGGCGAGCGCCTTCAGCTCGGACGCGAACGCCACTCCGCCGCCCCGCTGGACGAAGAACAGCGGCTTGATGCCCAGCTGGTCGCGGACCAGGAACAGCTCGCCGGTGCCCTCCTCGAACAGGGCGAACGCGAACATCCCGCGCAGCTTGGGCAGGCAGTCGGTGCCCCAGCGCCGCCACGCCTGCAGCAGCACCTCGGTGTCGGACGTCCCACGGAACCGGATGCCCGCGGCGGAAAGCTCGGCCCGCAGCTCGGGGGCGTTGTACAGCTCGCCGTTGTAGCTCAGCGCGAGGCCGTCGAGGACCATCGGCTGCGCACCCGTCTCGGTCAGGTCGACGATCGAGAGCCGCCGGTGTCCCAAGTGGACGGAGCCGCCGCCGACCGGGTGGTCGTACCGGCCGGAGCCGTCCGGCCCGCGGTGGGCCAGCGTCTTGGTCAGCCGGTCGGTGAGCGGCCCGCCGTCCGGCCAGAGGTAGGTGCCTGCGATGCCGCACATCTCGAGTGGGTCCCCTTCATTAGCGGCGCGGGGTCAGGAGACCTCCGCGCTCTTTTCTGACTCGAGCTCGGCGTTCAACTCGCCTTTGTGCGTGGGTTCGCCGTGGTCGCGCTTGAACGGCGTCGGCCGCTTCGGCGGCTTGACCGGGGCGAACTTCTTCGTCGGCGCGTCCAGGTGGTCGACGCTGACCTTCCCCGGCTCCGGCAGCGGCGGGGCCGGCGGCTTGGCCGGCGCCGGCGGGACGACCGGCCGGACCGGCGCGATCCGCCGCGTCGGCGGCTCGACGACCGCGACGCGCTCGGCGATCCGGGCGGCCAGCTCGTCGATGCGGTCCTCGTGCTCGACGACCGAGACGCGGTGCACGGCCGGTGCCGACTTCGCGCGGCCGCGCAGGGCCGTGTGCAGGCCGTCCCACAGCGTGCCGTCGGACTTGTCGCGCGGGTCCGGGTCGACCAGCACCACGCCGACGATCGGGATCTGCTGGTCGGCGAGCTGCCGCGCCACCGTGTGCAGCCACAGCGTGTTCGCGTGCCCGGCCTTGACGACCAGCACGGTCTCCTTGCCGAGGTGCTCCAGGTCGGTCCACGCCGTGCCCGGCGACACCGTGCCGACGCCGACCCGGCGCTCGTCCGGCTCGGCGGCCGGGTCACCGGCGCCGACGACGGCGACCTCGCTCTTCGTCTCGGTGACGAGCTTGCGGACGTCTTCGTTCGGCAGGTCGTCGAGGATGCTCGCCTTGCCGTCGGTGCCCAGTTCCTCGGCGATGTCGAGGGCGAGCGCGGCGGCGACCTTCGGGGCGCCGAGCTCCAGCAGGGACACCTGGGGCTTGTCCTTCTTGATCGCGCGCACCAGCGTCGTGGCGACGCGCTTGCGTTCGGACACCGCGCGGGAGCGCCGCCACAGCCGCGCCGGGCCGCGTGGCTTCGACGGCAGCTGGGCGAGCACGGACGCGCCGAGGTGCGTGGAGATCTCGCGGCGCAGCACCGGCCGGTCGCGCGAGACCGCGCCGATGGCGGCGAACGCCAGCCCCATGGCCAGGCCGAGCGCGAAGCCGATGCCGGCGTTGGTCGCGGTGGTCTTGAGGAACGCCTTGGGCAGCGCGCGCGGCGCGTCGACGATCTGGGTGCCCGCGGCGACCTGCGGGCTGCCGATGCCGGCCTGCTGGGCGCGGGAGTCGAAGTCGGAGATCTGCGACGCGAGCGCCGCGCGGCGGCCGTAGAGGCCTTCGAGGGTGCTGGCGTTGGCGTTGCGGCCCTTGCCGGTCTCGTCGGCGATCTGCTGGTCGACCTTGGCCAGCTCGTCCTGCGCGTTCTTCCGCTGGTCGAGGATGGCCTTGGACTGCGCGGCCGCGGCGGCCTGGCTGCGCTGGACGTGGTCGGCGATGAACACCTCCGCCAGCGCCTGTGCCTGCGCCACGGCCTCTTCGGTGGTCTTGGCCTTGACGGTGATCTGCATGACGTTGTTCGTCAGGCCCAGCCCGGCGTAGTTCTTCATGAACTCTTCGGCGGGCTCGGTGCTGCCCAGCTTCTTCAGCGCGCCTTCGGCGATCTTCGTCGTGGAGAGCACGGCGACGTCGGTGCGCATCAGCGTGCCGCTGTCGGTCGGCGAGTCGTCCTGGTGGACGACGATCACCTTGGTGACCGCGGTCGGCGGCGCCGGCAGCACGACCGCCACCGCGGCGCCGGCGATCAGCCCGAGCAGGGCCGTGGCCAGCCACAGGCGCTTGCGACGGCGGATGGCGACGAACAGGCGCTGGAGATCGACCAGCGGGGCCGTTTCCGTGGAAGTGCTCACGCCGAACCTGCCAGGGCTTTCTCGGGGGCTTCCGCCGCGGGTTCGGGTGTGGCCGGGCCAGCCGGCCGGACAGGATGGGTGAGGACGGCGCCGACGACCTCCTGGCCGGCGTCGGCGCAGGCCTCGGCGAGCCGGACCAGCTCCCACGCGGTGCGGGAGCCGGCGCTGAGCACCACCAGGACACCGGAGCCGGGACCGGCGTCCGGGACCGTCGGCCGCCCCGCGGTGAACTCGAAGATCCGCAGCGGCACCGACAGCCGGTCGGCCAGCTCGGCGAGCTGGCCGGCGGCGAGCTTGCCGGTTTCGTCGTCGTCGGCCACCAGCAGCAGGACGTCGGCGGGGCCGGTGGCCAGCCGGGCCAGCACGCGGCGGTAGCGGATGTCGCGGTTGACCTCGTCGGCCGACGTCGCGATCGGCGGCAGCAGCCAGGGCCGGTCGCTGCCGAGCAGCCGCCGCACCTTGCCGAGGAGGCCGGTCGCCGGGAGGCGGTCGCCCTGCGGCGTGGTGACGTCGACGCCGGCGAGGATCGGCGAGCCGAGCGCCGAGGCGATCTCCGGCTCCCCGCGCAGCCGCCGGTCGGACCGGGCGGCGAACAGGTGGCCGATCACGCCGGCCAGGAAGAACAGCACCGCGCCGCCGGCGACCAGCTGCACCAGCGTCGGGGCGGCCGGCCCGGTCGGGCGCTCGGACGGCCCGAGCACGACGGTGTTGCCGATGCCGGTCGCGAGGTCGGCCTGGTTGAGGTCGTTGATGGCCTGCTCCAGCGACGTCCGCAGGCCTTCCAGCTGCGTGCGGACCTGGACGCTCTCGACGGTCAGGTCGCCGCCGACGCCCTTGGCGATGTCGCTGATCTTCTCGGTGGTCAGCTTGACCTGGTTGCGCAGCGACTCGCGCTGCTCCTGGGCCAGCTGCACCGAGGCGTCCGCGGAGTTGCTGGCCAGCTGCGTGGAGTACTTGACGAACTGCTGCGCGACCTGGTCGGCGAGCTGCTGGGCGTGCTCGGCGGTGTCGGCCGAGACGGTGATGGTCACGACGTTGCCGTTCGCGACGGACGTGGTGACCTGCTTCTTCAGGTCGGCACCGTCCGGGTGCCAGGCCAGCTGCGCGGCGGCGCGGTCGAGGACGACCGAGCTGGTCGCGACCTCGGCCTGCGTCAGCAGCTCGTCCGCCTGCCGCGGTCCCTGCAGCAGCACGCTCGACGACGTCTTGTAGCCGGGCGAGAGCAGCAGCGAAGCGCCCGCGCCCACCAGGGCTCCCAGGACGGCGAGGACGGCCAGCAGCCGCCATCGCCGTTTCAGAACCTGCCCGACCAGGGCCAGGCGCACCGTGTCGTCAGTCAACGGCGGTATCTCCATTCCTGAGCCGGGTACGCCGAACGGATCTGTAGTTGATCGGCCGGTTACCCGAACCGTCGTCGGACCGGGAACTTTGGTTACACGTCCGGTGACTTCTTGACCTAACGGCGATCAGGACTTCACAGCATGCTCATACGCGGCGAGGAGGTTCTTCGCCGAGTTCTCCCACGAGAGCGCCCCGGCGACCCTGGCCTGGCCGAGCTTGCCCATCCGGGCCCGCTCCTCCGGGTCGTCGAGCAGCTGGGCGACGAGCTTCGCGAACGCCGACTCGTCGTTCGCCGGGGCGTAGACCGCCGCGTCGCCGGCCGAGACGCGCGCCTCGCGCAGCTCGAACGAGACGATCGGCTTGCTCATCGCCATGTACTCCATGACCTTGTTCATCGTGGAGACGTCGTTGAGCGGGTTCAGCGGGTCCGGCGACAGGCAGACGTCGGCGGTGGACAGGTAGCGGACCAGGTCCTCGTCGGGGATCCGGCCGGTGAACTCGACCTGGTTGGCCAGCCCGAGCTTCGCCGAGAGGGCGACCATGTCGTCGAAGGCGTCGCCGGAGCCGACGAACACCGCGTGCCAGTCGGTGCGCCCGACCTCGTCCCGCAGCTTCGCGAGCGCGCGCAACGCGTAGTCGACGCCGTCCTGCGGGCCCATCACGCCGAGGTAGGCCAGCAGGTGCGGCTTGCCCTTCTTCAGCTCCGGCTCGGCCGGCACCTCGTGGAACCGCTCGACGACCGGGGCGCTGCGCACCACGAAGACGTCTTCGGGCTTCTTGCCGCCGCGGATCCGCGCGACCTCCTTGTAGCTCTCGTTCGTCGAGATGACGACGTCGGCGGCGCGGTAGGTGGCGCGTTCCAGCGCGCACACCCCGCGGTAGAGCAGGTCCTGCCCGCGGTCGAAGCGCGACAGGTACAGCTCCGGGCAGAGGTCGTGCTGATCGAAGACGAACCGCGCGCCCCGGCGCTTGAGCACCTTCGCGACCAGGTACAGCAGGTCCGGCGGGTTGCAGGCGTGCACGATGTCGACCGGGCCGACCTTGCGGGCCAGCCGCAGCGTGTGCCACAGCGCGCTGCCGTACTCCTGCAGGTAGCCGGCCGGCCCGCCGGTCGCCGCCTTCAGCGGGTAGCGGTGGATGTGGACGCCGTCGACGACGGCTTCGGCCTCGGTGTCGCGTTTCGTGCCCTGCGGGCAGATCACGTGGACTTCCCACCCGGCGTCGCGCAGGGTCGTGGACTCCTGCCAGACCCGCCGGTCGAAGGGGACGGACAGGTTTTCGACGAGGATGAGCGCTTTACCAGGCAAGGCCGGCGTATCCCTCTTCAAGGCGACGCTCGGCGGCGTCGGGCAGGCGGACGAGGTCGACGAGCACCCGGTCGCCGCCGTGCGGCAGCGCCGCCAGCACGTCCGGGTCCTTGGTGCCGACGAGCAGGACGTCGGCGTGGTCCATCACTTCTTCGACGGACGCGGCGAGCAGCTGGCCGAGGTGCGGCAGGCGCCCCTCGATGTACTCGCGGTTGGCGCCCATCAGCCGCGAGAGGCTGACGTTCGCGTCGTAGATCTTCAGGTCGTAACCCTTGCCGAGCAGCTTTTCGGCCAGCTCGACCAGCGGCGACTCGCGCAGGTCGTCGGTGCCCGGCTTGAAGGAGAGGCCGAACAGCCCGACCTTGCGCTTGCCGGTGCGCGCGACCAGGTCGAACGCGCGCTGCAGGTGGTCGGCGTTGGACGCGAGCACGTGCGACAGGATCGGCACGCTCACGTCGTTGCGGTGCGCGGCGTAGACCAGCCCGCGCAGGTCCTTCGGCAGGCACGAGCCGCCGAACGCGAACCCGGGCTTGAGGTAGGCCGGGCTGATGTTGAGCTTGGTGTCGGCGAGGAAGACGTCGATCACCTGGTGCGAGTCGAGCCCGAGCGCCCGGCAGATCGCGCCGAGCTCGTTCGCGAACCCGATCTTGAGGCCGTGGAAGGAGTTGTCGGCGTACTTCGTCATCTCCGCGACCGGGATCGGCACGCGGAACACCGGGCCGGGCAGCCCCTCGTACAGCCCGGCGACGGCGTCGCCGCTCGCGGTGTCGATCTCGCCGATCACGGTCTTCGGCGGGTCGAAGAAGTCGCGGACGCTGGTGCCCTCGCGCAGGAACTCGGGGTTCACCGCGACGCCGAAGTCGACGCCGGCCGTGCGGCCCGAGGACTTCTCCAGGATCGGGATCAGCAGGTCCAGGCAGGTGCCCGGCAGCATCGTGCTGCGGAAGACGACGGTGTGCCGCTCGGTCTTGTTCGCGATCGCTTCGCCGATCTCCTCGGCGACGCGCTCGAGGTAGACGGTCGAGAGGCTGCCGTTCGGCGCCGACGGCGTGCCGACGCAGACCAGCGAGATCTCGCTGTCGGCGACGGCTTCCGCGACGTCGGTCGTGGCTCTCAGCGCGCCGCTCGCGACGACTTCGGCGGTCAGCTCGCCGATCCGCTCCTCGACCACTGGCGCCTTGCCGGCGGTGATGAGGTCGATCTTGACCGGGTTGACGTCCACGCCGACCACCCGGTGTCCCTGCCCCGCCAGGCACGCGGCGGAGACACAGCCGACGTAACCGAGCCCGAAGACACTGATCTTCACGCCAAAACCTCCGCTATTCCGCGCGACCCTCAAGTTGGTCGGCGGCGCCCCCTGGATCGTTACCGGGAGGGCGGCGAACGGGGTAAAGAGTGAGGAGGCCGTTAGGCGTAACGGTTTTCGCGTAAAAATCGGGTCTCGAATTGCATCTTGCCGTGGGCGGGCAACGTGGTGCGAGCGGTTCGGGTCAGCGGGTCCCGAAAAGGCGTTTCCGTTCGGGTGTGTAGGTCCACCACGGTCGCGGTGGTGCGCCGTCGGCTTGGTCGACGGCCGACATGAACGTGTCGAGGACGCAGGGGTCGTGCCGGTGGCCGTCGATCTCGCAGAGCCGTTCGTACAGCTCGACGGCGTCTCGGCCGGCCAGCTGGGCGGGCTCGGTGATGCCGAGCCGGGCGAAGTCGCGGACCATCGCGGGTCCGATGTTGGCGAGTTCCATCAGTTCTTCGCTCATGGTTCCCAGCACAGCAGCCGGGGCCGATCCACGTCTTGAACGGATCGGCCCCGGCTCGCGCGCGGGTCAGTTGTTGTTGACGAACGTGGTGGCGAGGCTCTGGCCCTTGCTCACCGCGTTGGCGTGGTTCTCGATCGGGGAGACGGTCGAGTTCTTGAAGCAGATGTAGGTGACGCCGGAGTCGGTGCCGCCGTTGGACGGGTCGGGGTTGATGCCGAGGTCCTTCGCCGTCGCGTAGGAGGCTTCGCCGATGATCTGCGTCGGGCCGGTGTCGCCGATGACCGCGTACTCGACCTTGCCGTTGTAGATCACGGCGCAGGAGCCGCCGCCCTTCAGCTGGGACGAGCTGTACTTCCAGATGCTGCTCGAGCTCGGCACGACGATGTAGGGCAGCTTCGCGGCGTTGAGCGGCTTGCCGTCGGACTGGTGGAACGCCGTGTCGTCCTGGTAGCAGCAGTCGGTGTTCTCGTTGCACTGCGTGCTGCGCTGGCCGTCGCAGTCGATGTCCATGTCGGCCTTCCAGAAGACCGCGCCGTTCGCGTCGCAGACGGCGACCGTCTTGGCCGAGACGTCCTCGTCGGTCTTGTACTTGCCGTTGGAGATCTGCTTGCAGCTGTTCGTCTTCGCGAGCAGCTGCGCCGCGGTCGGGGCGGCCGCCGTGGTGGCGGGCGCGGCCGGGGCCGGTGCCTGCGCCGCGGACGCGAGGGCCGAGGGCAGGACGGCCGCGGCGAGCGCCATGGTCGCGAGCAGGATCAGTTTCCGCATTCGTGGTGCTCCCTTTAGTTAGGAAACTTTCCTTACGGCGGCGAGGCGACCAGGATGCACCCGAGCGGTGGTCTGGACAAGAGGGTCCAGTGCGGGAATTTCCCATCATGCGGCCGGTCTTGACGAAAACGCTGCTCACCGGCGCACCGCGGGGCTCACGCGATGTCCCGCTGTGCGACACACCTCGGAGTGGTTGGGGCGGTTCTAACCGCGCCAACCACTCACGACCGGCGGCGGAACAGGCGGGCCAGCCCGCGGCCGGCTTTGCGCTGCCCCGCGACGAGCACCTCGTCCAGCCACTCGCCGTCGACGTCGTGGCGCAGCTCGGTGCGCGCCCGCAGCCAGCCGTCGCGGCTCGCCGCGCCGCCGCCGCTCGTGTAGACGCGCGTCGCGCCCGCCTGCCGCAACCGCGTCAGCACGCGGCGGTCGTACGCGCCGAACGGCAGCGAGTAGCGCCGGACCGGGCGGCCGCACAGGTCGCCGAGGAGCTTCGGGGCCTCGGTCAGCTCGCGGCTCGCCTGGCGGTCGTCGAGGCGGCGCCAGTCGCGCGGCTCCCAGCCGTGCGAGCCGATCTCCATGCCGGCGCGGGCGAGCGCGCGCAGCCCGTCGCGGTCGAGGTAGCCGCGCTGGCCGAGCCGACCGGCGAGCGGGAAGAACTCCGCCGTCAGCCCGCGGTCGACGAGCCGCGGCAGGGCGATCTCGACGTCGGACTCGTTGCCGTCGTCGAAGGTGAGGTGGACGTCCGGGCTGTGCTGCACCGCTTCGAGCACCTGCTCGAACTGCTCGACCGTCACCCAGCGCTCGTCCTCGCCGGGGTCGAGCTGCCGGGCCGGCCTGCCGATCCCGTGCAGGGCGAGGTTCACCGCCACCACTTCCACCGCCTGCCACCGCGAGTAGTCGATTTGTTACTTCGATTAATCGCGGTGGCAAACGGGTGAGTTACAGGTTTTCGCCGGGTTCACCCTTTGCGGATTTCCAGCGTGCAGCACTTCGGGCCGCCGCCGGCTTTCCGCAGCTCAGAGATGTCGACGTAGACCGGCTCGTAGCCACGATCGGCGAGAAGTTCACCCAGTCGGGTGGCCTCGACGGGCAGGACGACGTTGCGGCCGTCGGAGACTCCGTTGAGGCCGAAGCACTCCGCGTCTTCACGCGTCGCGAGCACGGCGTCCGGGAACAGCCGCTCGAGCACGCGTCGCGAGCCGGCCGAGAACGCCTCGGGGTAGTAGACGATCTGCGCGCGGGTCGTGTCCGTCGCTTCGGCGAGCACGAACAGCGCCGTGTCGAGGTGGTAGTAGCGCGGGTCGACCAGGTGCAGCGAGACGACCGGGACGCCGAGGACCTCCTGGGCCTCGGCGTGCGCGGCCGGGTCGGTGCGGAAGCCGGCGCCGGCCAGCAGCAGGGCGCCGGTCCAGGCGAAGTCGCCCTCGGCCTCGTTGATCTTCTCGGGCATGGTGATGTCGCGGTAGCCGTGCTCGACGAACCAGCGGCGGAAGTGCTCGGCCTCGGCGGCCCGCTGCGGCGCGCGGAACCGCGAGCCGAGGACGCGGCCGTCGACGACCGTGCCGGAGTTCGCGGCGAAGACCATGTCGGGCAGGCCGGGCTGGGCGTCGATCTCCTCGACGGTGTGGCCGAGGCGGCGGTAGGTGTCGCGCAGCTCGGTCCACTGCGCCATGGCTTTGTCGACGCTGACCGGCTGGGTCGGGTCCATCCAGGGGTTGATCACGTAGTCCACCGCGAAGTGACGCGGGGGACACATGAGGTATCGACGGGTGGTCGGTACGCGCATCGCCTGCATGAGTGCAGGGTAAGTGGCGCCTAATATCGCAATCAATCGCTGTTCGCTGCGCGTATCTGTGCTATCTGTTGCGTGTGAACACCATCGACCAGCGAATCGTTTCGTGTCTCGTGGCGAACGCGCGATCAAGCTACGCGGAGATCGGCAAGGTGGTCGGCCTGTCCGCGCCGGCGGTGAAGCGGCGGGTCGACCGGCTGCTGGAGACGGGGATCCTGCGGGGCTTCACGGCGGTGGTCGACCCGGAGGCGCTGGGCTGGGGCACGGAGGCGTTCGTCGAGGTCACGTGCCAGGGCAACATCACGCCGGCCCGGATCCGGGCGCGGCTGGAGCCGCTGCCGGAGGTGGTGGCGGCGTACACGGTGTCGGGCGCGGCGGACGCGATCGTCCACCTCCGGGCGGCGGACATCCACCACCTGGAGACGGCGCTGGAGCGGCTGCGGGGGCTGGAGATCGTGGACCGGACGGTGTCGACGGTCGTGTTGTCGCGGCTGCTGGAACGCCCGCCTACGCCGGAGGGGTGACGCCTCCGGCCCCCGGGTTCCAGCTTATCGGCGGGGTGGGACAGTTCCGGCCCGCTGCGGGGTCGGTGCCGCCGGTTGTGCACACCCGCGGCTGGTTGTGGATCAACCGCGGGCCCGGGCCGCCGAAGTCGCGAAACCGTCGGCCCCCGCCGATACGCTGGCGACCGGGGGCCGGAGGCCGCCCTCAGCCCGCGAGAGCCCGCAGGACCAGCGGTGCCTCGTCGGGGTGCAGCCGCAGCTCGGTCCGGCCGCCCGCCGCGTGGAACGTCACCGACTGGCGGTCCACCGCCTGCATCGTCAGCTCCCCCGGCTCGAACGCCACCGGCTCGCCGCCGGGGGTCCGCCACGTCGCCGTTCCCTCGCCCACCGCGATCCAGCCGCGGCGCTCACGGCCCTCGGTCACCTCGTCGGAGCGCAGGACGCACGGGAACTCGACCCGCGCACCGCGGGCGAAGGCCGCCGCCCGCGCCCGGCGACGGCGGCTGCCGAACAGCTCCGACATGTCGATCATCGTCAGCAGGTTGCCGACCAGCACCACCAGCAGTTCCCCCATACCCCACTAATACCCTGCCCCGATGACCGACAGCATCGTCAGCGAGCACGCCGGCGGCATCGCGCTGCTGACCGTCGACGCCCCCGGCAGCCGCAACGCGCTCACCCTCGACCTCTCCGCCCAGCTCGCCGCCGCCGTCGAAGCCGCGGAACGGGACGAAACCGTCCACGCCGTCGTCGTCACCGGCACCCCGCCCGCCTTCTGCGCCGGCGCCGACCTCGCCGCGCTCGGCCGGGCCGACGAGACCGGCCTGCGCGCCATCTACGAGGGCTTCCTCGCCGTCGCCCGCTGCGGCCTCCCCACGATCGCCGCCGTCAACGGCGCCGCCGTCGGGGCCGGGCTCAACCTCGCGCTGGCCGCCGACGTCCGGCTGGCCGGGCCGCGCGCGAAGTTCGTCGCCCGGTTCCTCGAGCTCGGGCTGCACCCCGGCGGCGGGATGACGTGGATGACGCAGCGGCTGGCCGGTCCGCAGGTGGCCGCCGCCATGACCTTGTTCGGGCAGCCGCTCGACGCCGAGGCGGCCGTACGCGCCGGGCTCGCCCTGACGGTGGCCGAGGACGTCGTCGCCGCCGCGAAGGAGCTCGCCGCCCCCGCTGTCGCCGCGCCGCGCGAGGCGCTGCTCGCCACCAAGCGCAGCCTCCGGACGACCGCCTCGCTGGCCGCGCACGCCGACGCCGTCGACGTCGAGATCCAGCCGCAGCTCGCGTCGCTGGCCTCGCCGGAGTTCGCCGAACGGCTGGCCGCCATCCAGGCGCGGATCCGCTCCCACCCCTGATCCCAGCAGGTGGACCCCTGAGTCCGAGACCCGCGTCACAACGAAGACAGGGGTCTACCCGTTACCATCGGTTACACGTATTTGTCGGACCAGCACAGAAGAACCGTCAGCGCAGTATTGAGGTCGTTCGGGACCCCGGGACTCTAGGAACATCGTTGTCGAGCGCGAGCTAACCTCGTGGTAGGGCCTGGTGATCCGCGTGTCACGACACCGGGCAGGTGTCCGATGGCCGCAACGTCGGGAGAGAGGGAATCCCTGACCCATGAGCACGAGTGCGAACGGCAACGGCGCTGGTCACGGCTCGCTCGCCGCGACCAGGCCGACCGAGGTCAGCAAGCTGGACCGGGTCGTCATCCGGTTCGCCGGCGACTCGGGTGACGGCATGCAGCTGACCGGCGACCGCTTCACGTCCGAGGCCGCGGCGTTCGGCAACGACCTCTCGACGATGCCGAACTTCCCCGCCGAGATCCGCGCGCCACAGGGCACCATCCCCGGCGTCTCGAGCTTCCAGGTGCACTTCGCCGACTACGACATCCTCACCCCCGGCGACCGCCCGGACGTGCTGGTGGCGATGAACCCGGCCGCGCTCAAGGCGAATCTGGGCGACGTCCCGCAGGGTGGGACGATCATCCTGAACACCGACGACTTCATCAAGCGGAACCTGACCAAGGTCGGCTACGCGACCGACCCGCTCGACGACGACACGCTCGCGGCCTACCAGGTCCACCGGGTCGCCATGTCGACGCTGACCCAGGGCGCGCTCGCCGACACCGGCCTCGGCAAGAAGGACGCCGAGCGCTGCAAGAACATGTTCGCGCTCGGCCTGCTGTCCTGGATGTACCACCGGCCCACCGAGGGCACCGAGCAGTTCCTGCGCGAGAAGTTCGCGAAGAAGCCGGACATCGCCGAGGCGAACATCCTGGCCTTCCGGGCGGGCTGGAACTACGGCGAGACCACCGAGTCGTTCGCGACGACGTTCGAGGTCGCCCCGGCCAAGCTGGCCCAGGGCACCTACCGGCAGATCACCGGCAACACCGCGCTCGCCTACGGGATCGTGGCCGCCGGGCAGCGCTCCGGCCTGCAGATCCTGCTCGGCACGTACCCGATCACCCCGGCGTCGGACATCCTCCACGAGCTGTCCAAGCACAAGAACTTCGGCATCATCACCTTCCAGGCCGAGGACGAGATCGCCGGCATCGGCGCCGCGCTCGGCGCGTCCTACGGCGGCGCGCTCGGCGTCACCTCGACGTCCGGCCCGGGTGTCGCGCTGAAGTCCGAAGCCGTCGGCCTCGGCGTGATGGTCGAGCTGCCGCTGGTCGTCATCGACGTCCAGCGCGGCGGCCCGTCGACCGGCCTGCCGACCAAGACCGAGCAGGCCGACCTGCTGCAGGCGATGTTCGGCCGCAACGGCGAATCGCCGGTCCCGATCGTCGCGCCGCTGTCCCCCGCGGACTGCTTCGACGCGGCCGTCGAGGCCACCCGGATCGCGCTGAAGTACCGCACGCCGGTGCTGCTGCTGTCGGACGGCGCGATCGCCAACGGCTCCGAGCCGTGGCTGATCCCGGACGTCGAGACGCTGCCCGACCTGCGCGTCGACTTCGCGTCCGAGCCGAACGCCGAGAACGGCTCGGGCGAGTTCTGGCCGTACGTGCGCGACCCGGAGACGCTCGCCCGCGCGTGGGCGGTCCCGGGCACGGCCGGCCTGCAGCACCGCATCGGCGGCCTGGAGAAGGCCGACAAGACCGGGCACATCTCCTACGACCCGGACAACCACGACAAGATGGTCCGGCTGCGCCAGGCCAAGATCGACGGCATCGACGTCCCCGACCTGGTCGTCGACGATCCCTCCGGCGGCAAGGCCCGCGTGCTCGCGCTGGGCTGGGGCAGCTCCTTCGGCCCGATCGGCGCGGCCTGCCGGCGCGTGCGCAAGCTCGGGATGCCGATCGCGCAGGCGCACCTGCGGCACCTCAACCCGCTGCCCGCCAACCTCGGCGACATCCTCCGCAGCTACGACAAGGTCGTGGTGCCGGAGATGAACCTCGGCCAGCTCGCGCTGCTGCTGCGGGCGAAGTACCTGGTGGACGTCCACTCGCACACCAAGGTCGCGGGGCTGCCGTTCAAGGCCGAAGAGCTGCAGAACCTGTTCGCGGAGATCATCACCAGCGTTACTACGGAGGCGGCGAAGTGACCGCAATCGACATCGGGCTCCCCACCATCGGCGGCCTGGACCTTGTGCCCACCACCGACGAGCCGCAGAAGGCCAAGGACTACAAGTCCGACCAGGAAGTCCGCTGGTGCCCGGGCTGCGGCGACTACGTCGTGCTGAACGCGGTCCAGTCGTTCCTGCCGACGCTCGGCCTCAAGCGCGAGAACATCGTCTTCATCTCGGGCATCGGCTGCTCGTCGCGGTTCCCGTACTATCTCAACACCTACGGCATGCACTCGATCCACGGCCGCGCGCCGTCGATCGCGACCGGCCTGGCCACCACGCGCCCGGACCTGTCGGTGTGGGTCGTCACCGGTGACGGCGATGCGCTGTCCATCGGCGGCAACCACCTGATCCACGCGCTGCGCCGCAACGTGAACATCAAGATCCTGCTGTTCAACAACCGGATCTACGGCCTCACCAAGGGCCAGTACTCCCCGACGTCCGGCCAGGGCATGGTCACCAAGTCGACGCCGATGGGGTCGGTGGACACGCCGTTCAACCCGCTCTCGCTGGCGATCGGCGCCGAGGCGTCGTTCGTGGGCCGGGCGCTGGACTCCGACCGCAAGGGCCTGACCGAGGTCCTCGAAGCCGCGGCGAAGCACCGCGGGTCGGCGCTGGTGGAGATCTACCAGAACTGCCCGATCTTCAACGACGGCGCGTTCGACGTCCTCAAGGACGCCGACGAGGCCGCCACCCGGCTGATCCCGCTGCGCGCCGGCGAGCCGATCCGCTTCGGCCCGAACCAGGAGTTCGGCGTCAAGCGCGGCGACTGGGGCGGCCTGGACGTCGCGAAGGTCGCCGACATCGGCGAGGACAACGTGGTGGTGCACGACCCGTCGATCGCCGACACGTCGTACGCGTTCGCGTTGTCGCGCCTGGGCGACCAGAACCTCAACCACGTCCCGACGGGCATCCTCCGCCAGGTCGAGCGCCCGACGTACGACGACGGCGCCCGCGCCCAGGTCGAGCAGGCCCGCGCGGCCCGCACGCCGGACCTGCAGGCCCTGCTCCGCGGCAAGGACACCTGGACCGTCGCTTAGTTTTCGCCGTCCGAAGGCCGCCACGCTCCCCGCGTGGCGGCCTTCGCCGGTTCGGGGGCTTGCTTGATTGGGACACGTGTCCTAAGTTTTGGGTCATGCGACCTTTCGTGTTCTTCGACGTCCGGACGTCCGATGTGGACGGCACCAAGCGGTTCTTCGGCGACCTGCTGGGCTGGGAGTCCTCCGGCGCGCTGCTCACCGACGGCGGCGCGCCGTGGGGCGGCTTGACCGAGCTGGCGCCGGACGACGACCGCGCGCCGCAGTGGCTGCCCTACGCGCCGGTGTCCGATGTGGACGCCGCGGCCGCGAAAGCCGTGGCGCTGGGCGGAAAGGTCGTGCGGGAGCGCACCGACCTGCCGGTCGGCTCCCTGGTCGTCGTCACCGACCCCGGCGGCGCGGCGCTGGTGCTGTTCCAGGCCGCCTGAAGTCAGCTGAGCGGGCGGAACCCGACCCGCTCGGCGTCCTCGGCGGTCCGGAACCACACCTCGGCCACCATCTTCGGGAACTGCGCCGAGTCCTCGGTGCAGTACCGCAGCGCCGTCACGCTGGCCTTGACCTCGAACGCGTCGCTCGGGCGCCCGCCACCGGGCCGCGGCATCGCCGAGCCGGGGCCGAACGGGCCGGGCGGGACCGCGTCGCCGGCCACCTGGCGCGCGGGCGGCGGCTCGGGCGCCGCGACGGCCGCCTGGTTCGGCTGCACCGACGGCTCGAACAGCGAACCGCTGTGGGCGCCGGCCAGGTCGGTCTCGCGCCGCTCGACCGTGCGCATCGACGGCTGGATCGGCTGCGGCGCGTCGAACCCGCCGCGCAGCGCCTCGCGCGGCTGCCGCTTGGGCAGCACCTGCGTCGCTTCGGCGGGGGTCTCCGGCGGCACGTCCAGCTCACCGTTCGCCGCGTCGTCGCCGCCGAACGCGTACTGCGGCGTCTCCTCGGCTTCTTCGGGCGCTTCCACCGAGCCGAGGTAGCGCGTGCGCTCCACCGGCTCCTCGAACGCCGACCGCTCGGCGGGCGTGTCGTCGTCGAACCAGTCCGGCGCGGCCTGCTGCGGCTCTTCGGCCGGGGTCTGGAACAGCGACCCGGCGGCGGGCTCCGGGTCGAGCTGGTGCTCGAGCCGCGAGAGCGCCGGCGTTTCGAGCTCTTCCTCGGGCGTCAGGTACTCGGTCGCGGCGGCGCGGTACGGGTCTTCGGACTCCGGCTGCGCGACCGGGGACAGGATCTGCGTCTCCGGCGCCCGGTCTTCGCGTTCCGACGCCGGCCGGAAGGCCTCGTCGGGGTCGTGCGTCCCCAGCGGCACCTGGGAGTCGAGCTCGGCGAAGTCCGCGTCGATGTCGTCATGGACGTCGTCGCGGTTGAACGGCGCCGCGGCGACCAGCGTGCCGGGGTAGGAGGTCTCCTCCCGCGCCGGCACCGGCTCGGGCCGCGGCTCCGGCCGGCTGAACACCTCGGTGCCCGGCGTGGCCAGCCCGGCGGCGTTCGCGGGCGTGCGCGCGGCGTCGGCGTGCGCCTGCGCCAGCGAACTCTCCAGCTTGCGGACGCTCTTGCGGAGCGGCAGCACCAGCACCAGCCAGGTGAGCAGCACCCCGACGAAGAACGCCGCGAGACTCCACAGCCAAACCTGTCCGAAAATGGACATCTTTCTTCCTGCCCCTGTTTAGTGCGTGCGCGCGACCAGGTAGTCGGCGACCGACTCGCACGCGTCCCGGGCGGGTGACGCGGGCAACGCGGCTAGCTCGGCTCGCGCGCGCTGAGCGTAGTCGGAAAGGGTGACGCGTGCGCGTTCGAGTCCGCTACTGGCCCGCAGCAGCTCCAGCGCCTCCCGCACGAGCGCGTCGTCGGCGATCGGGCCGGACAGCAGCTCGATCAGCCGGGGGTCGGTCTCCGGGTCGGCCAGCGCGTACAGCATCGGCAGCGTCCGGACGCCTTCCCGCAGGTCGGTGCCCTGCGCCTTGCCGAGCTCGGCGGACGGCGAGGCGATGTCGATGATGTCGTCGGAGATCTGGAACGCGGTCCCGATGATGTCGCCGAAGCGGCGCAGCGCCTCGATGTGCTCCTCGGCGGCGCCGGACATCATGCCGCCGAAGCGGCCGGAGGTGGCGATCAGCGAGCCGGTCTTCTGGGCGATCACGGTGAGGTAGTGCGCGACGGCGTCGTCACCCGGCCCGGGGCCCACGGTCTCGCGCATCTGACCGGTGACCAGCTCGCCGAAGGTCTCGGCGATGATCCGCGCGGCGTCCGTGCCGAGGTCGGCGACCAGGCGCGAGGCGTGCGCGAAGAGGAAGTCGCCGGTGAGGATGGCGATGGTGTTGTCCCAGCGCGCGTTGACGCTCTCGGCGCCGCGGCGCATGTCGGCCTCGTCCATGACGTCGTCGTGGTAGAGCGTGGCGAGGTGCACCAGCTCGACCGCGGCGGCGGCGATCACGACGTGGTCGTCCTGCTTCGGGCCGAACTGCGCGGACAGCAGCGTGAAGAGCGGGCGAAAACGTTTGCCACCCGCCTCGACCAGGTGCAACGCGGCGTCGTTGACGGCCTGGACGTCGCTGCGGACGACCTCGCGCAGCAGCTTCTCGACGTCGGCCAGGCCGCCGGCGATGGCGCGCAGCAGGGACTCGTCGGCGATCTGCAGGCCAACCGACGCGCGCAGGTCCTCGAGGGCGCCACCCGGCGCAGCGGGGAGGGATCCCGCCCCGGGGGCTGGGGAAGGCACAGACACGTCGGCTCCGCTCTACTCGTGCACCGGTCGGGTTATGCCTTGAGCGTAGTGGCTACCCCGCGCGGTCGTTTACCCGCTGTCCAGCGGAAACGGTGATGAACACGACATTCACCGACGGGTGATTCCCGATGTCCGAAGGAGTGATCAGCGTTTTCGCGCGCAACGGACGTCTCCGGCGGGCGGATATTGCCCTCAGGGAGATCACTCAAGGAGGACCCGCAATGCGCAACACGATCGCTCGGCGAGCCGGGCTAGCCGGAACACTGCTGGTGGCGGGGCTGTGCGCCGGCGTGGCACCGGCGCAGGCCACCCCGCAACCGGGCGTGGCGAACATCGGCTCGGCATCGTTCACGAAGGCGGGCTCGACGATCACGGTGCCAACGCAGGGCCACTGTTCGGTGGACGGCCCGACGAGCGCAACGGCCCAGGTGGTGACGAAGACGGGCATCACGTTCGGCGGCGGGACGTCGTCCTGCACGACGACGGTGACGGACCCGAACACGGACGCCACGACGACGACGTCGACGGCAACGGGCAAGAACTTCGAGCTGTCGGCCCTGGTGAGCGCGGGCGGCCCGCGCGTCAAGCTGTCGACGTTCACGGTGAAGTGCGTGGCGACCCAGACGCAGACGAACGCGAACTGGAGTTATGGAGGGATGTCGGGCATCCCGAACCCGCCGAGCCCGGTGCCGGTGGGGTACGTGTCGCCGATCAAGAAGTCGAACGGGACGGTGCTGGCGAACGCGGTGTTCAACATCCAGAACCTCCCGGGCGACGGGAGCATCGGGCTGACGATGCTGCGGATCGACTTCCTGCCGGCGTCGGGGATCAGTGGGCAGGTGGTGTTGGGCCACACGTCCTGTTCACCGACGCCGTAGCGGGTTTCGGGGGCCGCGGCCGGGGAGTTCTTCCGAGAGGACGGCCGCGGCCCTCGTTCGGGTTTTCGGGGGTGGGAACCCTGGTAGTGTGCTGGCCGTCGGATACGCAGGGTGTTGGGGTTGAAGCACACTGCGAGCTAGGGGAGAGCTGATGACGACGACGGGGTTCAGTGGTGTCTGAGGTGTACGACCCACGGGGAACACGGCGGGCGCCGTTGCGACCGGTTACGCGTCCTGCGGGGTCTTATGGGGGTTCGGCGGGGGCCGCGGGTGCCGGTGGGGCGGGGTTCGAGTACGACGAGGCCACGCTCCGCGCCTTGATGCACGAATGGAACGACCTGGCAAACGAGTTCCGTAACGACCAGCGGCGGGCTCAAATACTCGCGCAAACGCAGGGCCCAGGACTCGAGTACGCGAGCGAAGGCAACGCCGACCGGATCCGGAACTCCGGCCGCGCCTTGCTGGATACACTGGAAAGCCGCGAGGACTACTGCCGGGCGATGGCCAGGAAGTTCGAGTCCGCCTTGGGCAAATACGCCACGGTAGAGGACGTCAACAGCACACAGATCAAGCAAACCGGGGGGACGCTTTGAGGCGCCGCACAATTACTTTGATCTGCGTGTCTCTGCTTGCCCTCGCTACGAGTTGCACAGGCAAGACGAACGGCTCGGCGTCACCGTCTCCCAATTCTTCGAGCCCGTCTGATTCGCAGCCTCCGTCCTCGGAACGCCTTCCCGGGCCGGGCGTGCCGGCGGTGGAGACCCCGCTGGACGTCAGTCGGTTCCAACAGTCCCCGTGCGACTCCTTGACCAGCGCGGAAAGCCAGGAACTGCTCGGCGCGGGCGTCATCGCCAAACCGGTCGTCGACGATCCGGCCGGACCTACCTGCAACTGGGACGTTCCGGCCGTTTCCCAAGCCGGAGTCGGCGTGACCTACTTCAAGAAGACGCAACTGGGCCTGACCGGGATTTACCAGTCCAAGGGCACCGTGTACCCCTTCTTCGAGCCGCTGGACTCGATTGACGGCTACCCCACGGTCGCGTTCGGCACGGTCGATGAACGGAACACCAAAGGCCGGTGCCTGCTGGCGCTGGGCACGAGCGATACGCAGCAGGTCGACATCGCGGTTTCCCTGTCCGAGGCCAACATCGGGAAAAAGGACCCCTGCTCAGCTGCACACGAAGTCGCGGCGAAAGTCTTGGCAAATCTCCGGAAGGTGAACTGATGGTCGCCGAAGGGCCGCTGACCGCAGCGCAGATCTACGAACAGATCACCGGCGGGAAGGGCATCCAGTCTCTTAGTGATGCCCAAGAGAGCGCCGACCAGCTGACCAGTCGGATGGTTGAACGGGCTCAGCGGATCAGTGCCCTCCGTGCCAAAACCCTGTCCGGGTGGCAAGGTGCTGCCGGGGAAGCCGCTGCTGATGCCACCCTTCCCCTTGTTCAAGCCGCCGCTGATGATGCTGTTCATCTCAAGACTGCTCAAACTGCTGTTGGCTCTCAAATGGATGCCTTTGGGACTGCCAAGAACTCCGTCAAGCCCGTTGCTCCTCGGCCTCCCGAGATCACCGCTGTCGACATTCTTCACGTCTTCAACGGGGAAGGCACTGGCTCCTACGCCACCAAGGTTGCCACCTGGCAGGCCGATAGCCAGGCCAATATCGAAGCCTTCAGCGCCTATCACTCCGCCAGCAGCACCAACGGCATTCAAATGCCCGCCCAATACGCGCAGCTCAGTGACTCCGGTGCGCCCGTCTCCATGACCACTCCCCGCGATGGGACGCAGAGCAAGACCACTGCGAACAAGACCGTCGGGCCTACCGATACTGGCGAGTGGGCCAGGAACCCGAAGCAACCGCAAGTTCCCTCGCAGCAAACCCGGCAGACTGTGCAACCCGGGCAGCAGACGGACCAAAACCAGACACAGAACCAATTTCACAACCAGAACCAGGTTCAGAACCATCTCCAGCAGCCTGGTACCGGCACCACTCACGCCAACAGCTACGTCCCCAAGCCCGTCATGCCTCCCGCCGCTCAGAGTGGGTACCAGTTCGGGCCCACCGGGCAGCCCTTTGGCGACAACTACTCCTTCGGGCCCGGCGCTGGTGGCTACACCGGTGGGTTCGGGCCCGGGACCGGCGGCTACGGGAGCAACACCGGGAGCGGGTACCGGCCAGGCATCGGAACAGGACCAGGGACAGGGACAGGACCAGGGACAGGGACGGGGACAGGCACACGCGGCCCAGGAGCCAACACCGGCGCCCGCCTCCCCGAGGAACGGTTCCCCACGAACAACCCGGCGCGCGGCGCCACCGGCCCCCGGGGCGCCAACGGCATGCCCATGGGCGCCCCCATGAACGGGCGCGGTGGCAAAGAAGAAGACCGCGAAAAGAAAAAGGCCCCCTACCTGCAAAACCCCGATCCCGACGAAACCTTCGGCGGTTTCATCGAAAAGCCGATGCCGCCGGTGATCGGTGAGAACCGGCCCAAGAAGTAACCGATGGCCGACCTCTCGCTCACCACCCTGCTCACCGCCATGCGCAACGCCGGCTGCGGTGATCCGCACCCCGTCCTCGCCGGCGGGCTCAGGTACGTCCCTCCCTCAGCCGAACAGCGCGTCAACCGCGAAGTCTTCGAAGAACTCAGCGAATACGGCTTCACCCAAGGCGACGGCCTCTCCCCCGAATTCGAAGACCTCCTGCACCTCATCGACCGTCCCGCACGACAGTTCTACGCCTACGCACGCGACCAAGCCGAGCAGATCGGCATTCTCACCGGCAGCACCGGGCGGACCACCGTGACCCTCGTCTGCCGGGGTGACCGCGTCACGCTCGAAACCCTCGACGCCCACCCCGCCGACGCCCTGGTCGCGAACCTGCCGCCGTACAAGGCAGCGAACATCAAGCCCTTCACCCTGGCGCAAAAGGACTTCCAGCAGCCCCAGGACGTGAGTGACATCTTCGACGACGCCCCCGCCCGGAGCCGGGAAGCCCAGGAACTCGACTCCTTCTTCCAGCAAGACCACAAAGGACTCGGGCAGCTCTACGCCGGCCACCACGCCGTCAGCTACCTCGACCTCGACGAAGGACGCGTCGGGATCGCCCTCGCGGACGGCTACATCAGCGTCGTGCCCGGGGAAAGCACCCAACTCAGCCACAAACTAAAGGCCGCCACCCCCTGATCGACAGAGAGTGGCGGCCAAAGCCCAAGGCCCCAAAGGGCCGGAAATCAAGAAGCGAAACCGCCCGCACCGGCCCAGCCCAACGCGAACGCCGGGACCAGGCCCAGCACCAACGTCACCGCTGTGCCGAGGAAGATCGCCGTTCCCGTGCCGAAGCCCGGGACCGACACCGACGGCCCGTCCGCCGCCGGCTCGGAGAAGTACATCAAGACGATCACCCGCAGGTAGAAGAACGCCGCCACCGCGCTGAACACCAACGCGACCACGACCAACGGCGCCATTCCGTCCGACAGCGCCGCCGAGAACACCACGAACTTCCCCACGAAACCGGACGTCAACGGAATCCCGGCCAAGGCCAACAGCAGGAACGTGAACACGCCGGCCACCAACGGCGACCGCTTGGCCAGCCCCGCCCACGCCGACAGGTGCGTTGCCTCACCAGAGGAATCGCGCACCAGGCTGATCACGCCGAACGCCGCCAGCGTCGTGAAGCCGTACGCCAGCAAGTAGAACAGCGTGCTGGACAGCCCATCGCGAGTCATCGCGATCGCCCCGACGAGCAGGAAGCCCGCGTGGGCGATCGACGAGTACGCCACCATGCGCTTGACGTCCGTCTGCGTGAGGCCCAGCACCGCGCCGATCACCATCGAAATGATCGCCACGCCCCAGAGCACTCCGCGCCACTCCCACGACGTCGACGAGAACGCCACCGACAGCACCCGCAGGATCCCGCCGAACGCCGCGACCTTCGTGCACGCCGCCATGAACGCCGTCACCGGGGTCGGGGCACCCTGGTAGACGTCCGGGGTCCACGTGTGGAACGGGCCGACCGAACCCTTGAACAGCAGGCCGACGACCAACAGGCCGAGGCCCGCGAACAGGAGCGTGTCCGAACGGTCCGAGCCCGCCGCCGCGGCCGCGATGTCCGCCAGCTTCACCGAGTTCGCGTAGCCGTACAGGAGCGCGAGTCCATAGAGGAAGAACGCCGAGGAGAACGCGCCCAGCAGGAAGTACTTGACCGCCGCTTCCTGGGACAACAACCGCCGCCGCCGCGCGAGGCCGCACATCAGGTACAGCGGCAGCGACAGCACTTCCAGCGCGATGAACATCGTCAGCAGGTCGTTCGCCGCGCAGAACGCCATCATGCCGCCGAGCGCGAACAGCGTCAGCGGGAACACCTCGGTCTGCATGACCGTCGCCGTCTGGGCGCGGTCCTGGACCGTGCCCGGGCGGATGCCGGCCTGCGCGACCAGCGCGCCGCCCGGCTCGACCACGCGGTCGGAGATCAGCAGCACCGCGCCGACCGCCAGCGCCAGCAGCGTGCCCCAGAGGAACAGCGCCGGCTTGTCGATCGAGATCGCGCCGCTGAACGTCTTGACGCCGCCCGCGGGTGCGCTGCCCGTCGCGTAGACGATCAGGCTGACGCCGGCCGCGACGATCGCCGCCAGGCTCAGCCCGACCTGGATGCCGAACCGCGAGCGCTTCGAAGCGAACGCCTCGACCAGCACGCTCACGCACGCCGCGCCGAAGACGATCAGCACCGGCAGCACGGCCGGGTAGTCGACCGACGGCACCGTGATCGGCGAAGGCGCCTGGGTCAGGAGGATGTCGAGCACTTTTACTTGCCTCCCTGGACCGCGGTCAGCGTCTGCTGCACCGTCGGGCTGACTGTGTCGAGCACCGGCTTCGGGTAGAAGCCGAGGACGAGGACCAGCACGACCAGCGGGGCGAGGATCGCGATCTCCTTGCCACCGAGGTCGCGGATGGCCTTCTTCGCGCCCAGCTCCGGCGCGAGCGCCGTACCCGGGCCCCCGCCGACGCCGATCAGGGCGTCACCGCGGACCGGGCCCTGCATGACGCGCTGGTAGAGCCACAGGACGTACGCCGCGGCCAGGACCATGCCCACCGTGGCGAGGATCGTGTACACCGGCTGGTCCACGAACGCCCCGATCAGCACCAGGAACTCGGAGACGAACGAGTTGGTGCCCGGCAGGGACAATGTGGACAGACCGGCGAGCAGGAACAGCCCGGCCAGCAACGGGGTCACCTTGGCCATGCCGCCGTAGTCGGAAATGCGGGACGACCCGCCGCGCGCGATCACCAGGCCGATCACCACGATCAGCATGCCGGTCGCGATGCTGTGGTTCAGCATGTACGTCGCCGAGCCGACCATCGCCTGCTCGTTGAACGCGAAGATGCCGAGCGAGATGAACCCGAAGTGCGCGATGGACACGTAGGCGATGAACCGCTTCATGTCCCGCTGCCCCGCGGCGAGGATCGATCCATAGAGGACACCGATCACCGAGAGCACCAGCACCAGCGGCGCCAGGGTCTTGCTCGCGTCCGGGAACATCGGCAGGCAGTAGCGCAGGAACCCGAACGTGCCGACCTTGTCCAGCACGCCGACCAGCAGGACGGCGACGCCGATCGGCGCCTCCCCCGCCGCGTCCGGCAGCCAGGTGTGGAACGGCACCAGCGGCGCCTTGATCGCGAACGCCAGGAAGAACCCGAGGAACAGCCAGATCTGCGTGTGCAGCGGCGCGTCGCGCACCACCGTCACCAGCGTGGCCCAGTCGAACGTGCCCTTGCCGAGCTTGTCCGACGCCAGCGAGTACGCCCCGATCGCCGACGCCAGCATGATCAGGCCGCCGAGGAACGAGTACAGGAAGAACTTCACCGCCGCGTACTGCCGGTTCGCGCCGCCATAGCCGCCGATCAGGAAGTACATCGGGATCAGCATGATCTCGAACAGCACGTAGAACAGGAAGACGTCGGTCGCGGCGAACACGCCGATCGTGAGCGCTTCCTGCAGCAGGATCAGCGAGAGGAACCCGCCCGCGCTGCGGCCCGGCGGCAGCTTGTCCAGCGTGCCGAGGCCGCCGACGACGATCGGCACCAGCAGCGCGATCACCGCGATCATGATCAGCGAGATGCCGTCGGTGCCGAACGCGATGTGCACGCCGAACGTCGGGATCCAGTCGAAGCTCGACGTCTGCTGCAGCCGCGCGCCGGACGGCGAGTAGCTCGCCCAGAACGGGATCACCAGCAGGAACTCGAGGATCGAGAACCCGAGCGCGGTCAGCACCGCGGCGCGGTCGTTCCCCTTGAGGAACGCCAGCACCAAGGAGCCGACGAGCGGCAGCAGGATGAGGATGAGCAACCAGGTCATCAGGAGAACCTCACCAGCAGGAGAGCCGCCAGAAGCAGGAACGTGCCGCCCAGCATCGACAGCGCGTACGACCGGACGAACCCGGTCTGCAGCCGCCGCAGCCGGCCGGAACCGCCGCCGAGCCCGGCGGCGAGGCCGTTGACCGCGCCGTCGACGCCGCGGTTGTCGACGTACACCAGCGCCCGCGAGAGCCAGGTGCCCGGGCGGGCGACCAGCGTCTCGTTGAGGGCGTTGCCGTAGAGGTCCTTGCGCGCGGCGCGGGTGACGAACGAGACCCGCTGCGGCTGCTCGACCGGGACGTCACGCCGGAAGATCAGGTACGCGATGACGACGCCGAGCAGCGACACCACCACGGTGATCACCGAGACCACCCAGGCGTCGAGCGCCAGGTGGTGCGACTCCTCGATCGCGCCGACCGACGGGGCCAGCCAGGTGCTGAACCGGTCGCCGATGGCGAAGAACGCACCGGCGCCGACCGAGCCGACCGCCAGGATCGCCATCGGGATCCACATGACCGGCTTGGCCTCGTGCGGGTGGAAGTCGTGGCCGTCGGCGCTCTTGAGGTCCTTCCAGCGTTCCTTGCCGAAGAACGTCATCATCATCAGGCGCGTCATGTAGAACGCGGTGAGCCCGGCGCCGAGCATGGCCGCCCCGCCCATCACCCAGCCGCGCCAGCCGCCCTGGCCGAGCGCCGCCTCGATGATCGCGTCCTTGGTGAAGAAGCCCGACAGCGGCGGGATGCCGATCAGGGCCAGGTAGCCGAGGGCGAACGTCCAGAAGGTGATCGGCAGCTGCTTGCGCAGCCCGCCGAACTTCCGCATGTCGACCTCGTCGTTCATGGCGTGCATGACCGACCCGGCGCCGAGGAACAGCCCGGCCTTGAAGAAGCCGTGCGCGACCAGGTGCATGATTCCCAGCGCGTACGCGACCGGCCCGAGGCCGACGGCGAGCATCATGTAGCCGATCTGGCTGACCGTGGAGTACGCGAGGACCTTCTTGATGTCGTCGTAGGCACAGCCGATGACGCACCCGAGCAGCAGGGTCACCGTGCCGACGAGCGTGACGATCAGCCTGCCGTCCTCGGTGGCGTTGAAGATGTCCTTCGAGCGGGCCACCAGGTAGACACCGGCGGTCACCATCGTTGCCGCGTGGATGAGGGCCGACACCGGGGTCGGGCCTTCCATCGCGTCCGGGAGCCACGCCTGCAGCGGGAACTGGCCGGACTTACCGCAGGCGCCCAGCAGGAGCAGGATCGCCATCGCGGTGATCGCCGCCGGCGAGAACTTGCCGTCGGCGACCGCCTGGAAGACCTGCGCGTAGCCGGTCGAGCCCGCGTACTTGAACATGATGAAGATCGCCAGCGCCAGCCCGACGTCACCGACGCGGTTCATCAGGAACGCCTTCTTCGCCGCGGTGGCGGCGGACGGGCGGCCCTGGTACCAGCCGATGAGCAGGTAGGACGCGAGACCGACGCCCTCCCAACCGAGGTAGAGCGTCACGAAGCTGTTGCCCAGCACCAGGACCAGCATCGAGGCGACGAAGAGGTTGAGGTACGCGAAGAAGCGGTACCGGCCCTCGTCGTCGGCCATGTAGCCGATCGAGTAGTAGTGGATCAGCATGCCGACGCCGGTGATGAGCAGCACGAACGTCAGCGACAGCGCGTCGATCCGCAGCCCGAAGTCCACCTGCAGCGCCCCGACCGGGATCCACGAGTAGACCTTGACGTCGGTCGCCGTGCTCGTGTTCGCGCTGAAGAACAGGATCAGCCCGTAGATGAAAGCCAGGGTGACGGTGGCACAGCCGAGCAGATGCCCCCACGCCTTGGCGCGCTTCCCCGCCAGCAAGAGGATCAGGGCGCCGAGGGCGGGGAGGGCCACCAGCAGCCACGATGATGCGGTCACTCGGTGTCTCCTAGTACTTCAGCAGGTTGGTGTCGTCGACCGAAGCCGAGCGCCGGGTGCGGAAGATGGCCATGATGATCGCCAGGCCGACCACGACCTCGGCGGCCGCGACGACCATGACGAAGAACGCCATGATCTGGCCGTCGAGCCCGCCGTTGATCCGGGCGAAGGTGACCAGCGACAGGTTCACGGCGTTGAGCATCAGCTCGATGCACATGAACACGACAATCGCGTTGCGCCGCACCAGCACGCCGACCGCGCCGAGCGCGAACAGCAGCGCCGACAGCAGCAGGTAGTACGTGGGGGTCATTCCTTCTCCCCTTCCGAAGCACCCTCCGAGCCGACCAGCGCGTGCGCGTCCGGGTGCGGGCCCTCGTCCGAGACGAGCTTGCGTTCCTTCGCCAGCTCGATCGCCGAGGTGGACTCGATGATCGCCGAGAGCGACTCCGGGGCGACCGAGCCGTCCGGCAGCAGCGCCGGCGTCGCCACCGAGTTGGCGGTGGCGAAGACACCCGGGCCGGGCAGCGGCGAGGGCCGGTCGTGCTCGCCGCGGAAGCGCTCGACGACCAGTTCCTTCTGCGTCTTCTTGCCGCCCTTGCCGTGCCGGTCAGTGAAGGCCAGCACCATCGCGCCGATGGCGGCGGTGATGAGCAGCGCCGACGTCAGCTCGAACGGGAAGAGGTAGTCGGTGAAGATCAGCTTGCCGAGCCCCTTGGGACCGCCGCCCGCCGACGTCGTCGAGTCGAGCGGCGTCGCCGGGGTGACGTTCTCCAGCGCCCGGTAGATGCCGGTGGCCAGCAGCGCGGCGAGCCCGATGCCGAGCACCGTCGCCGCGAGCCGCTGGCCGCGGAGGACTTCGACGACCGAGTCGGAGCTCTCCCGGCCGACCAGCATCAGCACGAACAGGAACAGCATCATGATCGCGCCGGTGTAGACGATGATCTGCGTGAAGCCCAGGAACGGCGCCGACTGGATCATGTACAGCGCGCCCAGGCTGAGCATCGTCAGGACCAGCCACAGCGCCGAGTGGACGGCGTTGCGGGAGAAGATCATGCCGAGCGCGCCGAGCAGCGAAAGCGGGCCGAGGATCCAGAACGCGACGGCCTCGCCGGTCGTCACGCCCGCGGCCGCCCCGGTCGGGGCCTGGGCCAGGAGTGCGGCGATCACTTGACGCCCTCCCCGCGAGCCAGCTCGGGGCCGTTCACGTAGTAGTCCTGCTCGTTGTCGCCGAGCCGCATCGGGTGCGGCGGCTGCTCCATGCCGGGCAGCAGCGGGGCGAGCAGGTCCTCCTTCGTGTAGATCAGCCGCTGGCGGTCGTCGTCGGCCAGCTCGTAGAAGTTGATCATCGTCAGCGACCGGGTCGGGCACGCCTCGATGCAGAGACCGCAGCCGATGCAGCGCAGGTAGTTGATCTGGTAGTCCGCGCCGTACCGCTCGCCTGGCGAGTACCGGGCCTCCTCGGTGTTGTCACCGCCCTCGACGAAGATCGCGTCCGCCGGGCACGCCCACGCGCACAGCTCGCAGCCGACGCACTTCTCGAGGCCGTCCGGGTGGCGGTTCAGCTGGTGGCGCCCGTGGTACCGCGGGGCGGCGGGCGCGCCGGCCTCGGGGTACTCCTCGGTGGCGACCTTCTTGAACATCATCCCGAAGGTGACGCCGAAGCCCTTGACGGGATCAAGAAACCCCATCTTGCGCTCCTTCCTTTGCGGTACCGACGGCCGTCGGCTTGCGGCGGGCCGCCTTCGCCTCGGCCTTGGCCAAAGCCTTCTGACGCGGGGTGGTCTGCGGGACCTTGAGGTCCAGCGGCGGCACCGGGAAGCCGCCGCCGGTCACCGGTACGGTTTCGCTCTCTTCTTCACGGCTCGCCGCGCGGACGTAGAAGAACAAGCCGACGACGATGAAGATGGCGACCGCGGCGATGACGATGGTCACGGGCTTCCAGACGATGACCTTCGCGAAGGTCACCATGATGATCCAGACGAGGTTCAGCGGGACCAGGACCTTCCAGCCCAGGCGCATGAACTGGTCGTAGCGCAGGCGGGGCAGCGTGCCGCGCAGCCAGATGAACCCGAAGAGCAGGATGAACATCTTCGCGAAGAACCACAGCACCGGCCACCAGCCGGTGTTGAGGACGTTGTTCCCGATCAGCGACAGCGGCCACGGGGCCATCCAGCCGCCGAGGAACAGCGTCGTCGCGAACGCCGAGACGATCACCATGTTGACGTACTCGGCGAGGAAGAACATCGCGAACTTCATCGAGCTGTACTCGGTGTGGAAGCCGCCGACCAGCTCCGACTCGGCCTCGGGGAGGTCGAACGGGGCGCGGTTGGTCTCGCCGACCATCGAGATCAGGTAGATCACGAAGCTCGGGACCAGGTAGAGGAACCACACCTTGTGCTGCGCGCCGACGATGTCGGCCAGGTTCAGCGACCCGGCCTGCAGGATCACCGCGACGATCGAGAGGCCCATCGCGATCTCGTAGGAGATCACCTGCGCCGCGCTGCGCATGCCGCCGAGCAGCGGGTACGGCGAGCCGGACGACCAGCCGGCGAGCACGATGCCGTAGACGCCGATCGAGGAGCAGGCCAGGATCACCAGCGCGCTGACCGGCAGGTCGAGCAGCTGCAGCACGGTCCGCTCGCCGAAGATCGACACGACCGGGCCGAACGGGATGGCCGACAGCGCGATCAGCGACGGCACCACGCACATGACCGGCGCGAGGAAGTACACCTTGCGGTCGGCCGTGTCCGGGATGATCTGTTCCTTGAACGGCAGCTTGATCGCGTCCGCCAGGGACTGCAGGTAGCCGCCCGGGCCGACCCGGTTGGGGCCGGGCCGGTTCTGCATCCGGCCGACCGCCTTGCGCTCCCAGACGATCAGGAAGATCGTCATGATCGGCCCGATCAGCAGGATGACCACGCACTTGAGCAGGATCAGCCACAGCGGGTCGTCCGCCAGCAGCGCCGCCCGGGTGGCCGCGTCGGGAACGCTCCCGACGGCGGCTTCGGTCAGCAGCGGGGTCATTGCCCACCTCCAGCGAGGTTCACGACGGCGCCGTGCCCGGCGCCGAGCGTCTTGAACACGGCGGAACCGTCGGAGTTGCCCGGCAGCCACACGACGCCGTCGGGCAGGTCCGCGATCTCCACCGGCAGCGTGATCGCGCCGCGTTCGGTGCTCACCTTGACGGTCGTGCCCAGGCCTTCCGCGGTCTTCGCGGACAGCCGCGCGACCGGCGTGCGCTGGGTGCCCTTGAGGTGCGGCTCGCCGTCCTGCAGGGACCCGTTGTCGATGAGCTGGCGCCAGGTCGACAGGACCGCCTGGCCCGCGCCCGGGGCCTTCGTGGCGCCGCCGGCTTCCGCCTCGACGGGACCCCAGCGCAGCGCCGAGGCCGGGCCGAGCTTCTCGAAGTCGCCGCGCGAAGCCGCGGGCGTCTGCGTGAAGAGGTCGGCGTCCATCTCGACGGCGAGGGTGTCGAGCACCCGGCAGTCCGGCAGGGCGCCGGTGCCTTCGAGCGTGACGTCGAACGGGCGGGTGCGGCCCTCCCAGTTGAGGTAGCTGCCCGCCTTCTCGTCGGACGCGGCCACCGGCAGCACGACGTCCGCGCGCTCGGTCACCGCGCTGTGGCGGAGTTCGAGGCTGACGACGAAGCCGGCGTTGTCCAGCGCGCGCAGCGCGAGGTCCGGGTCCGGCAGGTCGAACGGGTCGACGCCGCCGACGACCAGGCCGCCGAGCTCGCGGGCCGAAGCCGCCCGCAGGATGCCGGCGGTGTCGCGGCCCGGCGTGGCCGGGATCGGGACGCCCCAGGCGTTTTCGACGGCGACGCGGGCCGAGTCGTCGCCCACGCGGTGCCCGCCCGGCAGCAGCGTCGGCACGCAGCCGGCTTCCAGCGCGCCGCGGTCGCCCGCACGGCGCGGGATCCACGCGAGCCGGACGCCGGTGCGCTCCACCAGGTCGTGCAGCGCCGAGAACAGGCCGGGCACTCCGGCAGCGCGCTCGCCGACCAGGACGACCGCGCCTTCGCCGCGCAGGGCCTCGTCGAGGTCCGGTGCGTGCTTGGCGATGCCTTCGACGGCCGCGGCCTCCTGGCCGGGGACGCAGGCGAGCAGCTCGCCGAACGTCTTGCGCACCGACGACGTCGTCCACTGTCCCAAGTGGACGACCCGGGTGCGGTTCTTGCGGGCCGCCTTGCGCAGCCGCAGGAACACGATCGGGGCTTCGTCCTCGGGCTCGAACGCGACGCACAGGACCGTGCGGGCCCGCTCGATCTCGCGGAAGGTGACACCGGACTCCGGCGTCACGCCCACGACGTGCGAGGTGAGGAACGCGAGCTCCTCGGCCGAGTGCGGGCGGGCGCGGAAGTCGACGTCGTTGGTCTGCAGGGCGACGCGGGCGAACTTCGAGTACGCGTAGGCGTCCTCGACGGTCAGCCGGCCACCGGGCAGGACGCCGACGCCGCCGTTCGACCGGGCCGCGGTGAGGCCCTCGGCGGCGACGCGCAGCGCGTCGGTCCAGGACGCCTCTTCCAGCTCACCGGTCTCGGCGTTGCGGACCAGCGGACGGCGGATGCGGTCCTCGGCCGTCGTGTAGCGGAAGGCGAACCGGCCCTTGTCGCAGATCCACTCCTCGTTGACTTCCGGGTCGTCGCCGGCCAGCTTGCGCTGGACCTTGCCGCGCCGGAAGTCGGTGCGCTCGGCGCAGCCGGACGAGCAGTGCTCGCAGACGCTCGGCGAGGACACCAGGTCGAACGGCCGCGACCGGAAGCGGTACGCCGCGCTCGTCAGGGCCCCGACCGGGCAGATCTGGATGACGTTGCCGGAGAAGTAGCTCTGGAACGGCTGGCCGGACGTCGTCCGGGAAGCCAGGTCCAGGACGTCCGCCGTCTCCGCGGTGCCGATCTGCTGGTGCGCGCCGCGTTCGAGGAGCTCGATGAACGGGTCGCCGGCGATCTCGCGGGAGAACCGGGTGCAGCGCTGGCAGAGCACGCAGCGTTCGCGGTCGAGCAGCACCTGCGTGGAGATCGGCAGCGGCTTCGGGAACGTCCGCTTGGTGTCGACGAACCGCGACTCGGGACGGCCGTGCGCCATCGCCTGGTTCTGCAGCGGGCACTCGCCGCCCTTGTCGCAGATCGGGCAGTCCAGCGGGTGGTTGATGAGCAGCAGCTCCATCACGCCCTGCTGGGCCTTGTCCGCGACCGGCGACGTCAGCTGCGTCTTGACGACCATGCCGTCGGCGACGGTCATCGTGCAGGACGCCTGCGGCTTCGGCATCGGGCGGCCGCCCATTTCGACCTCGACCAGGCACTGGCGGCAGGCGCCGGCCGGGTCGAGGAGCGGGTGGTCGCAGAACCTCGGGATGACCGTGCCGAGGCGTTCGGCCGTGCGGATGAGCAGCTCGCCCTTGGGGGCGATGACCTCTTCGCCGTCGATGACCAGCTTGACGTGGCCCTCCGGGACCGGCGTCTCGGTGGTCTCTGGCTTGTCGGGCGCGATCGTCATGCCTGCGCTCCCACGAGTTCGGGCTTGGTCTGTTCGTGCCGGTTCGCTTCGCACAGCGCGAGGAACTCCTCGCGGAAGTACTTGATGCCGCTCTGGATCGGCGACACCGCGCCGTCACCGAGGGCGCAGAACGACCGGCCGAGGATGTTGTCGCAGACGTCGAGGAGGGTGTCGATGTCCTCCTCGGTACCGTGGCCCTCGACCATCCGCTCGAGGATCTGCGCCAGCCAGTACGTGCCTTCGCGGCACGGCGTGCACTTGCCGCAGGACTCGTGCTCGTAGAACTGGGTCCACTTCATCACGGCCCACGGCACCGACACGGTCTCGTTGAAGACCTGGACGGCGGTGGTGCCCAGCATCGACCCGGCTTCCGCCGCGCCTTCGAAGTCCAGCGGAACGTCGAGGTGCTCGGCGGTGAACATCGGGGTCGACGAGCCGCCCGGGGTCCAGAACTTGAGCGGGATGCCGTCCTTCATGCCGCCCGCCATGTCCAGCAGCTCGCGCAGGGTCGTCCCCAGCGGGCACTCGTACTGGCCGGGCTTCTCGACGTGGCCGGAGATCGAGTAGATCTTCGGGCCGGGCGACTTCTCGCGGCCCATCTCGCGGAACCAGCTCGACCCGCCGTTGACGATGAACGGCGCGCTCGCGATGGTCTCGACGTTGTTGACCGTGGTCGGCGCCGCGTAGAGACCGGCGGCCGCGGGGAACGGCGGCTTGAGCCGCGGCTGGCCACGACGTCCCTCGAGGGAGTCGAGCAGCGCCGTCTCCTCGCCGCAGATGTACGCACCCGCGCCCGCGTGGACGGTGATCTTGAGGTCGAAGCCCGAGCCCAGAATGTTCTCGCCCAGGTAGCCCGCCGCTTCGGCTTCGCGCACGGCCGCGTTGAGGCGGCGGATGCAGTGCAGGGCCTCGCCGCGGACGTAGATGAAGCAGTGGTTGGACCGCATCGCGTACGAGGCGATGATGCAGCCCTCGATGAGCGAGTGCGGGTCCGCCATCATCAGCGGGATGTCCTTGCACGTACCGGGTTCGCCCTCGTCGGCGTTGATCACCAGGTAATGCGGCTTGTCGAAGTTCGGCGGCATGAACGACCACTTGATGCCGGCCGGGAAGCCCGCGCCGCCGCGGCCGCGCAGGCCGGAGTCCTTGACCAGCTGGACGAGCTGCTCCGGCGTCCCGGCGAGTGCCTTGCGGACGGCGGTGTAGCCCTCGAGTGCCTCGTACGTCCCGATCTGCCAGGAGTTCGGGGACAGCCAGCGCTTCGTGAGGACGGGGGTAATGGGATCGGCCATTACTTCTTCTCCACTTCTGGCAACGGAACGTCCTGAGCCGCCGGGGCGACCCAGCCGCGCTCCTGCGCGAGCTTCGCGCCCCGCAGCGTCTCGACGGCCTGCGACGGGCCGTCGACGTCCCGGCGGTAGGCCGCCTCGTCCTCCGGGAAGAACCCGGCGAGCTGCAGTTCGGCGCCCTTGAAGTTCGTCAGCGGCGCACCGCGCGTCGGGGCCGGCTTCTTGCCCGCCTGCAGCGCGTCGACCAGCGCGACGGCCTTGTCCTCGGTCTGGTTGTCGAAGTACTCGTAGTTGACCTGGATGACCGGCGCGAGGTCGCAGGCCGCGAGGCACTCGGCGTGCTCGAGGGTGATCGAGCCCGGCTCGTTCGGCGTGCCCGCGGTTTCGTTGTGCCCCAGCGGTTCCGCTTCGGACCCGAGGTGCGTCTGGAGCCGCTTGTAGATCGCGTCGCCGCCCATGGCCGCGCACAGCGTGTTGGTGCAGACGCTCACGAGGTGCTCGCCGCACGGCTTGCGCTTGTACATCGTGTAGAACGTCGCGACCGCGCTGACCTCGGCGTCGGACAGGTCGAGCTGCTTCGCGCAGAACGCGATGCCCTCCTGGCTGACGTACCCCTGCACCGACTGCACGAGGTGCAGCATCGGCAGCAGCGCCGAGCGGGACATCGGGTAGCGCGCGATCAGCTCCTGCGCCTTGGCGTGGATGTCCGCGTCGAAGATGTCCTCGAGGGGCGTCTCGGTGATGATGCCGGCGGCCACTTCCGGGTCCGGCGCGATGGCGACGACGTCGGTGTCGGGCCCGGCCGCGGCGTGCGTCGTCGCGGAGTAGTTCGGGCCCGGCTCGGGAACTGCTGTGGTCATCGGTCCACTCCCCCCATGACGGGGTCGATCGAGGCGATCGCGGCGATCACGTCCGCGACCAGGCCGCCTTCGGCCATTGCGGGCATCGACTGCAGGTTCACGAAGCTCGGTTCGCGCACGTGGACCCGCAGCGGCCGGGTGCCGCCGTCGGAGACCAGGTGCGCGCCCAGCTCGCCGCGCGGTGACTCGACCGAGGTGTAGACCTGCCCGGCCGGCACCTTGAAGCCCTCGGTGACCAGCTTGAAGTGGTGGATCAGGGACTCCATCGACTGGCCCATGATCTTCTTGACGTGCTCGAGCGAGTTGCCCATGCCGTCGCTGCCGATGGACAGCTGCGCCGGCCACGCGATCTTCTTGTCCTCGACCATGACCGGGCCCGGCTCGAGCTTCTCGAGGCACTGCTCGATGATCTTGAGGCTCTCGTGCATCTCGTGGACGCGGATCAGGTAGCGCGACCAGCAGTCGGCGCCGTTGTCCACGGGCACGTCGAAGTCGAACTCGTCGTAGCAGGAGTACGGCTCGGTCTTGCGCAGGTCCCACGGGAGACCGGCCGACCGCAGCACCGGGCCGGTGACGCCGAGCGCGAGGCACGCGTCGACCGGCAGGTACCCGACGCCCTTGAGCCGGTTGCGCCAGATCGGCTGGCCGGTGAAGAGCTTGTCGTACAGCGGAAGGCGCTTCTTCATCGTCTTGATGAACTCGCTGACCTTCTCGTGGTAGTCGGCCGGCATGTCCTGCGCGAGGCCGCCGGGCCGGATGAACGCGTGGTTCATCCGCAGGCCGGTCAGGTGCTCCAGCAGGTGCAGGACCTCTTCGCGCTCGCGGAAGCCGAGCGTCATCGCGGTGGTGGCGCCCAGCTCCATACCGCCGGTGGCGATGTAGACCAGGTGCGAGCCGATGCGGTTGATCTCCAGCAGCATCACGCGCAGCAGCTGCGCGCGGCGCGGGGCCTCGATCTGCAGCAGCTTCTCGACGCCGAGGCAGTACGCCATCTCCGTCGACAGCGGGGCCAGGTAGTCCATGCGCGTCACGAACGTGACGCCCTGGGTCCAGGTCCGGTACTCGCAGTTCTTCTCGATGCCGGTGTGCAGGTAGCCGATGACCGACCGCAGCTGCGTGACGGTCTCGCCCTCCATCTCCAGCACGAGCCGGAGCACGCCGTGCGTCGACGGGTGCTGCGGGCCCATGTTGATGACCATGCGCTCGTCGTGCTGGGCGTCGGCGATGACGTCGTCCCAGTCGCCGCCGGAGACCGTGTAGACGCGGCCTTCGGTGGTGTCGCGGGAATCCGCGTAGCTGACGTCGTCGGTGCTGTCGCTGCCTTCGGCCGTGGTCGAGGTGCCCGTCGTGACGTCGGACAGGTTCTCGGTGCTCACGAGTACGACCTCCGCTGGTCCGGCGGCGGGATCTCCGCGCCCTTGTATTCGACCGGGATCCCGCCGAGCGGGTAGTCCTTGCGCTGGGGGTGGCCGTCCCAGTCGTCCGGCATGAGGATCCGGGTCAGCGCCGGGTGGCCGTCGAAGACGATGCCGAACATGTCCCAGGTCTCGCGCTCCTGCCAGTCGGCGGTCGGGTAGACCCCGACCAGCGACGGCACGTGCGCGTCCTCGACGTCGAGGGTGACCTCGAGGCGGATCCGGCGCCGGTAGGTCAGCGACGTGAAGTGGTAGACCGCGTGCAGCCGTTGCGGGACGTCGACGCCGTAGTCCACCCCGGACACCGAGGACAGCAGCTCGAAGCGGAGCCCGCCGTCGTCGCGCAGCGTCTTGGCGATCTCGACCAGCTTCTCGCGGTCGACGTAGAAGGTGATCTCGCCGCGGTCGACCGTGGTCTGCAGGATCGACTCGGCGGGGATCTTGCGCTCGGCCAGCGCCGCGTAGAACTCGTCGGCGAACTGGTCGAACCAGCCGCCGTACGGGCGCTCGGCCGGCGCGGGGCTGTAGGCCGGGAGCCGGACGCCGCCGTAGCCGGAGGTGTCGCCGGTGCCGGAGACACCGAACATGCCGCGGCGTTCGCGGCCGGTGACGACGGGTTCGGCCGCGCCCGGGCCCTTCGCCGTCAGGCCGGTTTCGGCGCGCTCGGCGCTCGACTGCTCTTCGCCGGGTTGGGGGTTCTCAGTCATCGCTCTACTTCTTCGCGTACTTGATCGACGACGCGACGAGCTCGGTGCGGGCCCCGCTGGCGGCGCGGATGGCGGCGCGGCGGGCGTTGATCGGCTCGTCCTGGATCTTGGCGTGCAGCTTGAGGATCGCGTCCAGCAGCATCTCCGGCCGCGGCGGGCAGCCGGGCAGGTACATGTCGACCGGCACGATGTGGTCGACGCCCTGGACCACGGCGTAGTTGTTGAACATGCCGCCGGAGGAGGCGCAGACGCCCATCGCGAGCACCCAGCGCGGCTCGGCCATCTGGTCGTAGATCTGGCGCAGGACCGGGGCCATCTTCTGCGTGACGCGCCCGGCGACGATCATCAGGTCGGCCTGCCGCGGCGTCGCGCTGAAGCGCTCCATGCCGAAGCGGGCGATGTCGTAGCGGGAACCGCCGACCGTCATCATCTCGATCGCGCAGCAGGCGAGGCCGAAGGTCGCGGGCCAGAGCGAGTTCTTGCGCGCCCAGTTGACGAGGCCTTCGAGGCTGGCCAGCAGGATGCCGTTGGGGAGTTTCTCTTCGAGGCCCATGGGTCTAGTTCCAATCCAGGCCGCCGCGCCGCCACACGTAGGCGTACGCGAAGCCGACCGTCGCGATGAACAGCAGGATCTCCACCAGGCCGAACGTGCCCAGCGCGTCCGCCTGCACGGCGAACGGGTAGAGGAAGACCATCTCGATGTCGAACAGGATGAACAGCATCGCGGTGATGTAGTACGCGACCGGCATCCGCCCGGCGCCGACGAGCGGCTGCGGCGACGGCTCGATGCCGCACTCGTAGGCGGAGAGCTTGGCCTTGTTGTACCGGCTGGGGCCGACGAGCGGCCCCAGCAGGACCGACAGCACGGCGAACGCCAGCGCCAGGACGAACAGGATCACGATGGGCAGGTAGGGCTTCAGGCTGGGGGCCTCTTGCGCCAGCTGCACCGTGTCGGTTCGGGTCAGCAACGTCAGCACGGGGTCTTCGCCATCCTTTCCGCGCCGATGCGGTTGTGCTTGTGGTGGGGAACCGCTTGGCCTCGTCGGCACCCTAAGGGACCTGGGTCACACCGCCGAGGGTCAGGGTCTCCTTACGGCCCGTGGCTGGACCGAACTCTGCTTGTGAAATAGTTCACAAGCCACTCGTCGCGGATGTGAAGGGATTCACAAAGCATGGGGGGAGTCTAGGACGCGACTCACACTCTTGTCCCTAGGGCCCCGTGTTATAAGGGTCGCCTAACTTTTCCCGCCATCGTTGTCACAGCCCGATGACGGCCCGCGCGCGACCTGCGCGAAGGCCGTTCAAGATCGCTTGACGGCCGGACATTTGGGACGTCGGCGTGTGAGCTATCCCACTGACCGCACGGCCAACTTGCTGGGCCACTCGTGTGTCCGCGCGCGTCAGCGCGGGCTCGGCGTCGCCTTGGCGAGGGCCGCGATCAGCCGGTCGACGCCGTCGCCGCCCTTGGCGTCGTAGCAGCCCGACAGGCCCTTGTAGACCAGCGGCAGCAGCTTGTTGATGCGCAGGCCGTACTTGGTGCACGCGTGCATGATCTTCGGCTTGCCGATGATCTTCGCGAAGACGTTGCCCAGCGCGTAGTAGCCGCCCATCAGCTCACCGACCGCGCGCGGGTACGCCTCCAGCGCCCGCTCCCGAGAAGGCCCTTCGCGGCGCGCGAGCGCTTGCACGACGACCTCCGCGGCGATCTGCGCGGACTCCATCGCCGCCGAGATGCCTTCGCCGTTGAACGGGCTGACCATGCCGCCCGCGTCGCCGAGCAGCAGCAGGCCGTCGCGGTAGTGCGGGGTGCGGTTGAAGCCCATCGGGAGGCCGGCGCCGCCGACCTTGCCGATCGCGTTCTCCTCGCGGTAGCCCCACTCCTCCGGCGTCCCGTCCAGCCACTGGCGCAGCAGCGCGCGGTAGTCGGTGTTCCGGAACGACGCCGACGTCGACAGCATGCCGAGGCCGACGTTCACCGTGCCGTCGCCGAGCGGGAACGCCCAGCCGTAGCCCGGCAGCAGCTTCGGGTTCCGCGGGTCGGAGCGGTCCCACAGCTCGAGGTGGCCCTCGATGAACGGGTCGTCGTGGCGCGGGCTCTTGTAGTACTGGCGCACCGCCACGCCCATCGGGCGCTTCTCGTTCTTCTGGATGCCGACGCTCAGCGCGAGCCGCGCGGAGACGCCGTCGCAGGCCAGGACCAGCGGCGCGCGGTAGTGCACCGGCGTCTTCTCCGGGCCGACCTTGGCCTCGACGCCGACCACGCGCCCGCTCGCGTTCGTGATCGCGCTGGTGACGGTGGTGCGCTCGTAGAGGCGCGCGCCCGCCTTCACCGCGAGCTTCGCGAGGAGGTCGTCGAAGTCGTGGCGGGTGCGGGAAACCCCGTACGGCGGGTAGCTGGTCAGGTCCGGCCAGTCGAGTTCGAGCGTCAGGTCGCCGGTGAGGATCCGCAGGCCGCGGCTGTGCACCCAGCCGGCTTCCTCGCTGGTGTCGATGCCCAGGTCGATCAGCTGCTTGACGCCACGTGGGGTCAGGCCGTCGCCGCAGACCTTCTCGCGGGGAAACTCGGTCTTCTCCAGCAGCAGGACGTCGACGCCCGCGCGGGCCAGGTAGGTGGCCACGGTGGACCCGGCGGGTCCGGCGCCGACGACGATGACTTCGGCGTCCTGGTCTGCGGTACGACGGCTCATGGCCGCGAGTTTATGCGGGCTTTCGCGCGCGGTGGATCGCCACGACGCCGAATGTGAGGTTCAACCACTCGACGTCGGTCCAGCCCGCACTCGCGATGATCTCGCCGAGCGTGCGCTGGTCGGGCCAGGTCAGCATGGATTCGGCCAGGTAGGAGTAGGCCTCGGGGTTCGACGACGTCCGCTTGCCGACCCACGTGAGCAGCCGCAGCATGAACCGCCGGTGGATGAACCGGATGGGCGCGAACGGCGGGGTCGAGACCTCGCAGATCACCAGCCGGCCGCCCGGCTTGACCACCCGGGCGATCTCGGTGAGCGCCGCCTTCGGGTCGACGAAGTTGCGCAGCGCGAGGGAGATCGTCACGGCGTCGAAGCTCTCGTCCGCGAACGGCAGGTTGAGCGCGTCGGCCGCAACCATCGGCACGTTCCGGTGCTTGCCGGCGCGGAGCATGCCGAACGAGAAGTCCGCGGCCAGGCACCAGGCGCCGCCGCGGGCGTACTCGACGGTGGAGACGCCGGTGCCGGCGGCGAGGTCCAGGACCTTCTCGCCGCGGCGGGCGTCGAGCACGCGGGCGGTGGTGGTGCGCCAGCGCCGGTCGAAGCCGAAGGTCATGAACGAGTTCGCCCGGTCGTACCCGGACGCGACGCCGTCGAACATCGCGGCGACTTCGTGCGGGTCCTTGTCCAGGCTTGCGCGTGACATGTCCTGAGGTTAGTCGCTGCCTCAGCGGAAGGTCGCCAGCATCCCGGCCACCGCCGCGGGCCAGGTGAACTCCTCGGCCCGCGCCCGGGCCGCTGCCCGCCGCGCGTCCTCCGGGCTCTCCAGGAGGTCGGTCACGGCCGTGGCGAACGCGGGCGCGTGGTCGTCCACCGCCGCACCACACCCGGGTTGCACGATCTCCCGCAGCGCCGATGAGGCCGACACCACCACCGGCGTCCCCGAAGCCAGGGCCTCCAGGGCGGCCAGCCCGAACGTCTCGTGCGGCCCCGGTGCCAGGGAGACGTCCGCGCTGGCCAGCAGCCTTGCGACGTCGCCGCGGCCCGACAGGAACCCCAGGAACGTCACCGGCAGCCCGCGCGCCCGGCGTTCCAGCGCCCGCCGCCGGGGTCCGTCACCCGCCACCACCAGCCGGACCTTCGCGCCGGCCTCCGTTAGCGAAGCGACGGTGTCCACGCTGCGCTCCACGTGCTTCTCCGGCGACAGCCGTCCACAGTGGACGAGCAGGGCGTCCGCGCCGGAGGCCAGGCCGGCGCGCCAGCCGGCGTCGCGCATGGCGGGCCGGAACGTCGCCAAGTCGACACCGAGCGGCACGCGGCGGACGTTCGGCGCGGCGATCCGGTCGAACTCCGCGCGCGCGAACGCCGTCGTGCAGACGACCGTGTCGTAGCTGGCCGCCATCCGCCGGTTGGCGACGTCGGCGACGCGGCGCGCCACCGGCTCGGGCAGCAGGAACTGCTCCAGCAGCCGGTCGAGGCGCTCGTGGGAGATGACCGTGCTCGGGACGCCGTGCCGCCGCGCCCAGCCGCCCATCCCCCGCAGCGTCAACCGGTCCGACACCTCCAGCCGGTCGGGTTCGAGCCGGCGCAGCACGGCGCGGACGCGGTGCGGGTCGACGGCCCGGTAGCCGCCGGTCCCCGGGATCTTCGGGGCGGGCAGCGAGAACCGGCGCACGCCGGTCGGCAGGACCTCGTCGGCGTAGCGGGTGCCGGGCACGACGAGCGTCACGGCGTGACCGCTCGCGACGTAGCCGGCGCCGAGGTGGTGCAGTGCCGTGCGCAGCCCGCCCGAGCGCGGCCCGTAGAAGTTCGCGAGCTGGACGATGTGCATGTCAGGCCGCGCGGGCGGCCCGGCCCCGCACGGCTTCGTAGTGCCCGAGCAGCTCGTGGCAGACGGCGGGCCAGGTGCGGCCCAGCACGACCTTGCGCGCCTTCTCGCCGAGCCTCGCGCGCAACGCGGCGTCGCGGAGGGCGTCGACCTTCTCGACGAGCGCCGGGCCGAAGCCCTCGCGGTCGGCGGGCAGCAGGTAGCCGGTCCGGCCGGGCAGGACGAGGTCCTTCGGGCCGCCGGCGGCCGGCGCGAGCACCGGCAGGCCGGACGCCATCGCCTCCTGCACCGCCTGGCAGAACGTCTCGTGCGGGCCGGTGTGGACGAAGACGTCGAAGCTCGCGTACGCCTTGGAGAGGTCTTCGCCGTACTTCGCGCCGAGGAAGGCGGCGCCGGGCAGCTGTTCTTTCAGGCTTTCGAGTTCCGGCCCGTCGCCGACGACGACCACGCGGATCCCCGGCACCCCGGCGAGCGCGGCCAGCCGGTCGACCTCCTTTTCCGGCGCCAGCCTGCCGACGAACCCGACGAGCAGTTCACCGTTCGGGGCCAGCTCGGCCCGCAGTGCCGCGTCGGCGTGGTCCGGGGAGAAGCGCTCGATGTCGACACCTCGCGCCCAGCGGTGCACGCGCGGGACGCCGTGCAGCTCGAGCTGTTCGACGGAGTCGCTGGACGGGGCGAGGGTCCGGTCGGCCCGCGAGTGCAGCCGCCGCACCCACCGCCAGGCGGCGCGCGCGGCGATACCGAAGCCGTACGCGGCGGCGAAGCCGGCGATGTCGGTCTGGTAGACGGCGATGGACGGGACGCGCAGCCGTCGCGCGGCGGCGAGCCCGCGTGCCCCGACCACGAAGGGCGAGGCCAGGTGCACGACGTCCGGGCCGAACGCGGCGAGCGCGGTGAGCACGGTGCGCGTGGGCAGGCCGATCGGCAGGGAGTTGACGCCGGGGACGTCGAGCGCGGGGATCCGCACGACGGGGGCGCCGCGGTAGGAGTCCGGGCCCGGTCCCGGGGCGATGATCAGCACGTCGTGGGCGCGTTCGCGCAGGTGCTCGACGACCCGCAGGACGGAGTTGGTCACGCCGTTCACCTGGGGCAGGAAACTTTCGGTGACTATGGCGACTCGCACGTCTTGGACGATCGCACCCGTTCCTGGCGCCCGTGTGACACGGCGGCCAACGCTGCCGGAACAGATCGGCTACGACATGTCATCTCAAGGTCGTGTCCCGGAAACCAGCGGGGCCCAGACTAAGCAGGCATGACCCTCTTGTCCTCCCGGCCGCCGCGGCCCGTCGAGCCCGGCTTGCTGTCGAGGGCGCTCGAAGTGGCCGGACGGCTGGCCAACGACGCCACCGACGTGATCACCGCGACCGCCGGCCGCGGCGCCCACCCGTCCACGCTGGATTCGCCGTTCGACTGGGTCACCGACACCGACCGCATCCTGGAGCGCCACACCAGGCGCGTCCTGACGGCGGAGTTCCCGGGCATCCCGGTGGTCGGCCACGAGTTCGGCGCGGACCACGGGGCGGACGTAGCGGAGTACCGCTGGGTGGTCGACTCGGTCGACGGAACGGCGAACTACGTTGCGGGCGTCCCGTGGTGCGCGTACAGCCTGGCGCTGGTGGACGCGGCGGGCCCGGTGGTGGGGGTGGTGGCGGACCCGTACCGAGCCCAGATCTACGCGGCCGCGCGCGGACGAGGGGCCCGCGCGAACGGCAAGCCGGTCCAGCTGCAGGACCGCTGCGTGACGGCGGGGGCGCTGGTGTGCACGGAGTTCGCGCGGCAGGGTCCGTGGCCGGGAATGGGCGGCTTCATCGAGCGAGCGGCGGCGGCGCACGCAGGAGTCCGGGTCCTGGGATCGGCGGCGTTGTCGATCGCGCAGGTGGCGCTGGGCCACGCGGCGGCGGCGGTGCTGCACAGCTACCACGAGTGGGACGTGGCGGGGTCGGTGGCGATGGCGATCGAGGCGGGCGCGGTGGTCCTGGACAAGCACGGCGAGGACACGGCGTTGCCGACGGACGGCCTGCTGGTGGCGGCCCCGGGAGTGGCGGACGAGGTACTGGGCTGGTGGCAGGAGACGGCCCACGCGGCCTAATCCGGTTGCGCGCCCGGTGACGATCGATTCATGCCCACCCTGCACACCGCACGCCTCACCCTCGTGCCCCTCGCGGACGAGCACCTCGAGCTGGAGTACGAGCTGGACTCCGACCCCGAGGTAATGCGCTACCTCACCGGCCGGGCGTCGACCCGAGCCGAGGTCGAGGAGGCCCACAAACGCCGGATGGACACCGCGCCCGGGTTCGGCTTCTGGATGGGGTTCGCCGGAGAGGACTTCATCGGCTGGTGGATCCTCCGCCCACCGCACGGCCCCGACCAGCCGAAGGTCGAGGGCGAAGCCGAGCTGGGCTACCGCCTGCTGCGCCGGCACTGGCGAAAGGGTTACGCGAAGGAAGGCTCACAGGAGCTGATCCGCTACGGCTTCGAAGAGCTGAAGCTGAACCGCATCTTCGCCCAGACAATGGCGGTCAACACCCCATCCCGAGCGACAATGACCTCGGCAGGCCTGACATTCGCGAGGGCATTCACATCGGCCGCGGAGTACGACGACCCGATCGAGGGCGCCGAGCAGGGCGAGGTCGAGTACGAGATAACCAGAAGCCACTGGCTGAAAGCGACGGGCTGAGCGAGAGCACGCGGGCTGCGCCTAGCCCTCCCCCGAACCTAGGTCAAACGACGGCCGGCTCGTCAACACGAGCCCGCTTGTCCACCCGCCGAATCCACCAGAGCAACGGCCCAGCCACCAGCCAGGTGAAGAACACAAAGCTCCCCAAGGGCAGCAAGGTCAACGTGGCGGACCGCCCGGCAACCCGAGCCAACTCGGGATCAGAAGCGTCGTACTCGATCCGAACAAGCTGCCCAGCAGCCAGCCCATCGGGATACAGCACCCCGTTCGCCGGACTGTGCACGATCCCATCCGGCGTCTCGAAGTGGATGATCGTCCGATCGAAAGCCACCGAATCAACGGTCGCATTGGCGGTACCGAGCTGAGCCTCGATAGCCCCATCGTTGCGAATCGCGGCGAACAGGAGACAAACACACATGACGGTGAGGAGCGAGGCGACGCCGAGGGCAGCCCACCACCCGACGCGCCTCACCCGCTCACCTCTAGTGCTCACGCCGCGAGCGTAGCGGTCGGACTCAGTGCGTGTGTTCCGCGGCGAGATTCCGGTGGTTCTCCTGGATCTGGTCGAACGACTTCGGCTTCACGGACGCTGCCCGCGCGGTGAAGGCCGCAGCACCGTTCGGCCCCACGGACGGCTTACCCGCCGTGTACAGCCACGTCTGGAACAGGTCGTGCAGCGGCTTCCCCGAGATCTTCTCCGCCAGCGCGATGAACTCCAGGATCCGCCCGTCCTTACCGCCCTTCTGCACCTGCCACGTCTGCAGGATCTTGAAGAACGCCTCGTCACCCACAGCGGTCCGCAGCGCCTGCAGGGCCAGCGCACCCCGGTCGTACACGGCGTTGTCGAACTGGTTGTCCGCGCCCGGGTCGGCCGGGACGAGCTTCCACAGGTCACCGTCGGCCGGGTTCGAGTCGTAGGTGTACTGGGCCAGCTCCGCGACCGTGCCCTCGCCCTCGTGCTCCGACCAGAGCCACTCGGCGTAGGACGCGAAGCCCTCGTTCAGCCAGATGTCGCTCCAGCGGCCGAGGGAGACGTTGTCGCCGAACCACTGGTGGGCGTTCTCGTGCGCGATCAGCGTCGTGTTCGAGCCCGCGCGGAAGTTCCGGGCACCGTAGGTCGGCCGGGTCTGGTTCTCCAGGGAGAACGTGATGCCGCTGGTCACGACCCCGCCCTCGGCCTCGAACGGGTACGGGCCGAACTGCGTCGCCAGGAACTCGTCGATCTCCGGCGTCCGCTCGACGCTGGCCTTCGCCGCGTACAGCGAGTCGCCGAGGTCGGCGCCGTACGCCGTGATGAACGGCTTGCCGTCCGGCGTCGTCGACTGGTTCAGCTCGTACTTGCCGACGATGAACGACGTCAGGTACGTGGCCTGCGGCTTCGTGCTCCGCCACTGCCAGCGGGTCCACCCCGCGCGGCTCTTCGTCGTGCGCACGAGCGAGCCGTTGGAGATGGCAACGTTGTCGTCCGGGGCTTCGATCGAGACGTCGTAGGTCGCCTTGTCGGTGGGGTGGTCGTTGGCCGGGAACCACCACGCCGAGCTCTGCGGCTCGTCGATGCCGAGCGCGCCGAAGGCACCCTTCTTCCAGGCGTTGATGCCGTCCACCGTCTCGGTCGACGGCGTGTCCGAGTACGCCACGACGACCGTCGCGGTCTGGCCCTTGAGCAGCGGCTGCGCCGGGGTGACGACGAGCTCGCCGTTGCCGGTCTGGTTCGCGAACTGCGCGGGGCGGTTGTTCACGCGCACGGTCGACGCCTTCAGCGCGAAGTCGAGGTCGAACCGCGAGAGGTCCTGCGTGGCGGTGAGCAGCAGCGTCGTCGTGCCCGCGAGGACGTCGGTCGCCGGCTGGTAGGTCAGGCGGATGTCGTAGTGGAGCACGTCCGTGCCGCCGTTGCCGGCGTTCGGGTAGTACGGGTCGCCGGCACCGGGTGCGCCGGGCGCGGGGGCCGCGGCGGCGGTGCCGGCGAGCAGCACCGAGACGACGCCGGCCGCGAGCGCACCGAAGCCGGTGCGCGTTCTTGCACGCATTCGAATCCCTCCAACGGGTGAGGTTCAGCGCGCTCGAACGTAGCCAGCCGGGCAGCACCCAGGTACCGGCGAAGGAAGGTTCTTACCTCCTGGGACCGGTCCCGGAAACCGCTTGACTCAGGCTGCGGACACGGCCGCCGAGACCGCCGCCCGCAACCGGCCGTGCAGGTCGCGGTGCCGCGACCGGTCGACCCGCACCTCCACGACCCGCAGCCCCGGCGCCGGCCGCAGGGCCGCGCGGAACTCGGTCAGCGTCTCCGCGACGACGTGCGGGACGCGGTAGCCGGCGCACAACGCGCCCAGGTCGGCGCCGTGCGGCGTGCCGAACACCCGCTCGAAGCTCGCCGCGTGCTCGGGTGCGCCCTGCTCCAGCAGGGAGAAGATGCCGCCGCCGTCGTCGTTGCACACGACGATCGTCAGGTCGGGGCGCTGCTCGGCCGGCCCGGTGAGCAGGCCCGACGCGTCGTGCAGGAACGTCAGGTCACCCAGCAGCGCGTACGACGGCCCGCGGTGGACGTACGCGGCGCCGATCGCCGTCGAGACCGTGCCGTCGATGCCCGCGACGCCGCGGTTGCGGTGCACCAGGACGTCCGGGCGCAACCGGCCGGCCAGCGCGACGTCGCGCGTCGGGTTGGACGAGCCGACGACCAGCAGTGAGTCCGCCGGCAGCGCGTCGACCAGCTCGGCCGCCAGCCGCAGCCCGGACGGCCACGGCTCGGCGGCCAGCACCGACGAAACGGCGTCGGACGCGGCGGCGTCGGCCCGGCGCCAGCTCGCCAGCCACTCCGGGTCGGCCGGCTTGGTCGGCTCGTCGAACCACTGCCCGACCTGCCGGACGTTGTGCGCCGGCGCCGGCCAGTCCGAGTCCGGGCGGACCAGCAGGACCTCGACCGACGGGTCCGAGATCACCTTCTGGATCTGCCGGAACACCGTCGGCCGGCCGAGGCAGAGCACCTGCTCCGGCTTGTGCTTCGCGATGAACTCCTCGACGCCCAGCAGCCACGCGCCGGACGAGATCGCCGTGCCGCCGGACAGGCCCAGCCCGCCGGTCTCCGACACCACCGGCCAGCCGTGCTGCTCGGCCCATTCGCTGGCCGCCTGGACGCCGGTGTCGCACGCGATGACCAGGCCGTGCCGCGCCGAGGGCACCACGAACGACGGCAGCGCGCCGAAGTCGGGCAGCTCGGTCCAGCGGGAGCCGTCGGGACGGCCGTCCAGGGACTCGTACCACTCGCCGTCGTCGTCGAGGTCCGGGACGAGCGGCTCGCGGAACGGGATGTTCAGGTGCACCGGGCCGCAGCGCCACTCGCCGTAGGCGGCGTTCCACGCGCGGCAGATCTGGCTGCGCCAGTACGAGTTCTGGCCGGCCCGCCGCTCGGCGACGGCCAGCTCGTCGAAGTAGCGGGCGGCGTCGCCGTAGAGCTGGTGCTGGTCGATGACCTGCGACGCCCCGGCCGCGCGAAGCTCGGGCGGCCGGTCGGCGGTCAGCACGATCAGCGGGACGCCCGCCCGGTCGGCCTCGAGGACGGCGGGGTGGAAGTTCGCGGCCGCGGTGCCGGACGTGCAGAGCACGGCCACCGGACGGCCGGTGCGGGCGGCGATGCCGAGCGCGAGGAACGCGGCCCCGCGCTCGTCGATGCGGACGTGCAGCTGGAGCTTCCCGGCCGCCGCCGCGTCATACAGCGCGATCGACAGCGGCGCGTTGCGGGAGCCCGGGCAGAGGACGACGTGCGAAACGGTGTTGCGGACGAGTTCGTCGACGATGACCCTGGCCTGCGCGGTGGAAGGGTTCACCGGCAGGCTCCAGGTGCGTCGAGATCGGATAAGTCCACGGGTCCTATTCTCCCAAACGTGGATGACGCCCGAGTTTCCGAGCTGTTCGACCCCGCCGCGTGGACCGAGGTCGAAGGTTTCGCCTTCACCGACATCACCTACCACCGCTCCGCTGAGAGCCGCGGCGGCAAACGCGTGGTGCGCATCGCGTTCGACCGCCCGGAGGTTCGCAACGCCTTCCGGCCGCACACCGTCGACGAGCTCTACCGGGCGCTGGACCACGCCCGGATGAGCGCCGACGTCGGCTGTGTCCTGCTCACCGGCAACGGCCCCTCGCCCAAGGACGGCGGGTGGGCGTTCTGCTCCGGTGGTGACCAGCGTATTCGCGGACGCTCCGGCTATCAGTACGCGAGCGGCGAGACCTCCGACACGGTGGACCCCGCGCGGGCCGGTCGCCTGCACATCCTCGAGGTCCAGCGGCTCATCCGGTTCCTGCCGAAACCGGTGATCGCGGTCGTGCCGGGCTGGGCCGCGGGCGGCGGGCACTCCCTGCACGTCGTGTGCGATCTCACCCTCGCCTCGGCCGAGCACGCGAAGTTCAAGCAGACCGACGCCGACGTCGGCTCGTTCGACGGCGGCTACGGCTCGGCGTACCTGGCGAAGATGGCCGGGCAGAAGTTCGCCCGCGAGATCTTCTTCCTCGGCCGCGAGTACTCCGCCGAGCAGATGCACCGGATGGGCGCGGTCAACGCGGTCGTCCCGCACGCCGACCTCGAAAAAGAGGCGCTGACCTGGGCGTGGGAGATCACCCGCAAGTCGCCGACGGCGCAGCGGATGCTCAAGTACGCGTTCAACCTCACCGACGACGGCCTGGTCGGCCAGCAGCTGTTCGCCGGCGAGACCACCCGCCTGGCGTACATGCAGGACGAAGCCGTCGAAGGCCGCGACGCGTTCCTGCAGAAGCGCGACCCCGACTTCAAGGACGTCCCCTATTACTACTGAGCTGCTCCCGGTCCACCTCGACGGTTCGCCTTCCGCGCTGACCGGGCTGAAGAACGCTCTCGCGGACGCGCTGGGCGGCGGCCCGGCGGTGCTGCCGTTCACCGACCCCGCGCTGCGGGACGCGATGGCCCCGGACGAGCCCGCCGAGCCGGACACGGCCGTGGTCATCGCCACTTCGGGCTCGACCGGCGCACCCAAGGGCGTGCTGCTCTCGGCCCGCGCGCTGATCGCGTCCGCCGAGGCCACGCACACCCGCCTCGGCGGTCCCGGCCACTGGCTCCTCGCGACGCCGGCGCACTACATCGGCGGCCTGCAGGTGCTGGTCCGGTCGCTGCTGGCCGAGATGCCTCCGGCGTTCCTGACCGGCACCGGCTTCCGGCCGGACGACTTCGCGGCCGCCGCGGCGACCTTGGAAGGCGGCCCGCGGTACACGGCGCTGGTGCCGACGCAGCTGGTCCGGCTGCTCGACGACGGCGGCGCGGGGCTGGCCGCGGCGAAGACGTTCGACGCGATCGTGGTCGGCGCGGCGGCGACGTCGGCGGCCCTGCGGGAGCGGGCGGCCGACGCGGGCGTGGCGATCGTGCCCGCGTACGGGATGAGCGAGACGGCGAGCGGCTGCGTCTACGACGGCGTCCCCCTCGACGGCGTCCGCGTCGACGTCGGCGGCGACCGGATCCGCATCGCCGGCGACGTCCTCGCCCACGGTTACCGGCGGCGGCCCGACCTGACGGCGGAGTCCTTCTCCGGCGGCTGGTTCACGACGTCCGACCGTGGGGTTCGGCACGACGACGGCCGCATCGAGGTCCTCGGCCGCGCCGACGACATGATCAACACCGGCGGCGTGAAGGTGTCCGCGAACGCGATCGAGCGGGTGCTGGGCGCCCGGCCGGGCGTGCGCGACGCGTGCGTCGTGGGCCTGCCGGACCCGGAGTGGGGTGAGGCCGTCGTGGCGCTGGTCGTCCCGGACGGTGAACCGCCCGAAGCGGACGAACTGCGTGCCGCGGTCCGGGCCGAACTGGGCGCGGCGGCGACGCCGAAACGCGTCGAATACGCCGCTGAGCTGCCCCTTCGCGGGCCGGGCAAGATCGACCGGGCGGCGGTGCGGACCCGACTTGGGTCGGGTTTGGGCGACTGAATGTCGCCACTTCGTTGACATGCACGGCGTGCACCCGCTTGGCTACGCACCATGACGCGCTGGATTCGCACCGCCTTGATCGGCACCGCCGTCGCCCTGGGGGTCCTCCTGCCCGCCGGTGCGGCCTTGGCCGACGGCCCCGGAGCCGACCCGAACAGCGGCCAGCTCACCTGGCAGCTGCCGACCTCGGACTGATCGCCGGTCGCTGATCGACATGGCGTTGAATGGCGCCATGGCGACAGTGAACGAGTGGATCGAGGGGGCCCGGCCGCGGACGCTGCCGAACGCGGTGGCGCCGGTGGTGGCGGGGGTCGGCGCGGCGATCGCCCTGGACGCGTTCTCGTGGTGGCGCTCGGTCTTGGCGCTGCTCGTCTCCCTCTCGCTGATCGTCGGCGTCAACTACGCCAACGACTACTCCGACGGCATCCGCGGCACCGACGAAAACCGCGTCGGCCCCCTGCGGCTGGTCGGTTCGGGCGTCGCCGCGCCGAAGGCCGTGCTGACCGCCGCGCTGGTCGCGCTCGGCCTGGCCGGGGTGCTCGGGCTCGTGCTGGTCGTCAGCAGCGGGCACTGGTGGCTGCTGGTCATGGGCGCGCTGTGCATCCTCGGCGCGTGGTTCTACACCGGCGGCAAGAAGCCGTACGGCTACTACGGTTTCGGCGAAATCGCGGTGTTCGTGTTCTTCGGGCTGGCCGGCGTGCTGGGCACGGTGTACGTCCAGGCGGGCCGGGTCAGCTGGGCCGGGCTGGCGTGCGCGGTCGCCGTCGGCAGCTTCTCGACGGCGGTGCTGACGGCCAACAACCTCCGCGACATCCCGACCGACATCGAGTCCGGCAAGCGCACCCTGGCGACCCGTCTCGGCGACGGCGGGACGCGTCGGCTGTACCTGGTGCTGGTGGCCGTGCCGTACGTGCTGAGCATCGTGCTCGGCATCTTCCAGCCACTGGTCTTGATCACGCTCGTGACCGCGCCGATGCTGCTGAAGTCGGTCCGGGCGGTCGGCGGCGGCCAGCAGGGCCGGGCGCTGATCCCGGCGTTGCGGGACACCGGCCTGGCGATGCTCGCCTGGGCCGTGCTCGCCGCCGTGGCGCTGAGCTTCTAGTCCTCCGGGACGAAGAACTTCCCGGTCGTCAGGAACTCCTCGAACAACGCCGTGTGCGGCGCCAGGTCCAGGCCCTGGGCCTCGATCCACTCGTCGTTGTAGTAGGTGTGCGCGTACCGCTCGCCGCCGTCGCACAGCAGCGTCACGACGCTGCCCGCCTGGCCGTCCTCGACCATCCGCGAAATCAGCCGGAACGCGCCGTAGAGGTTCGTGCCGGTCGAGCCGCCCGCCCAGTGCCCGGTGCGCTCGCGCAGCAGCCTGATCGCCGCCAAGGAGCCGGCGTCGGGGATCTGGAACATCTCGTCGATGACGCCCGGGACGAACGACGGCTCGCAGCGCGGGCGCCCGATGCCTTCGATGCGCGACGGCATCCCGGTCGCGTAGTCGAGCGCGCCGGTTTCCCAGGCCCCGTAGAACGACGAGTTCTCCGGATCGGCGACGCAGATCTTCGTCGTGTGGCGCTTGTAGCGGACGTACCGGCCGAACGTCGCGCTCGTGCCGCCCGTGCCCGCGCCGACCACGATCCACGTCGGGATCGGGTGGCGCTCCGAGCGCATCTGCGCGAACACCGACTCGGCGATGTTGTTGTTGCCGCGCCAGTCCGTCGCGCGCTCGGCGTAGGTGAACTGGTCGAGGTAGTGCCCGCCGCTCTCGGCCGCGAGCCGCTCGGCTTCGGGGTACATCGCCGGGGCTTCGTCGACGTAGTGGCACTCACCGCCGTAGAACTCGATGAGCGCGATCTTCTCCTTCGACGTCTTCCGCGGCACGACCGTGATGAAGCGCAGGCCGAGCATGCGCGCGAAGTAGGCCTCGGACACCGCCGTCGACCCGCTGGACGCCTCGACGAGCACGGTGTCCGGGCCGATCTGGCCGTTGACGAGCCCGTAGAGGAACAGCGAGCGGGCCAGCCGGTGCTTCAGCGAGCCGGTCGGGTGGACGGACTCGTCCTTGAGGTACAGGTCGATGCCCCACTCCGGGGGCAGCGGGAAGACGTGCAGGTGGGTGTCGGCGCTGCGGTTCGCGTCGGCCTCGATGATCCGGACGGCCTCGCGGACCCAGCTGCGGGCGTGCGGGCGGCTCATTCCGCTTGCCCCGGCGCGTCCCCACGCAGCTGCGCGCGGAGCTCGGCACGGGCCCGGGCGCGCTTCTCGTTGCGCTTCGCCAGGCCGGCCGTGACGCGGGTGTTCAGCGGGCGGAACAGCAGGAGGCCCAGCGGCAGCCCGACGACCAGGCCGACGACCAGCGCGACCAGCAGGGGCACGCCGACCAGGGTCAGCACCCAGGCGATCACCCCGACCAGCACGAACCGCGCCAGGAGGTACAGCGTCAGGTCACGGGGCAGGTTGGTCTCCACACTGACGCAGGCTACGCCCCGCCCGACCGGTCCTTCTGCAGGCCCGCGTTGTTCGGGCGGCCCTCGAAGCGCGTCGAGAGCACGACGGTCGTGTTCGTCCGCCCGACGCCGGGGATGCGCCGGAGCCGGCCGAGGGTCCGCTCCAGCTCGTCGACGGTCGGCACGCGCACCTTGACGACGAAGGCCTCGTCGCCCGCCACCGCGTAGCAGCTCTCGACCTCGTCGAGCTCGGCGAGCGCGTCGGCGACGTCGTCCTCCGTCGCGGTGTCGGTCGGGTGGATGCTGACGAGGGCGGTGACGCCGAGGCCGACCGAGTTCGGGTCGACGACCGCGTGGTAGCCGGTGATCACGCCGGCGGCTTCCAGCTTGCCCACCCGCTCGTGCACCGACGACGCGGAGAGCCCGACGGCCCGCCCGAGGTCGGCGTAAGTGGCCCGTCCGTTGATGCGCAACGCCGCGATGATCTTCCGGTCCAACTGATCCACGGGATCACTCTATGCGGTTGGACAATCCCCCATTGAGACCACGCCTCGCGGCCGATGACCCAGGCGAAGGACATCTCCGCACGTCATGTCACCACAGCAGTAGTTGCAGAACGTAAGCAAGCTGTCCGTTTTGACCTTTAAGGGCTCTTTACTCTTGGACAACCGTTCGAGTACCCGACGGGTGAAGTGCAACGATTGCCGTGTTGGCTACCCCGGCGCGACGGGCCAGAAGGGCCCGGATCGCCTCCGGTATAGCAGTGAGGTCGTTAAGGAGGCGGAAAATGACCGCGACGATGGGCGGACGCCTGCTCACCCCTGGCGAGGTGGCAGCACTGTTCCGGGTGGACCCCAAGACGGTCACCCGCTGGGCGACGGCGGGCCGCATCGGCTCGATCCGGACCCCGGGCGGGCACCGGCGGTTCCGGGAGTCCGAGGTGAACGAGCTCCTCGCGGAGCTGACCACGGACGCCAGCGAACCGGCCCGCAAGGTCTGAAGGAATTCCGGCGCGGGGCCGCGCCGGGCACGGGGACTTCCCCCGCCCGGCGCGGCCCTTCGTCGTTTCTTGGGACCACCCGGCCGGGCCGCCTGGATAAGGAACTCGCGCCCAACCGCCTCCGGGCGAAGCCCGGGAGCGCGCCAGTGGAGGGAGGCGGCGCCGCCCGGCAGGCGGGCCCTGGGTAAAGAACTCCCGCCGGCCTCCGGCCCCGCGCCCTGCGGCGGAAAGAACCCGCCCGACATTCGCCCAGCCGCCTCCGGGCCAGAGCGGCCCGCGGGCTTTCCGCGAACCATCCGCGCGCCGGAGCCGTATCCAGGTAAAGGGAAACCATCCCGTCCCCCGCGGGGCCGTTCGTGTTCCGGTCGTCACCCCGCTCGCCGCGGTTCGGGCCGAAACCCGGCCCGACGGGTTAACCTCGGGGGACCCACACGGAAGGATCCGGCATGCTCGCTCTGCTCGCGGCGGTCGGCGCGCTGGTCGTCGCCCTGCTCCTGTGGCGGTCGTTCGCCGGTCAGCGGATGGTCACTTCGCCGCCGCGCCGCGCTCCGATCGCTCCGGACGACGATCCCGACTTCCTGCGCCAGCTGGCCGAACAGCAGCGCAAGCGCCGGGACGAGGAGGGCTAGCGGTAACCCTGCGAAAGCGGGGTCGCGAAGCCGTCGGCCACCGTCGCCGCCAGGTCCAGCAGCGCCAGCCGCGTGTCGCCGGTCAGCCGGTCCAGCTCGATCTCCGCGCCCTCTTCCAGGTGCGGGTCGAACGGGATCTTGCAGACCGCGCGGACCTTCGCCCCGAAGTGGGCCGACAGCTTGTCCAGGTCGACCGAGCCACCCTTCGGGCGGACCGAGTTGATCACCGCCACCGAGCGCTTGACCAGCTCGCCGTAGCCGTGGGCCTCGAGCCAGTCGAGCGTCGCCGAGGCGCTGCGGGCGCCGTCGACCGAGCCGGACGACACCACGACCAGCGCGTCCGCGACGTCCAGCACGCCCTTCATCGCCGAGTGCATCAGGCCGGTGCCGCAGTCGGTGAGCACGATGTTGTAGAAGTGCTCGAGCAGGTTGACCGTGCGCCGGTAGTCCTCCTCGGAGAAGGCCTCGGAAACGGCCGGGTCCTGCTCGCTCGCGAGGATTTCCAGCCGGCTGGCGCCCTGGGACGTGTACGACCGGACGTCGCTGTAGCGCGTGATGCGGGCCGCGTCGCGCAGGAGGTGGCGGACCGTCGCCGTCGTCTCCAGCGGGAGCTTCTGCGACAGCGTGCCGCGGTCCGGGTTCGCGTCCACCGCCACCACGCGGTCGCCGCGCAGGGAGGCGAACGTCGCCCCGAGCGTCGTCGTCACCGTCGTCTTGCCGACGCCGCCCTTCAGCGACAGCATCGCGATCTTGTAGCAGCCGCGCAGGGGCTGGTTGACGCGCGCGATGAGGTCGCGGCGCTGGATGTCCGCCGGGCTCTCGCCGGGGTTGATCAGCTTGCCGGAGCCGACGTAGACGGCCTTGCGCCAGCCGGACTGCGGGGGCCGCTTGACCTGCTTGACCAGGTGCGCGGTCGCGAGGTCGTGGCCGTGGCCCTGCGGCGCCGCCGCGTGCCGGCCGCCCTGGGGCTGCGGGAGCCCGGTCGCCTGCTGCTGCGGTTGCTGCGGGTACTGGCCCGGCGCGTACTGCGGCTGCAGCGGCGGCAGGTTCTGGTCGTAGCCGTACTGGGCCGGCGGCACCTGGTGCGGCCCCGAGACGCCGGGGTTGACCTGGTGGGGCCCGGACACGGCCGGGTTGACCTGGTGCGGCCCCGAGACCGCGGGGTTCACCTGGTGGGGCCCGGACACGGCCGGGTTGACCTGGTGCGGCCCGGACACCGCCGGGTTGGGCGGCGGCGCGACGGCCTGCGTCGGCTGCGCGTCGAGCGCGGCCGGCGGCTCCGGATGCGGCTGCGAGTCCGTCCGGTCGTCGGCGAACAAGCTCGCCTCAGGCTGCTTTTCGGCCTGTTCGGGGTGGCCAGGAGCCGATTCTTCACTGGGTCCGGTCACCGGTGTAAACCTCCGCGCACTCCGCCCGACATCACGCCCCCTGATGAGGACGGTAGTCGGCGGACCCGCGGTCTGCTCAGCCCACCCCGGCGTACGAGTGCAAGCCCGCGGTGACGAGGTTCACGAAGAACAGGTTGAAGATCATCGCGGCGAACCCGACGATGTTGATCGCCGCGGCGCGCGCCCCGCGCCAGCCCGCGGTCGCCCGCGAGTGCAGGTAGGCCGCGTAGATGACCCACGCGATGAACGCGACGGTCTCCTTGGGGTCCCAGCCCCAGAACCGGCCCCACGCCGACTCGGCCCAGACCGCGCCGCACAGCACGCCGAAGGTGAAGACCGGGAAGGCGAAGATCGTCGTCCGGTAGGCGATCCGGTCGAGGACGTCGGCCGCGGGCAGCTTCGAGGCGAACCGGGCGAACTTCGTCCCGTCCTTCTCGTACGCGGAGCGGAACAGGTAGAGCACGCTCGCGACACCCGGCACGAGGAACACGCCGGAGCCGATGATCGCCGCCGAGACGTGGATGACGAGCCAGTACGACTGCAGCGCGGGCTGCACCGGCGCCGCGGTCGTGTAGAGCAGCGTCCCGTTGATGAACATCAGGATCACGACGGGCAGCAGCAGGAAGCCGGTGAGGTGCCGGACCGGGAACTTCCACATCACGACGATCCAGGTGACCACCGTGATGAAGGTGACCGCCATGCCGTACTCGTACATGTTGCCCCACGGCGCGCGGTGCACGGCGAGCCCGCGCAGCACGATCGCCGAGAGCTGCAGCAGCGCGCCGAGCACGAGCAGCGAGGCGCCCATCTTGCCGATCCGCTCGGGCCGCCCGGCCGTGCGCTGCGCGACCTGAACCTCCTCGATCGGCGGCCCGCCGGCGCCGACGAGCTCGCGCGCCCGGAGCTTCGCCCGCTCGGTGGCGAGCCTGCCCTTGGCGCCGAAACCCTGCTCGATCAGCGTCATCATCAGCGCGACGACGTAGATCGCCGCGGCGGTGGTGTACAGCCAGTCGCTGTAGGTCGACAGCGTCTCGTTGATCGGCATGCCTCAGCCCTTCTGACCACTGATCAGGCGTTCACTGATCTTGTGGAACTCTTCGCCGTACCCCGCCTGGTCGGTGCGGGCGAGTCCGGCGACCTCGATCACGGTACCCGGGTCGTCCTCGGTCCCCGGCTTCACCCGCACCCACAGCCGGCGGCGCTTGACCAGCAGGGACGCGCCGAGGCCGAGGAACATCGCGATGGCGAAGCCGAGCACGAACCCCTGCGTCGGGTCGTGGGAGACCTGCAGGGAGACCCAGTGGTTGACGCCGTCGAAGCGGATCTTCGTGCCGTCGTCGAGCTTGATCTCCTGGCCGACCTTGAGGTTCTCGCGGGCGATCTTCTTCAGCCTGCCGTCGTCCACCAGGGACTGGTCGATCTCGAACACCGACTGGCCGCGCCCGGCGTCCAGGCCGAGGTCGCCGCGCATGATGTCGACGGCGACGGCCGGGTCCTTGAGCTCCGGCGCCGACGACGTCAGGACGTTGCCGTGCAGGAACGACGTCGGGGCGAACAGGCCGGTGATGGCCAGCTGGCGGGTCCGCCGCTGGACCTCGTCGGTGATGCCCGGCTGGTCGAACTTCGTCGCGCCCTCGGCGAGCATCGTGGTCGGGTCGACCGTCCGCCACTGGGTGTTCTGGGTGCGCTTGGACCCGTCCGGGAAGGTCACCGTGAACTGCGGCGAGTAGCCCTGGCCCAGCAGGTAGACGCGGTCGCCCGCGGTCCGCAGCGGCGAGTTGACCTCGAGGCCGTACGGGCGCCAGGTGCCCGTGTCGAGGTCCTGGCCGGACTGGTACTGGATGTTCGCGTGGTAGTACTCCGGCTCGCCGGCCAGGGTGTACCGCACGGTGAAGTCGTTCACCTTCACACAGAACGGGTCGAGGTCGGTGCCGTCGACGCGCAGGCCCGCGTTGAAGGAGTCGTAGTTGTAGATGCCGGAGTTGCAGAACGAGCTGCCGTCGGCCTGGACGATGACCTGGCCCTCGTAGCCGTAGAGCTTGCCGAGCGCGAAGAACACGATCAGGCCCAGCATGCTGAAGTGGAAGAGCAGGTTGCCGGTCTCGCGCAGGAACCCGCGTTCGGCGGAGATCGTGCGGACGCCGTCGGCCTCTTCGCGCTCGACGCGGCGCCAGCCCGACAGTTGCTTGTGGACGGCCGCGATCTCGGCTCCGACGTCGGCCTTGCCGCGGCCGAGCCGGTAGTGCGGCATCCGGGCCAGGTTGCGCGGGGTCAGCACGGGCTTCGCGCGCATCGCCTTGACGTAGTCGAAGCTGCGCGGGGTCAGGCAGCCGACCAGCGAGACCATCAGCAGCAGGTAGATGGCCGAGAACCAGATGCTGGAGTAGACGTCGTAGAACTCGAGCTTGTCGAGCAGGGTGCCCCACCAGCCGTGGGCGGCGATGTACTCGTCGACCTTGGGGGCGTTGAGCTTCCGCTGCGGCAGGAGCGCGCCGGGCAGGGCGGCCAGTGCGAGCAGGAACAGCAGGACGAGCGCGGTGCGCATCGACGTCAGGCCGCGCCAGGTGTTGCGGAGGAAGGCGAAGGTCCGCTTCGCGGGCGTCGGGCCTTGCGGGGCCTTCGGGGGCGCTTCCGTGGTGGTCACAGCGGCAGCTCCAGGTTGCCGGCGAGTTCGTTGCGGAGCCAGCCCATCAGGTCTCCCCAGACGCCGGTGACCAGCAGGATGCCGACGATCATCAGCAGCACGCCGCCGAAGATCTGCACCTGCCGGCCGTGCCGGCGCACCCAGTCGGTGGCGCGCACGGCCCAGCGGGCGCCGAGCGCGATGAGCAGGAACGGCAGCCCGAGGCCGAGGCAGTAGACGGCGATCAGCAGGTACCCGCGTGCCTCGGCGCCGCCGGTGGCGCTGGCCAGCGTGGTGACGGCCGAGAGCGTCGGGCCGATGCAGGGCGTCCAGCCGAGGCCGAAGATGGCGCCGAGCACCGGGGCGCCCCAGATGCCGCCGCCGGGGACGCGGTGCGAGCGGACCTCGCGCTGCAGGCCGGGGATCCAGCCGAGGAAGACCAGCGCCATGGCGATGGTGAGGACGCCGCCGATGCGCTGGAGGAGGTCCTGGTTGAGGGTGAGCGTGTCGGCCAGCCAGACGAGGGTGCCGAGGGTGGCGACGAAGACGACGGTGAACCCGAGCACGAACAGCAGGGCGGCCCCGAGAACGGCCCACCGGCCCTTCTTGCGTTCCTCATCGGCGCTGACGGCGGGAGCATCGGCTCCGACGAGCGCGGCGAGGTACGCGAGGTACCCCGGCACGAGCGGCACGACGCAGGGCGAGGCGAAGGAGATGGCCCCGGCCAGCAGCGCGACACCCGCGGCGAGCAGCAGCGGTCCGGAGATCGCCAGCTCGGTCACGGAGTTCACCCCGTCGAGGGTAGGCAGTGAGGTCCTGGTGAGAACGCCGGGGCCGGTTCACAGGACCTCGGTCACAGCTGGTCGGGACCTTGGTCCCGGTGGTTCGGGCGACTTCGGCCGGCGCCTGCGGGGTGGCGCCCACCCCGACGCCCGATTGTGACTACGGACGGCAGCACCGCGTCAAGGCGGGAAAGCGTGCCTTGACCCGGCGCTGCCGTCCGTGTTCTGGCTTCGGATCGGGGTGCGGCGGGGTCTGGATGGGTGCCGGTCGGGCAGTCGGCTGCCGGTGAGACCGGCCGGCTCCCGCTTGCCGCGCCGGAGTTGTCCACAGCTCGCCGCGAATGTGGACAGCTCCGGCTCGGCGGCGGCTGTCGGCGGGGTTTGTCGCCCTCCGCCGATAGACTGGACAAGGGCACGCCCCCCAGGGAAGGGTGGGGTTCCGGCAAGGTATGTGTGCTGGTCAGGTGGGTATTCCGCGCAGGGCGAGGGCTCGAATGGGGTTGCGGGCGGTGTGGCGGAGTGCTTGGGCGGTGTTGGTGGCGCCGGTGTGGCGGTGTGCGCTGGTGGCGAGGTTGCGCAGGCTGGCCATGACACGGGGTGCGGTGCCGGTGCAGGCCCCGGGATTGGTCTTCGTTGTAAGTGACGTCACGGACCCGGTGAAGTTGTTCTCGATGCGCCAGTGGCCGCGGACGTACTGCCCGATCTGTGCAGGGTGGGCCCAGGGGCCGGTGAGGCTGGCCAGGCCGAGCACGGCGTAAGCGGAACGTTTCTGACTGGCGTGGTGGGTGCGGTAGCGCTCGATGAGGAACGCGTGCCCGGCGTGGGAAAAGCCGATGGCCGGATAGCCGAGAAAATCGCCCAGTTGCGCGAGCTGGATGGTGCGGCGCAGCGAGCGCCGGAATCGATCCGATCGAGTGCCGCACACCCCGCCGATCTCGTGGATCAGGGGCAGCAGCGTCGATGACCGGGGCCAGACGATCAAGCACGACAGGGATCAGGCACGACTGCGCAGCGGGCACGGCTCTCTCACACGATCATGGGACCTAGACAATCACATGAGCAACGAGCACCGTGCCCGCCCTACAACCAGACCAAACGACTTTGCCGGAACCCTGCCAGGGAAGGGCGGGGACCGCCGGCGTCAGGCTTCGGCCGCCAGCCGCTGCGTTACCGGCAACACGTCCTGGGCCAGCACCGGCCGCAGGAACACCGCCGCCACGCGGTGCTGTTTGTCCAGCACGATCGTCGACGGGATGATGTTGCGCGGGTAGCCGCTCAGCTTGAGCAGCACCCTCCCGTCCGGGTCGTAGATCGACGGGTACGTCAGCTTGCGGTCGCGGACGAAGTCCTGGGCCACCTCGCGCGCCGGGTCGCGGACGTCGATGCCCACCACCTGGACGCCCTGCTTGGCCACCGCCTCCATCTCCGGCACCTCCGTCCGGCACGGCCCGCACCACTGGCCCCACAGGTTGAGCACCACGACCTTGCCCGGGAAGTCCGCCAGCGACAGCTGCTTGCCCTCGTTCATCAGGTCCTCGCCCGCCAGCACCGGCGCGGTCTGGCGCTGGGCGAGGTCGTACGTGATGTCGACCTTGCCGCCCGGGGAGACGAAGCTGAAGCTGCTCCCCTGCACCACCGCGTCCTTGCCGCTGCTGCACCCGGCCAGAAACGACAGCGCGAGCAGGCCCACGAGCAGCCGTTTCATGCCCCGGTCACCTTCGGGTCCGTCGTTCCCGCCGGCTCGCTGTAGACGATCTCGCGAAGCTCGTCGCCGTCGAACACCAATGACGTCAGCGACGCCAGCGAGCACTGGCGGCGCCGCGGGTCGTGCCACAGGCGCTTGCCCTCGAGGAACCGCCGCAGCGTCCAGATCGGCAGCTGGTGCGAGACGCACAGAGCTTCGTGGCCGAGAGCCGCGGAGCGGGCCCGGTGCACCGCACCCAGCATCCGGTGCGCGATCTCGATGTAGGGCTCGCCCCACGACGGCTTGAACGGGTTCACCAGCTTCGGCCAGTGCTTGGGCTCGCGCAGGGCGCCGTCGCCGACCGCCACGTGCAGGCCCTCGAACTGGTTGCCCGCCTCGATCAGGCCCTCGTCGGTCGCGATGTCGAGGCGGTGCGCCGCGGCGATCGGGCCCGCCGTCTCCTGCGCCCGCTGCAGCGGCGACGCGACGACGTGCACGAGGTCGTGGCCGGCGACGGCCTCGGCGACCGTCAGCGCCTGCCGCTGCCCGCGCTCCGAAAGCCGGTAGCCCGGCAGGCGGCCGTAGAGGATCTTTTCGGGATTGTGGACTTCGCCGTGCCGGAGCAGGTGGACGACGGTGGTCACTTGACCGCCTCCGCCGCCGCGCGCGCTGCCGCCGGCAGGGCCGCTTCGATCACCGAGAACGCTTCGTCGTCCATCGCCGCGTTGACGAACCAAGCCTCGTACGCGCTGGGCGGCCCGTACACGCCCGCGTCGAGCAACGCGTGGAAGAACGCCGGGTACCGCCACGTCTCGGACGCCTGAGCGCCCGCGTAGTCGCGTACGGGCGCTTCGCCGAAGAACACGCTTACCAAGTTGCCCGCGTACTGGACGTTGTTCGCGACCCCCGCTTCGCTCAGCGAGCGGCGGAAGAGGTCGCCGAGCCGCTTCGCGTTGGCGTCGAGCGCCGCGTACACGGCGTGGTCGGCCGCGCGCAGCGTCGCGAGGCCCGTGGCCACCGCGACGGGGTTCCCGGACAGCGTCCCGGCCTGGTAGACCGGCCCGCCCGGGGCGAGCTTCGCCATCACGTCGGCGCGGCCGCCGAAGGCCGCGGCCGGCAGCCCGCCGGACATCACCTTGCCGAACGTGTAGAGGTCGCCGGCCACGCCTTCGAGGCCGAACCAGCCCGCGCTCGAGACGCGGAACCCGGTCATCACCTCGTCCATGATGAGCAGCGCGCCGTGCTCGTGGGCCAGGTCCCGCAGGCCGGCGTTGAAACCGTCCTCCGGCGCGATCGCCCCCATGTTCCCGGCCGCGGCTTCGGTGATCACCGCGGCGATCTCCCCCGGGTTGTCCACAAAGGACTTCCGGACGGCGTCGAGGTCGTTGTAGGGCAGCACCAGCGTGTCGGCGGCCTGGGCGCCGGTCACGCCCGGCGACGTCGGGAGCCCGAGGGTCGCGACGCCGGAGCCGGCCTGGGCGAGCAGCGCGTCGACGTGACCGTGGTAACACCCGGCGAACTTCACGATCTTCGACCGGCCGGTGAAGCCCCTGGCCAGCCGGATCGCGCTCATCGTCGCCTCGGTGCCCGAGTTGACCAGGCGCACCCGCTCGACGGGCTCGACGCGGTTGACGATCTCCTCGGCCAGCTCGACCTCGCCGATCGTCGGCGTGCCGAACGACAGCCCGGACGTCGCCGCCGCGCGCGCCGCCTCGACGACCGCCGGGTGCGCGTGGCCCAGGATCATCGGGCCCCAGGAGGACACCAGGTCGACGTAGCGGTTGCCGTCGGCGTCCCACAGGTGCGGGCCCTCGCCGCGGACCATGAACCGCGGGGTGCCGCCGACGGAGTTGAACGCCCGGACCGGCGAGTTCACCCCGCCCGGGATGGCCGCCTTCGCGCGGTCGAACCATGCCTTGGACTGCTCGGTTCCAGTGCTCACCGGTTCAGTCTCGCAAACCCGCCTAGGATGGCGGGCAGCCGCCCGGGAGGGAACAGCCGGTGACCGAACGCGCCCCGCAGCGCAACCCGTGGCTCATGCTGGGCGCCTTCCTGGGCGTCGTCGCCGTCGTGGCGGTGGTCGCCGCACTGGCCGCGACCTCGGCGAAGGACGTCTACGCGCGGCTCGAGCAGCCGTCGTGGGCCGCGCCGGCGTCCTGGTTCGGTCCGGTGTGGACGGTGCTGTACGTCACCATCGCGGTGGCCGGCTGGCTGTACTGGCGGACCGACGGCGAGACCCGCGGGTTCGCCGCCTACGGCATCGGCCTGCTGGCCAACCTCCTCTGGACGCCGCTGTTCTTCGAGGGCGGGGCGGCGAAGGCGGCGCTCGTCGACATCGTCGTGCTGGACGTCGTCGTGGTCGTCACGATCGTCCTGTTCGCCCGCCGGTCGAAGGCCGCCGCCGCGCTGCTGGTGCCCTACCTCGCCTGGATCCTCTACGCGACGGCGCTCACCGCCGCGATCGTCGCGCTCAACTAGCGCGCCGCCTGCTGGGTGATGGCCTGCGCGGTCACCGTGCCGTCCTCGCCCGCCTGGCCCTGCACGACGACCGTCGCGCCCGGTTTGAGGTCGGCCAGCTTGCCCTGCTGGGTGACGCCGACCGTGGTCGAGTCCGATGTGGACACCTTGACGTCGGTGCCCTGAGCGGTCTTGACGTAGACCGTGGTGCCGTCGACGCGGTCGACCGTGCCGGTGGTGCCGCGGCCGCCCGCGCCGCGGAAGCCGCCGCCCTGCTGGCCGGTGCCGCCCTGCTGACCGCCTTGAGCCGCACCGGTGGGGCGGGCCGGCGTCGAGGAGGACGACGAGCCGAACGCCGCGTGCGTCCAGGCGCCGCCGCCGAACGCGATCGCGAGGACGACGAGCCCGGCGAGCACCAGCGTCGTGCGGGAGAACGGCTTCGCGGCCCGCCGCATCTCGGCGTTGAGATCCCCTTCGACCGCCGGGCTGGCGACGATCTCCTCCGCGCTCGGCGGCGGGCTCGTGGTGGAAGACATGCGAAGACTCCTTATTCGTGACGCAGGGCGTCGATGGGCCTGAGCTTGGCGGCCCGGTTCGCCGGGAAGCTGCCGAAGAACAGCCCGATCAGGGCGGATACCGCGAACGCGAGCAGGATCGACGAGGGCACCACGACCGGTTTGATGCCGGAGATGGTGAACCGGCTGCCGATCAGCCCGATCGCGACGCCGAGCAGCCCGCCGAACAGGCTGAGCATGGTCGCTTCGGCGAGGAACTGGCCGAGGATGGCCGCCCGCGGGGCGCCGATGGCCTTGCGGATGCCGATTTCGCGGATCCGCTCGGTGACCGTGACGAGCATGATGTTCGTGACGCCGATCCCGCCGACCAGCAGCGAGATCGCCGCGACCGCCGCCAGCAGCACGGTGAACGTCTCGGTCGCCGACGTCCGGGTCGCGAGCAGCTGCTCGGAGTTCTGGATCTGGTAGTCGGCGGTGCCGCCGAGCCGGATGCCGTGGCGGGCGTTGAGAATGGCGGTGATCTCGGACTGGGCCAGCGACACGGAATCGGCGCTGGTGGCCTGGACGGCGATCTGGCTGAGGCTGCCGTAGCCGGCCAGGGAGTTCTGCACGGCCGAGATGGGCGCGATGGCGACGTCGTCGGCGTTCTGCAGGCCGGTGCTGCCCTTGGCCTGCAGCACCCCGATCACGGTGAACTGGATGCTGTTGAGCAGCACGTTCTTGCCGACCGGGTCGACGGTCCCGAAGATCGACTCCGCCGTCGTCGGGCCGAGCACGACGACCTTCCGCGCGGCCGTGACGTCTTCGGCGGTGAACAGCTGGCCCTGGGCCAGCTCGCGGTTGGTCGTCGTGAAGTACGCGGGCTCGGTGCCGGCGACGCTGGAGATGTCGTACGACGTCTGCCCGTAGGTCGCGGTCGCCGTCGTGTTGACCACCGGCGACGCGGCCTTGACGTCCGGCGCGCCGACGGGGTCGACGAGCGCGTGCGCGTCCTGGACGGTCAGCGGCCGCGCGGACGCGCCCTGTCCGCCGCCGCGCGCCGGGGAGACGTTGACGACGTTGGTGCCGAGGCCCTGGATGCTGGCCGCGATGGCCGCCGACGCGCCGTTGCCGACCGCGACGAGCAGGATCACCGCGGCGACGCCGATGGTGATGCCGAGCGTGGTGAGCGCCGAGCGCAGCTTGTTCGCGGTGAGCCCGCGGACGGCGAAGCGCAGGATTTCGAGGAAGTTCACGTGAGCGCTCCGGCCGCGCGGGTGATCTCGTCGGACACGATGAGGCCGTCGTCGACCCGCACCACGCGGCGCGCGTGCTCGGCGACCTCGTCTTCGTGCGTGATGACCACGATGGTGCGCCCGAGCCGGTTGAGCCGGTCGAACACGCCGAGGACGTCTTCGGTGCTGCGGCGGTCGAGGTTGCCGGTCGGCTCGTCGGCCAGCAGCATCGCCGGGCCGGTGACCAGGGCGCGGGCCACGGCGACGCGCTGGATCTGGCCGCCGGACAGCTCGCTCGGCAGGTGCTTGGCGCGGTCGGACAGGCCGACCATCTCCAGTGCCGCCAGCGCGCGCCGCCGCCGTTCCGACCGCTTCAGTCCACTGTAGACAAGCGGGAGTTCCACATTGGACAAGGCCGACGTCCGCGGCACCAGGTTGAACGACTGGAAGATGAACCCGATCTTCCGGTTGCGCAGCAACGCCAGTTGCCGTTCGTTCAGCTTGCCGACGCCGAAGCCGTCGAGCAGGTACTGGCCGGAGGTCGGGACGTCGAGGCAGCCGAGCATGTTCAGCAGCGTCGACTTGCCCGAGCCCGAGGCACCCATGATGGCGACGTACTCACCGGGCCACACGGCGAGGTCGACGCCGCGCAGCGCGTGCACCGCCGTCTCGCCGGCGCCGTAGGTCTTGCGCAGCCCGGAGACCGCGATCACCGGCTTCGCGCGCGCCGGGTTCACCCGCGGCCGCCGAAGCCGCCGCCGGCGCCCGTGCCGGTGCCGCGCTGGCCGCCGCCGGGGAAACCGCCGGTGCCGCCGCCCGGGAACCCGCCGGTGCCGCCGGTCCCGGTCCGGCCGGTGCCGGTGGTGCCGGTCGAGGCCCCGGTGAGCACGACGTTCTCGCCCTCGGTCAGCCCGGAGGTGATCTGCACGGTCGACTCGCCGCGGATGCCGACCTGCACCTGCCGCGGCACGTTCTGGCCGTTCTCCTGCACGGTGACGATGTTCGTGTTGCCGGCGGTGGTCACGGCCGCGGCCGGCACGCTCAGCGCGTTCTGCGCCTCCGCCACGGTGATCACGACGCTCGCCGACTGGCCGGGCCGCAACCCGTCCGGCGGGTCGGTCAGCGCCAGCTGCGCGCCGTAGGAGACCACACTGCCGCTGGTCGTCGGGGTCAGGTTGATGCTCGAAACGGTGGCCTGGATCGGCTTGTCCGGCAGCGCGTTGAGCGTGACGGTGGCCTTCTGGCCGGTCTTGACCTTGCTGACGTCGATCTCGGCGACGGAGGTGTTGACGACCAGGCCGGTCATGTTCGTGATGGTGATGAACCCGCTGCTGGAGCTGCTGCCGGACGAGGCCGCGGCGCTGTTCGACGAACCCTGCCCGCCCTGGCCGCTGCCGCTGCTGCTCGACGTCGACTGCGAGCTGCTCGCCGAGCCGCTGGAGGACTGCTGCCCGACGGTGCCGTTGATGGCGGTGACCGTGCCGGCGCCGGGCGCGTAGAGCGTGGTGTTGTCGAGCGCGGTCTGCGCGGTCTGGACGTCGAGCTGGGCCTGGTCGAGCTTCGCCTGCGCCGAGGTGACGTTGTTGGCCGCCGACTGCGTGCTGTTCTGGGAGTTCTGCCCGGTCGCCGGGGTGTCTTCGGCGTCCTCGGCGGAGTCCAGGCTGTCCTGCGCGACCGCCAGGTTCGCCTTCGCGACCTGAAGCTGCTTCGCCGCCTGCGTGCTGTCGATGGTGGCGAGCTTCTGGCCGGCGCTGACGACGTCGCCGACCTTCACGTCGATCGAGGTGACCTTGCCCGCCGTCGAGAAGTTCGCCGCGCCGGTGTAGCTGCTGGCGATGGTGCCGGCAGCGGAGATGGTCTCGGTGACCGTCGCGCGGCGCACCGGCGTGCTGCGCGTCTGCGCCTGCGCCGTGTTCGGTTCGGGGCTGAATGCCTGGTATATCCCGAAACCCGCCCCGGCCAGCAGTACGACCAGAGCACCGTTGATCACCCATGCCTTCGAGGCACGCACGCGCGTCATGCGGCAACCCTGCTGCCGCTGCTTAGCAATTGACTGTTCGTTCCCTGTGCGGGAGCTGTGTATCAGGCCTTCGGGGCGCGGTGCCGCGCACGCACGGCGAGCAGCAGCTGACGCACCGCGTCGACCAGCAGGATCGCCGCCACGGTACCGAGCCCGATGGCGGCGGCGAGCATCCCGCCGAAGTACCGGTGCGACTCGAGGACGGCGCCGTCGTCGGTCCGCGTGACAACGCTCGCGCGGCCGCCGTGCCAGAGGGCGTAGGCGGCCCAGCAGGCGGTCACGGCGAGCACGACTTCCACGACGGCGACGAGCGTCCGCCACGGCTTGTGCAGCCGCGCTTGCGGGCCGGGGTCTTCCGGCGGCCAGAGCTCGGCCCCGGTGGGCTGCGGAAGGTCGATCACGGGAGCGATTTTCTCATGCTTCCTTCGGCGTCGCCCGGACGAGCCGGTCCAGCGCGTCCTTCAACGCCTCGACGTCCTTCGCCCACGCCAGGACCACCGTGCCGTCCGCCAGCTCGACCGGGAGCGAGTCGTACTTGCGCGGCACCGCCCAGCCGCCGCCGAGCACCCGCGCCCCCACCGGCGCCCCGACGTCCGTCACCGAGGCCAGCTGGTCCGCCGGGACCTTCTCCCGGCCCTGGCGCAGCTGCTTCGTCGTCACTTCCAGCGAAAGGAACCGGCGGCGCGCGTACACCCACGGCACCGTGATCACGCACAGCCCGAACCCGACCATCAGCCAGCCCACCACGTGCACCGGACCGCCGGTGACCAGCTCCGCCAGCGCGCCGAGCAGCGCGAACACCGGGCCCCACCCGATGGCGGCCCAGCTCACGCCCGATTCGGCGTAGAGCCGGTCGCTCACGGCTTGCGGCCGGCCTTCGGGAAGTAGTCGCGCACCGACGGCAGGTACATCAGGACGAGCGCGATGACGAACAGCAGCGTCGCGATGACCGACGGCAGGTTGCTGAACAGGGCGAACTGGAACAGCACGCACGCGATCGCCAGCCACGTGAGCACCGTGCGCGCCGAGCGGGTGCCTTCGCGGGCCTTGTACGCGAACAACGCCATCAGCAGCGCGAACACCACCGCGCCGACGAACAGGACCCAGACCAGCGTGGTCGTGCCGCTCGCGATCGCCGCCGCGTCGAACTGGCGGCCCGCCTCGCGGTTCTGCTTGACCAGCTGGTCGATCAGCTGCTGCTTGAGAACCAGGGTGAGCACCTGGCCGCCGATCAGCACGAGACCGCCGGCGAGCCAGAACCAGAAGGACACCCGCACGGGCCCGGGCGGCGTCACCTGCGTCGCGACCTGGCCCGGCAGCACCGGGTCCGGCGAGCGGCCCAGTTTGCGCCGTTCGTCGTCGGTCAGACCCGTCAGGTCCTCTTTGTCGTCCACGGGGGGACTCTAATACGTCAGTCCAGCCAGGCAGCGGCCTCGGCGGCCCAGTACGTGAGGATCAGGTCGGCGCCCGCGCGGCGGATCGACGTCAGCACCTCGAGGACGGTCCGCTCCCGGTCCAGCCAGCCGTTCGCCGCGGCCGCCTCGACCATCGCGTACTCGCCCGAGATGTTGTACGCCGCCACCGGCACCGGGGAGATGTCCGCGGCCGCCTTGATGACGTCCAAATAGGACAGCGCCGGCTTGACCATCACCATGTCCGCGCCCTCGGCGAGGTCCAGCTCGATCTCGCGCAGCGCCTCGCGGCCGTTGCCCGGGTCCTGCTGGTAGGTCTTGCGGTCGCCCTTGAGCTGCGAGTCGACGGCCTCGCGGAAGGGGCCGTAGAACGCGCTGGCGTACTTCGCGGAGTAGGCGAGGATCGCCTTGTCGCGGTGGCCCGCCTCGTCGAGCGCGCGGCGGATGACACCGACCTGGCCGTCCATCATCCCGGACGGCCCGAGCACGTGCGCCCCGGCTTCGGCCTGCGCGACCGCCATCTCGGCGTAGACGCGCAGGGTGGCGTCGTTGTCGACCGCGCCGTCGGCGTCCAGGACGCCGCAGTGGCCGTGGTCGGTGAACTCGTCGAGGCAGGTGTCGGCCATCAGCACGGTGGCGTCGCCCAGCTCGTGGCTCAGGTCGCGCAGTGCGACGTTGAGGATGCCGTTCTCGTCGACGGCTCCGGAGCCCTCGGCGTCCCGCGTGGCCGGGACGCCGAACAGCATGAGCCCGCCGACACCGGCGTTGACCGCGTCGACGGCGGCCTTCCGCAGCGTGTCCCGGGTGTGCTGGACGACGCCCGGCATGCTCGCGATCGGCCGCGGCGCGTCGAGGCCCTCGGCGACGAACATCGGGAGGATCAGCTGGCGTGGCCGCAGCGTCGTCTCACCCACCAGCCTGCGCATGGCCGGGGTGGTGCGGAGCCTGCGGGGACGATGCTCGGGGAACACCCTTACCAAGTTACTCCCGCGCGCCCCGGCGGGGTTCCGCAAGGGTGCTTGACGCCGGTTCGCGCGGACGATTCGGTACGGGGGTGACCGAGTACGTCGAACGCCTGCCCGTGCCGCGGCTGGCGCCCTTCGTGCGGACGGTCTGGTTCCAGCGCACCGGCGACGAGCCGTACGTCCAGCGGCACCTGCCGACCGGTGGGGTCGAGCTGCACGTCCCCCTCGGCGGCCGCCCCCGGTTGCTGGGCCCGCTGACCGCGGCCCGGCTCGAGGTCATCCCAGCCCGCACGACCCTCGTCGGCGTCCGGTTCCACCCGGGTGCCGCGCCCCCGCTGCCGGTGCCCCTCGACGAGCTGGTCGACCAGCACGTCGACCTGGCCGACGACCGGTTGGCCGAAGCCGTCGCCGCGGCCGCGTCCCCGGAGCACGCCCTCGAGGTCCTTCAGGCCCGGTTGCCGGGGAAAGCCGTGGACCCGCTGGTGGCCGAAGCCGTGCGCCTGCTGATGCCGTGGCACCCGGTCGACATCGACACCCTGGCCGGGCACCTCGCGCTCTCCCCCAGCCAGCTGCGCCGCCGCTGCCTGCGCGCGGTGGGCGTCGCGCCGAAGGTCCTCCAGCGGACGCTGCGGTTCCAGGGCTTCCTCGCGCTGGCCCAGGCGGGCGCCGGTGGCCCGGCCGGGCTCGCCGCCGACGCCGGGTACGCCGACCAGGCCCACCTCGGCCGGGAGTGCCTCCGGCTGACCGGGCTCACCCCGCGGGAGCTGCTCGGCGGCAGTGTCGAGGAGTGCGCCTGCGGCCACGACCACTCGGCGTCCTACCTGCCGTTCCTGCGCGATTCGTTCAAGAACCGCCGGCTCGGCGTCCCTAGCCTGGCGCGATGATCCTCGTCACCGGCGGGCTCGGCATGATCGGCGCCCACACCGCCCGCGCCCTGCTGCACCTCGGCCACGAGGTGGTCGTCACCGCCCACCGGCGGGTCGAAGTCCCATCGTTCCTCGCCGGCCGGGTCACGGTCGAACAGCTCGACGTCACCGACCGCGACGCGTTCCTCGCGCTCGGCTCGCGCCACGACATCAGCGACATCGTCCACCTGGCCGGCAGCATCCCCGGCGACGACCCGGTGGACTTCTTCCGCACGGACCTGACGGGTCTGCTGAACGCCCTCGACGCGGCCCGGACGTGGGGCGTCCGCCGGTTCGCCGTCGCGAGCAGCCTCGGGGTGTACATCGGCCGTCCCGAGGTTCCGTGGACCGAAGACCTCGCGTTGCCGACAGCGTCTCTGCCGCACCTGATCATCGCCTACAAGAAGGCGGTCGAGCCGCTGGCGACGCACGCGCTCGCGGGCAGCGGCGTCCAGCCGGTCCTGCTGCGGATCGGCACGATCTGGGGTCCGCTGGTCGACCCGCGGTCACCGTTCTGCCCGATCCCATCGCTGGTCAACACGGGCACCTCGCACATGCAGGCCGACGACGGTGGCGACGTCTGCTACGCCCCCGACGCGGGCCGCGCGATCGCCCTGCTGACCACGGCTGCGACGTTGAACCACGAGGTCTACAACGTGTCGAGCGGCCGCCCGTTCACGTACGGCGAGTTCGCGTCGGCCCTGGGCGTAACCCTTCAGCCGGGCGGCGCGAACGGCCCGTACCTCGACATCTCGCGGCTCACGGAGGACACCGGCTTCAAGCCGGAGTTCGACGTCCCGGCTTCGGTGGCCGACTACCTGAAGTGGCGCGAGACCAACCCCCGCTGAAACGACCGAAGGCCGCCCCGACCGGGGCGGCCTTCGTCGTGAAGAACCTCAGGAGCGGCGGGCCCGCTTGGCCTTCCGCGGCGGCGGCAGCGCGCCCTCCGCCCGCAGCCGGGCAGCGTGCTCGGCCAGCGCGTCCACCAGGTGCGGCACGTCCGCCTTCTCCGGCTGGACGTCGACCCGCAGCCCGAACTCCACGGCGGTCTCCGCGGTCTTCGGGCCGATGCACGCGACCAGCGTGCGGGTGTGCGGCTTGCCGGCGATGCCGACCAGGTTCCGCACGGTCGAGGACGAGGTGAAGCAGACCGCGTCGAAGCCGCCGGTCTTGATCATCTCGCGGGTCTCGGCGGGCGGCGGCGCGGCCCGGACGGTCCGGTAGGCCGTCACGTCGTCGATCTCCCAGCCGCGGTCGCGCAGCCCGGCCGACAGCGTCTCGGTGGCGATGTCGGCCCGCGGCAGCAGCACGCGGTCGACCGGGTCGAGGACGTCGTCGTACGGCGGGAACTCGGCCAGCAGGCCTTCGGAGGACTGCTCGCCCGACGGGACCAGCTCCGGGATGATGCCGAACGAGCGCACCTTCGCCGCGGTCGATTCGCCGACGCAGGCGATCTTCACGCCGGAGAACGCGCGGGCGTCGAGCCCGAACTCCTCGAACTTCTCCCACACCGCGCGGACCGCGTTGGTGGAGGTGAAGACGATCCACTGGTAGCGGCCGTCGACCAGGCCCTTGACCGAGCGCTCCATCTGCGCCGGGCTGCGGGGCGGCTCGACCGAGATGGTCGGCACCTCGTGCGACGTGGCGCCGTGGCCGCGCAGGCGCTCGGCCATCTCGCCGGCCTGCTCCTTGGTGCGCGGCACCAGGACCTTCCAGCCGTACAGCGCGCGCGACTCCCACCACGACAGCTTCGAGCGCTGCCCGGCGGCCTGGCCGATCGTGACGATCAGCGGCCCGACGAGCTCGCCCGCGTCGTTGGCGACCTTCTCGAGCGTGGTGTCGAGGGTGCGCTGGGTGTTGATGGTGCCGTTCGCGGTGACCGCGACCGGGGTCGACGCCGGGACGCCGTTGCCGGTCAGCGCCGACGCGGCCTCGGCCAGGTGCGCCGACGACGCGTGCAGCACCAGCGGGCCCGGCGAGGCGGCCAGGGCGGCCCAGTCGACGTCGCCGCGGACGTCGACCTCGGTGTGCGTGCCGCCCAGCGCGACGCCCGCGTACGCCGGGACGGCCGCGCCCGGCGAGACGCCCGGGATGACGTCGAACACGGCGCTCGTGCGCGCGACCGCCTGCACCTCGGCCACCACGGCCGGGGTGGTCAGCGGGTCGCCCGCCACCAGGCGCAGCACCAGCCGGCCGGCCTTGGCCTCGGCGGTGAGGTCCTTGGCGACCTCGGCGGCCTCGCCGACGGCGGGCCGGACCTCGGCGCCCTCGGCGGCCATGGCCAGCACCGCCTGCGGGACGTCGGGGTCGGTCACCACGACCTCGGCCTTGGTCAGCAGCTCCTGGGCACGGACCGTGAGCAGGCCGGCGTCGCCGGGGCCGGAGCCCACGAACGCTACGCGCCCGGTGGTCTTTCGCGCGGGGGTCATCTGTGCGTTTCTCCTCTTGCGGCGGCCGTGCGGGATCGCACGGACGCAGGTCTCCTACACGTCTTTTCCGAAGCGCTCGCGAGAGCGCTACTGAGCGGGGCCGGAGAGGGCTCCGGCTCCGAGGTCCAGCAGCTCGGCGGCCAGGTCCTTGCCCAGCTGGGCGGCCTGGTCCTTGTCGGCGAGCGCGGAGGCCCGGACCATGTCCACCGCGCCGTTCTCGCCGTCGACCGCGGCGGTGCCGCGCAGCGAGATCCGTTCCACGACCTTGCCCTCGGCGTCGAGATCTTCGACGATCTCGGCGAGCGCGCCCACCGGCGCGCTGCACCCCGCCTCGAGCGCGGCCAGCAGGGCCCGCTCGGCCGTCACCGCGACCCGCGTGCCCTCGTCGTCCACTGTGGACGCGAGCAGCTGCTCGATGTCCACGTCCGCGGACCGGCACTCCACCGCCAGCGCGCCCTGGGCGGGCGCGGGCAGCATCTGGATCGGGTCGAGGGTCTCGGTGATCGCCTCGGCCAGTCCGACCCTGGCCAGTCCGGCACGCGCGAGCACCACGGCATCCAGCTCGCCGTCGGTCACCTTGCGCATGCGGGTGTCGATATTGCCGCGAATCGGCACGATTTCCAAACCGAGACCCAGCGCACGCAGCTGCGCGGTGCGCCGGGCGGCGCCGGTGCCGACCGTCGAACCCGGCGGCAGCTCGCCCAGGGTCAGCCCGTCGCGCGCGATCAACGCGTCCCGCGGGTCTTCGCGCGGCGGCACGGCGGCGAGCGTGATGCCCGGCTCCGGCGCGGTCGGCAGGTCCTTGTAGGAGTGGACGATGACGTCGACTTCGCCGCGCAGCAAGGCTTCCCGCAGCGCGGAGGTGAACACGCCGACGCCGATCGTCGCGATCGGCGCCATCGACTTGTCGCCGGGGGTGGTCACCGTGACGATCTCGACCTCGACGCCGGTGGCGCGCAGGGCGTCGGCGACGGTCCCGGTCTGGGTCAGCGCGAGCTTCGAACCGCGCGTACCCATGCGAATGACTCTGGTCACTGCTACTTCTTCTCTGGTGGGGGCTTCGGGCTCGCCACCGCGGCGGGTGCCTGCGGGTCGAGGCAGAACAGTTCTCGCAACGCGTTCGCGTAGTCGGTGTCGGCCGTCTCGGCGGCCAGCTGCTTGACGCGCACCGTCGGCGCGTGCAGCAGCTTGTCGACCACCCGGCGGACCGTGCGGCCGACCTCTTCGCGCACCGCGCCGTCCAGTTCGGGCAGGCGGTTGTCCAGCCGGAGCAGTTCGGCGTCGACGACCTCGGCCGCGCGGCGGCGCAAGGCCGTCACCGTCGGGGTCACTTCGGCGCTGCGCTGCCCGGCGAGGTAGTCGCGGACCTCGTCGAGGACGATCCCGGTCGCCTTGGCCGTCTGGCGCTCGGTGGTCGGGGTGCCGGCTTCGCGCATCCGGCGCTGGATCGTGGCCAGGTCGACGACCCGGACGTCGGCCAGCTCGCCGACCGCGGGGTCGACGTCGCGGGGCAGGCCCAGGTCGCAGACGACCAGAGCGCGGCCACCGCGCGGCAGCACGTGCTCCGGGCCGAAGACGGCGTCCTGCGCGCCGGTGCAGCAGATCACGACGTCGGCGTCGCGCACCGCGTCGGCGACCCCGGACAGCGGGACCGCGCGGGCCGGCACGCCCTGCTCGGTGACGTTCGCGGCGAGCCGGCGGGCCCGGGCGTCGGTGCGGTTGGCCACGGTGATCTCGCCGATCCCGGCCTTGCGCAGCTGCGACGCGCTCAGCGCGCCCATCGAGCCGGCGCCGACGATGACGGCGTGCTTGCCGGTGACGTCGCCGGCCGCGGCGAGCGCTTCGGACACGACCGACGCGCCGAGCTGGTCGAGCCCGGTCTCGGTGTGCACGCGCTTGCCGACGCGCAGCGTGGTCTGGATCAGCTCGTGCAGCGTGCGGCCGACGGTGCCGGCCTCGCGCGCGGTGGCGTAGGCGGACCGGATCTGGCCGAGGATCTGCGTCTCGCCGACGACCATCGAGTCGAGGCCCGAGGTGACCGAGAAGAGGTGCTCGACCGCGGCGCCGGCGTAGTGGACGTACAGGCTGTCGTAGAGCTCGGCGGTTTCCATCCCGGCCTGGCGGGACAGTACGCGGGTGACGTCGTCGAGGCCGCCGTGGAAGGTCTCGACGACCGCGTAGACCTCGATCCGGTTGCACGTCGAGACGAGCATGACCTCACTGACGTGGTCGGCCTGCTGCAGCTCGTCGAGCACCTTGCCGATCTCGGGCGCGGGGATCGCGACGCGCTCGAGCGTGCTCAGCTCCGCACTGCGATGCGAGAGACCGACCGCCAACACGCTCATGAGCGCACCACCATTTCCCGTCCGCCGTCCGGACCCGAACCGTTCCGGCCGCCCTTCCCATTGTCGGACGGCAGGCCCGCACCCGGTAATCCGGAATTGCCCTGATTGCCGGCGGCGTCGTCCGCGCGGCGGGCCACATGGAACGAGAGTATCTGCAGCTCCACGGCCAAATCCACTTTGCGGACCTCGATGTGAGCAGGAACCTGCAACACGACCGGGGCGAAGTTGAGGATGCACTGGACACCGCCCGCGACCAGGCGGTCACACACCGACTGCGCGGCGGTCGGCGGGGTGGCGATCACGCCGATGGAGATGCCGCGTTCGGCGCAGATCCGCGGGATGTCGTCCATGTGCGACACCGGGAGGCCGCCGACGGGCACGCCGATCAGGTCCGGGTCCAGGTCGAACAGGGCCTCGACCGGGAAGCCGCGCCCCGGGAAGCCGCCGTAGTTGGCCAGGGCGTGCCCCAGGTTGCCGATCCCGACCACGGCGACCTTGTGCTGGCGGGTCAGGCCCAGGATCCGCTCGATCTGGCTGACCAGGACGCTGACCTCGTAGCCGACGCCGCGGGTGCCGTACGAACCGAGGTAGGAGAGGTCCTTGCGCAGTTTCGCGGAATTGACGCCGGCCGCCTGCGAAAGCTCTTCGCTCGAAACGGTCGTCGCGCCCTGTTCCGACATTCCGGACAGCACGCGGAGGTAGACGGCGAGGCGGGCGACGGCGGCTTCCGGGATCGACTTCGCCCGGACGGCCTCGGGGGCATCCCCGTTGCGCTCGGCCGGGACCGCCGGCATTTCCGCGGTGGGGGCGTTGTCGGCGTCCGGCGTGGCCGGGCGGCGGGACCGTCGTGGCGGCCGGCCGGCGGAGTCCGCTCCGTCGCGCCTCCCCCGCTGTGTCACCACGCCGTCGTCTCCTGCCCGCTGTGCACCCGGCGGCCATCGCCACGGCCGTTCCGAACTGTGTCTTGACCCAAGGCGCGAGGTCCGGTTCGATGCGGACCGCCCGGGGGCGATGGCCCTACGGTAGACCACTTGTGAACGCGCGCACAAAGTCACTGGTCGGAGGCGGTTCCCGGCGGCCGGCGCGACCCACGCGATCATGACACCGCGTCAGAATCCTTGCCGGGCAAGGCACTTCGGGCGGTCAGCTCGCGTCGAGGCTCACCGAGTGCCAGCCGGTTGCGCCGTCCGGGACCGGGTCCGCGCGGTTCTCCGTCTGCGTGTAGCCGTCCTGGTCGGTCGCCCGGACGAACGCCTGGTGCGTCCCCCTCGGCACGTCCAGCTCGATCCACCACATGCGCCAGGTGTCCTTGCTCACCTCGGCCGACAGCACCGCCGGCTGCCACGCGCCCTGGTCCAGCCGGACCTCGACCTTCGCGATGCCGGTGTGCTGGGCCCACGCCGTGCCGGCCAGCCGGACCTTGCCCGCGCTCACCTTCGCGAAGCCGGTCGGGGTGTCGATCCGGGACTCCGTCTTGATCGGGGCCTGCTCGGCCCAGCCGCGGCTGAGCCAGTACGCCTGCCGGTCGTCCCACTTCGCGAACTCCAGCGACTGCACCCACTTCGTCGCGGACACGTACCCGTACAGGCCCGGGATCACGATCCGCGCCGGGAAGCCGTGCTCGATCGGCAGCGGCTCGCCGTTCATGCCGATCGCCAGCATCGCGCCGCGCCGCGGGTCGAGCGCGACGTTCGCCGGGGTGCCGCACGTCCAGCCGTCGACGCTGGTGGCGAACATCTGCTCGGCGCTCGCGTGCACGCCCGCCTCGTCGAGCAGGTCCACGAGGTCGACGCCGAGCCAGGTGGCGTTCGAGATCAGCGGGCCGCCGACCTCGTTGGACACGCACGTCAGCGTGACCCGCCGCTCGACCAGCGGCCGGTTGCGGATGTCGGCGTAGGAGAAGGTCACCTCGCGGTCGACCATCCCGTGGATCTTCAGGCTCCAGTCCTCGGTGCGGATCTGCGGGACGACCAGCGCGGTGTCGATGCGGTAGAAGTCGCCGTTCGGCGTGATGAACGGCGGGGAGCCGAGCTTCGCGAAGTCGGCGTCGGCCGGCAGCGGCGGCGCGGTCCGCGCGGGGACGAGCGGCCCGACGGCGGCCCGTGAGTCCTCGGCGTTCTTGCTGGTCCCGGCGACCTGCCCGACGATGGCGGCGACGCCCGAACCGGCCACGACGCCGACGCCGGCCCGGAGGAACTTCCGGCGGTCGAAGCCCCGGTCGTGGCCGACGTCCGGCGGCAGCGCGAGCCGGTGCAGCCAGGTGAACACCGCGAGCCCGGCGGCGAGCGCGGCGACCGGCGCGAGCAGCGAGACCTGCCCGAGGTCGCTGCGCGCGTAGACGGCCGCGACGCCGGCGACCCCGAGCACGAAGACGAGGACCTGCCCGGCGCGGGGCGTCCGGCGCGAGAGCTGCCCGGCCAGCAGCGCGAACAGCACGAGCACCACGGCCAGCCCGATCTTGAGGACCGGCTTGTCCCAGGTGCCCAGCGTGCGCTCGGCCCACTTCACGATCGGAGTCGGGCTGTGGTCGATGACGTAGTTGGCGACCGCGATGAACGGCGAAGCGGTGTAGCCGACGAAGCCGGCGACGAGGTGCCCGACGCCGAGGGCGGCCGCCAGCGCGAGCAGCCCGATGAGGGTGGCGACGGGCAGCGAAAGCCGCCGGGGCGCTTCGGGCGGCGCTTCCTGCAGAGTGCTCACGCCTCCATCTTCGGAGCGCGGGCCCGGAAAGGCTGCCCGTAACGGCTTACGAGCGTGTTACGGCTCAGGCGAGGGCCTTCCGCAGCCGGTCCTCCTCCACGCGCCAGTAGCCGTGCTCGGCGCCGTCCACCAGGATCACCGGGACGCGGTCGCCGTACTCCGCGCGCCACTCCGGATCGGTGTCGACGTCCTCCGCGCGCCAGGACACCCCCAGCTCACCGCAGATCCGCGCGACCTCGGCCTCCGCGACCTCGCAGAGGTGGCAGCCGTCCCGGCCCATGACCGTCACTTCGTGCGCCATGCCGTCCTTCCTACCGCAGCCGGATCCGGCGCAGCTTGCCGGTCGCCGAGTGCGGCAGCGACTCGGCGAACTCGACCGCGTGCGGCACCTTGTACCCCGCGAGGTGGGCCGCGCAGTGGTCGACGACCTGCTGTTCCGACAGCGACGCCCCGGCCACCGGCACCACGAACGCCTTCACCGCTTCGCCGCTGCGCTCGTCGACGACCCCGACGACCGCCGCCTCGGCCACCTCCGGCAGCTGCCCGATGACCTCCTCGACCTCGCGCGGGAAGACGTTGAAGCCGTTGACGATGATCAGGTCGTTGGCCCGGTCGACCAGGTGCAGGTCGCCGTCGGTGTCGAGGTAGCCGACGTCGCCGGTGCGGAACCAGCCGTCGGCGTCGGGCCCGTGGTCACCGTCCGGCCAGTAGCCGGAGAACAGGTTGGCGCCGCGGATCGACACCAGGCCGGTCTCGCCCTCGGCCTCGAAGACGTCGTCGACGTCGTCCGGGTCGAGGGGCACGGCCTGGTCGGTGCCGTCGCTGTCGACCAGCCGCAGCTCGACCCCGGGCAGCGGCCGCCCGACCGAACCGGGCTTCGGGTAGCCGGTGACCAGCGTGGACGTCACCACCGGCGCGCACTCGGTGAGCCCGTAGCCCTCGAAGACGTCCAGGCCGGTGGCCTCGCGGATCGCGCCGAGCACCTTCGGGTGCAGCGGCGCGGCACCCGAGGTCATCCGCCGGACGGTGGTCAGCTTCGCGCGCAGCTCGTCCGTGCCGAGCGCGGCGAACTCCGTGTACATCGTCGGGACGCCGGTGATCGTCGTGACGCCGTGCTCGGCGCAGTCGTCCAGCGTGCGCTGCGCCTCGAACCGCTCGGACAGGATCGCGGTCGCGCCGGCTTCGACCGCGTGCAGCAGGCCGGGGCCGAGGCCGTAGACGTGGAAGAGCGGGATGGTGATCAGCACGCGGTCGTCGTGCGCCAGCGCGCCCTCGACGCCGCCGATCTGCGCCAGGTTCGCCAGCAGCGCGCGGTGCGACAGCATCACGCCGCGCGGCGGGCCGGTGGTGCCCGAGGTGTAGGAGACGACGGCGATGTCCTCGCCGGCCCGGCCGGCATCGACGGATTCGACTGCTCCATCCGGGTCGGATTCCGGCGTGAGACCGGTCACGCCGTCCGGCAGCGCCTCTTCGGCGTCGCGCGTGATGACAACCTTGGCACCGCTGTGCTCGAGGAGCTTCTCGAGCTCGGGTCCCGGCGCCTGCGGCGACAGCGGCACGACGATCGCGCCGGCGCGCAGCGCGCCGAAGAAGGCGACCACGAAGTCCACCGACGTCGGCAGCCGCAGCGCGACCCGGTCGCCGGGCTCCACGCCGGCGTCCGCGAGCCGCCCGGCCTGCGCCCGCACGGCGGCCTCGACCTGGCGATAGGTCAGGCCGCGTCCGGTGCCGGTCTCCTGGACGGCCGGGTGGTCCGGCCACGTCGCCGCGGCCCGTGTGAGCAGCCCGCCGACCCCCTGCTGCGTCCCCTCTGGAGCACTCACGCGCGATCCACCTCTCCTCGCCCGGCCCAAACCGTTGCAAGTCTGTCATTCGGAGCGACGTCATGGGTGCTGACCGCGAGCGTCGCGTCTGCACAACCCCGGAGCCACTACCTACTTCGCGGTAACTACACGTATGCTGCACTGCGTCGTGGGGGTGGTGGTGATCACCACCACGACCGGAGAGAGGGAGTCGCCGTGACGAACTTGCTTGCCCACGAGGTCGTGGGGCACGCGAGCCGGCAGGCCCCTGCTCGCCGGTGTTCCGGGGGTACCGTGGCCCGCTGGGCCAGCTTCGCCGCCGGAGGTGCCGCCCGATGACCGTGCCGACCGCCGTGAGCCGCGGGCCCGTCTTCATGTTCGCCGAGCGCGTCTTCGGGCGCTCGGCGTCCGTGCCGGTGAGCAGGCAGGCGGCCGACGACGAGCGCGCCGAGGCGGCCAAGGCCGAGGCCTGGGACCTGGTGCGTGCCGCGCAGGACGGCGACACGTCCGCGTTCGGCCGGCTCTACGACCGCTACGTCGACGTCGTCTACCGGTACGTGCTGTTCCGCCTCGGCGACCGCGACCTGGCCGAGGACGTCACCAGCGAGACGTTTCTGCGCGCGCTGCGCCGGATCACGTCGGTGAGCTACCAGGGCCGTGACGTCGGCGCCTGGTTCGTCACCATCGCCCGCAACCTCGTGCTCGACCACGTGAAGTCGAGCCGGTTCCGCCTCGAGGTCGTCACCGACGAGGTGACCGAGCCGGGCTCGGCGCCGTTCAGCGTCGGCGCGAGCGTCCAGGCGGGTCCCGAGCAGGAGGCGATCAGCCGCGCGACCCGCACCGAGCTGCTGCGCTGCGTCGCCGAACTGGGCGACGACCAGCGGGAATGCATCATCCTGCGGTTCCTGCAGGGGCTTTCGGTGGCGGAGACGGCCGAGATCATGAACCGCAACGAGGGCGCGATCAAGGCGCTCCAGCACCGCGCGGTACGCCGTTTGGCACAACTTCTGCCCACGGGATTGCGCTGATCCCGCGAACTTTTCTGCCCGTCGACCGAAACCGGTAACCCTGACGGCTTCTTAATCGTTACTCCTGCCAGACCGGTGTCAGGACCGGTTGTGGCCCGAGATGGAGCAGCGCAGTGAGGTTTGCGCGTGAGCGAGCCGAGATCGACCGGTTCGCGCGTGCCCTGGAGCCGTCCCCGGTACGCCGGGACGGCGAGTTCGCCGACGAGCTGGCTCTCGTCGGCGCCCTGCGCGAGCTCGGCGCGGCCGGGGCGCCGGACCTGGAGACCCGGCAGCGGATCCGCGCGGAGATCGCGGGCCGCCTGGAGTCGGCGGCGGTCACCCCGCGTCGGAGGTGGCGGCCGCGGACCGCCGACCTGGTGGCCGCCGCGCTCTTCCTCTTCCTCGTCCTCTCCGGGTTGACGCTGATCCTGTCCCGCAACGCGCTTCCGGGCGACCCGCTCTACGGCGTCAAGCGCGCCGGGGAGTCGACGGCGCTGGGCCTGACCTTCGGCGACGAGGCCAAGGCCCGCAAGCACCTGGAGTTCGCGACCAACCGCGTCACCGAGATGGGCGAGCTGGCTTCGGAAGGCGCGAGCGAAGCCGACTACCGGACGGCCTACGACGACTTCGCGGCCGACCTCAAGGCCGGCGTCGCCCAGATGGCGACCGTGGCGACCAGCGACGGCGGCGGCGCGCAGGCGCTGTCCGACGTCCGGCTGTGGGCCCGCAACCAGGCGGCGCGGCTCGCGGCGCTCCCGGCCGCCTCGGCCCCGGTGTTCGACGACGTCCGCAACCTGCTCGGCAAGGTCCAGGAGCGCACGAGCGGGCTGGCGGCGCGGATGAACTGCTACCAGATCACCACCGGGACGTCCGACGACCTCGGCCTGATCCCGGCGACCGGCGAGTGCACGCAGCGGCCGGTGCCGTCGTCCGGCGGCGAGCCGACGTCCGCGGCGCCGCAGTCGTCGACCGAGAGCACCGCCCCGGTCCCGACGGGCACGCAGCTGCCGCCGTCGAACGCGGCGTCGACGCCGGGCCTGCCCGCGCCGACCGGCGGGGTCACCCCGCCGCCGGTGTACGGCCAGGTGCCGACGACCACGCCGCGACTGCCGGTGACCTCGACCACGCAGCCGCCGCCGCTGGTTTCGATCCCGCCGCTGCTGCCGGGTCTGCCGCCGATCGTGATCGGCTGAGGTCCGGGCCACACCTGCGACGGCGCGGTGGGCGGCTCGCTACGCTGTGCGAAGGGACCCGGGACGTGGCCGGACGTGGGCAGACGTGGAGGCGGTGTGCGTGTCAGCTTGGCGTGGCAGGGATAAGAGTCAGGAGCTGGAACGGCTCGCCACGCTCGCGGGCGAGGCGTCGGCCGAGGCCGCCCACGCCCTTTCCGAGCCCCCCGCGCCGCCCGCCCCACCGGACCTGACGGCGGCCGCGTTCTTCGACGTCGACAACACGATGATGATGGGCGCGTCGATCTTCTACTTCGCCCGCGGGCTCGCGGCGCGCAAGTTCTTCACGTCGTCGGACCTGGCCGGATTCGTCTGGGGCCAGATCAAGTTCCGCCTCGGCGGCCGCGAGAACAAGGAAGACATCAAGACCCACCGCGAGCGCGCACTGTCCTTTGTGGCCGGACGCACGGTGGCCGAGCTGACGTCGATCAGCGAAGAGATCTACGACGAGCTGATGGCGGACAAGATCTGGTCCGGCACGCGGGCGCTGGCCCAGATGCACCTGGACGCGGGCCAGCGCGTGTGGCTGGTGACGGCGACCCCGATCGAGCTGGCGGCGATCATCTCGCGCCGGCTGGGCCTGACGGGCGCGCTGGGCACGGTGGCCGAAACCCGCGACGGTGTGTACACGGGCCGCCTGGTGGGCGACCTGCTGCACGGCCGGGCGAAGGCCCACGCGGTCCGGGCGCTGGCGTCCCGCGAGGGGCTGAACCTCAAGCGCTGCACGGCGTATTCGGACTCGGCCAACGACATCCCCATGCTGTCGGCGGTGGGCACGGCGGTGGCGGTCAACCCGGACGGCGGCCTGCGCGACGTCGCGAGGGCGCGCGGCTGGGAGATCCGCGACTTCCGCACGGGCCGGAAGGCGGCGAAGATCGGCGTGCCGTCGGTCCTGGGCGCCGGGGCACTGGCGGGTGCGGTGGCGGCGGGCATGGCGTACCGCCGCCGCTGAGGCGTCCGCCGTCAGCCGCGGAAGACCGACTTCCGCTGCGAAAGCCGCTGGTACAGCGTCTGCTGGATCGACTCCCGCACCTGGTCGGTCAGCTGGAACACCAGCATCGGGTCCTCGACCGCCTCCGGGCCGTAGGAATCCGTCGCGATCGGCGCCCCGAACTCGATGCTCCACTTCGTCGGCAGCGGGATCGCGCCCAGCAGGCCGAGCATCGGGAAGAACGGCGTCACCGGGAAGTACGGCAGCCCGAGCATCCGCGCCAGGACCTTGATGTCGCCCAGTTTCGGGTAGATCTCCTCCGCGCCGATCACCGACACCGGGATGATCGGGACGCCCGCGCGCAGGGCCGCCTGCACGAACCCGCCGCGGCCGAAGCGCTGCAGCTTGTACCGGGACGAGAACGGCTTCCCGATCCCCTTGAACCCCTCGGGCCACACGCCGACCAGCTCGCCGCCGCGCAGCAGGCGTTCGGCGTCGGCGTTGCAGGCCAGCGTCTGGCCGGACTTGCGGGCGAACGACCCCACCAGCGGCACCTGGAACACCAGGTCCGCGCCGAGGCCGCGCAGGTGCCGGCCGCCCGTTTCGTCGTGGACGGCGACCGCCGTCATCAGCGAGTCGAGCGGGATCGTGCCGGAGTGGTTGGACACCAGGAGCGCGCCGCCTTCGAGGGGCAGGTTCTCGACGCCGAACGTGTCGACGCGGAACCACTTCTTGTACAGCGCGCGCAGCGGCGGCAGGAACACCGCGTCGGTCAGCTCGGCGTCGAAGCCGAACTCGTCGACCGTGTAGTCGCCGGTCAGCCGGTCGCGGAGGAAGCCGAGCGCCGACCGCGCGGCGGCCGAAAGCGGCTCCTCCGGAGTCTCCTTCCCGGCACCGGGGAAGGCGACGACCGGCGCGTCCACCCGCGCGGTTTCGTCCCGGCGGCCGCCCGGCTGGGTTTCCGGCTTCTCCCGGCCCGGCCCGTGCAGCGGGATGACCTGCGCCTCGGCACCGCCCACCGTCTCCGCCTCGCTTTCGAAGTCGTCCAAGTCGTGCGGTTTGGTCATCGGCTCTGGCCCGTCGCCGCGGCGACGAGCACCTTGCCGGCCAGACCCGCCAGCTTGGAGCCGTCGAGCACCGGCCTCAAGCCGCGTCCGGCGATGTAGTCGTCGAACGTCTCACGCGTCGTCCACCGCGGGGTGTAGCCGAACTCGTCCTTCAGCTTGGTGATGTCGACGACCCGGCCGAAGTTCAGCAGCCGGACCTGGTCGGCGGAAAAGTCCACGACGCGGGCGCCGCGCAGGACCTTGCCGACCGACGGCACCACGCTCCGCGGCATCGGCAGCTCGACCCGGCCCGCTCGCCGGATCGCCTGCGAGAGGGTGAGTACCCCCTCCGAACCGACGTTAAAGACGCCGGGTTTGTCTTCGAGGGTCGCGCGTTCCAGCACGGCCAGCGCGTCCGAAGAGTGCAGCAGCTGGATCCGGGCGTCGAAACCGAAAACGGTCGGCACCACCGGCAGTGCGAAGTATCGCGAAAGGACGGTGTCGGTCTCGGGACCGATGATGTTGGCGAAGCGGAACAGCGTCGTGGTGATGTCGGGTCGGCGCCGCACCAGGCCGCGCACGTATCCCTCCATCTCGACGGCGTCCTTCGCGTACCCGCTGGACGACGTCGGGATCAGCTCGGAGTCCTCGGTGAACACCGCCTGCGACCGGGCGCTGGCCCCGTAGACCGCCGCCGTCGACTTGACCACCAGCTTCTTGACCAGCGGCGAGCGCTGGCACGCGGCCAGCAGCCGCATGGTGCCGATGACGTTGACTTCCTTGATCGCGGTGCGGCGCCCCGGCCCGGCGGGGTGCGCGGTGCAGGACGCGTGCACCACGGTGTCCACTTCGGCCGTGCTGATCACCTTGGCGATCAGCGGGTTCCGGATGTCCGCGCGGACGAACTCGGCGTGGCCCATGCGCTGCAGCACCGTCTTGTCCGGCGCCACCGTGTCGACACCGATGACCCGCTCGAAGTCGGGGTTGTTGCCCAGCCGGGCGAGCAGTTTCCCGCCCAGCTCCCCGGCGACCCCGGTGACGAGCACGATGTTCGACGGCATGCGACTCCCTGCGGCGTAGGGCGTGGTGGGGGTGGACGATCACCCGAAGTGCGCGGGCCTGCACTCACTGGAAGCATCGCGCGGACGCCCTTGAGATGTTACCGCTCTTCAGTGGTAGCTCCGGGGTGTCTTACGTGCTATTAACCGCCATTCCCCCGGAAAGCGACGAAGGCCTCACTCGAACGGGGGGAACCGGCCCACCACATGGACGTGGCCCGCCCAGAGACTGGACGGGCCACGGCTATGCACGGCAGGGACTTACTTGCCGGCCTTACGACGCTGCACTCGCGTGCGGCGCAGCAGCTTGCGGTGCTTCTTCTTCGACATGCGCTTGCGGCGCTTCTTGATCACAGAGCCCATGGGCGCTCCTTAGGTCGTCGTCGGTCACGCTGCCCGGCGCAGCGTCCAACGGGTGGAGCGCACAGGCACGAGCGGTTTTCCAGGTTACCCGTCACCCGGGGCGGGCCGGTCAGCGGGCACGTCGTAACACGGCGTGCCGCTGGCCGGGGCGTGGATCAGCCCACGTCGTAGTACGCGCCCTGGAGGTACTCGTGCACTGCTTTTTCCGGCACCCGGAAGGACTTCCCGACCCTGACGGCGGGCAGCTCACCCGAGTGCACGAGACGGTAGACGGTCATCTTGGAGACCCGCATCAGCGTGGCCACCTCGGCGACCGTCAGGAACTGGACCTGCCCGACAGCCGGCAGATCCTCCTTCTTGTTCGGCGACATGTTTACCGCGTCCTTCGACACGTGTCGCGCCACGAGGCTTCCCCACCTGTGGTATCGACACGCACGTGCTCTATCGAGAGTAGCGGGACTGGTGGGACTAATGCGACGCCTGTCACCGAGATGGGCTCCTACCTGCGCTAACGCACGGCCACCCGCGCGTGCAAGACCGCCGGAATCGCCCATTACGGCGAATCCGGGCGCGCGGTACCCGGTTCGAGAGGCAGCCGCAGGGCCCGGACGGTGAACGAGACGGCGTGGTACCACCCGCAGACGAGCAGCAGGTCGAGGACGCCGTCCTGACCGACGGCGTGCTCGAGGTCCGCCCAGGTGCCGTCCGCGAGGTCGTAGGTGGCGTGGAGTTCGTCGACGGCTTTCAGCACCGCGCGGTCGGCCGCGTCCCAGCACTCGTCGGCCGGATCGCCGCCGGCGAGCGAGCGAACCTGCGCGGCGTCGAGACCGGCCTTCTCGGCGAAGGTCGCGATGTGCACGCCCCACTCGTAGCCGGCGCCGCACAGCGCGGTCGTGCGGTCGATGACCAGTTCACGCTGCCGGACGGTCAGTGCCGACTGCCGCGAGAAGTAGTACCGCCCCCAGCTCGCGACACCGCTGGCCAGCTCCGGCCGCCGGGCCCAGACGCGGAAGAGCGCGATCGGCGGCCCGAGCCGGTCGAGCGCTTCGGCCGTCCCGGCGTCGAACGGCGGCTCGAGGGGCGCGATCCGCGGTTGCTTCGATTTCAGAGGCATACCCGGCACGCTAACATCGACGCTTCGGAAAGGAAAGCAATGACGACGCCTCTACCCGGTCACCCGGTCCGCGGTTCGACGACGGGCCGCCCGGTCATGGCGCTGCTCGACCTGCTCGGCAGGCGGTGGACGCTGCGGATCCTCTGGGAACTGCGCGACGACGAGTCGTTGACGTTCCGCGCGCTCCAGCAGCGCTGCGACGGGGTGTCGTCCAGCGTCCTGGCCACGCGGCTACGCGAACTCGGCGAGGCGGACCTGGTCGGCCACGCCGAGGGCTACACCCTCACCGACCAGGGCCGGTCGTTGTTCGAGACCCTCGTCCAGCTCGACGCGTGGGCGGCGGACTGGCGGCCGCGTCAGCCTTCGTGAGCCTTGCCCAGCTCGACCGACCGGTCCTTCGCGGCCTCGATGGCGGCCAGCATGGCCGCGCGGACGCCGTGCTTCTCCAGCTCGCGGATGGCGTTGATGGTCGTCCCGGCGGGTGACGTCACGGCCTCGCGCAGCAGCACGGGGTGCTCTTCGGACTCGGCGAGCATCTTCGCCGCCCCGACGGCCGACTGGATGATCAGCTGCCCGGCGAGCGCGCGCGGCAGTCCGAGCAGGATGCCGGCGTCGATCATGGCCTCGACCAGGTAGAAGAAGTACGCCGGCCCGGAGCCGGAGAGGGCCGTGACGGCGTCCTGCTGCGCCTCGGGCACCTCGACGACCTTGCCGACGTGCGACAGCAGATCGCGCACGACGGCGAGGTGCTCGGCGGTGGCGTGCCGCCCGGCGGAGATGGCGCTCATGGCCTCGTTGACGAGCATCGGGGTGTTCGGCATGACCCGCACGACGGGGACGCCCTCGGCCAGCCGCCGCTCGTAGAGCGAGGTGGGCAGGCCGGCGCACAGCGAGACGACGAGCGAGTTCGGCCCGAGCAGCGGCGCGAGTTCGTCGAGCACGGGCTCGATGTCCTGCGGCTTCACGGCGACGACGAGGACATCGGCCCGCTTGGCGGCGTCCTGGACCTCGACGCCGCGGATGCCGTAGCGCGCGGTGAGCTCTTCGACGCGCGCCGGGTACCGCTCGGTGAACAGGAGGTCGCCAGGCTCGTGACCGCCGTGCAGCAGCCCCGAGAGCAACGCCTCGCCGATCTTTCCCGCACCCAGCACCGCGATGACCGTCATGGCGTAAAGCGTGCCAAACGCGCCTCAGGCGCCCGGTGCCGGGGCGAGCCCCAACTGCCGGGCCTGGCACACCAGCCGTCCCTGGGAGTCCACCACCGTCGCGTCCGAGTCGAACCACGACTCGTGCACCGACCTCGACTCCACCACCACCCGCAACCACCCCGGGGCCGGCCGGGTGCGCAGCAGCGCCGTCAGCTGGACCGTCGGGGCCCAGCCGATGCGGCCCAGGTTCATCACCACCGGCGGGTTCACGTCGGACGCCAGCAGCGTGAAGTACGGATCCACCAGCCCGTGCCGGGGCCGCACCCACAACCTCATCCGCGGTGGCTCGCCCGTGCGCCCGGCCAGGTACCCCGCCGTCGCCGGGTCCAGGCGGACCTCGCACCCCTTGGCCAGGTTGAACGGCCCCTCGGTGCTCTCGGCCATGGCCAAAGCTCCCGGAGAAGGCTCGGCGGGCATCGACGGCACGTCCGTCCACTCCGGGCGGCGCATCGGCAGCCGGCCGGTCGTCACGCGCGCCTCGACGCAGCTGCGGCCGCGCTGCTCCAACCGCACCTCGACGACCGTCGCGCGGCGGCCGACCTTGCGGACGTCCGTGCGCAACAGCACCGGGCCGAGCGCGGGCGCGTGCAGGAACTCCGCGCTGACCACCAGCGGCTCCGCGTGCGGCTCACCCCGCTCGTGCAACGCGGAGATCGCCGCGCGGGCCAGCAGGGCCAGCAGGAAACCCCCGTGCGGGTGCGAGCCGATGGCCCATTCCGCACGCAGCACCGCGGTGAAGGTGCCGTCCCCCAGCGACCGCGCCGCACTCGCCGTGTCGAAGGACCCGGCGGTGCCGTCCGTTCCGCTCACGAACGCGCCGTGCCAATGGGTAAATCCGGGCAGGTGACGAGCAGCGAGCGCGACGGGTTCACAGTCCGAACTTTACGTGTTCGACCCGGGTAAATGGACCCGGGAGTAGTCGTGTCCGCGCAATTACTGCCCGAGGTGGAATCGCGCGAACAGCAATGCCTCCGCCAGATCACGGACCCGCTGGGCGCCGGTGACGGCGTGCCGGGTGTTGATCTCCAGCACGATCTGGCCGCCGAAACCGCTGCTGACCAGCTTTTCCAGCAGTTCGGCGCAGGGCTGGCCACCGCGGCCGGGCACCAGGTGTTCGTCCTTCGGGACGCCGGTGCCGTCCGCCAGATGGACGTGCGAGAGGCCTTCTCCCATCCGCTGCGCCAGCGCGAGGGCGTCCATCCGGGCTGCCGCTGTGTGGGACAGGTCCAGCGTGTAGTGCCGGAAACCGACGTCCGTCGGGTCGATCGACGGCCGGAACGCGGAGACGCGCGAATTCTTCGAACCGCCCGGCGGGCGCACCTTGAACATGTTCTCGACGGCGATTTCGATCCCGCTGGACTCTTCCAGCTCGTCGACGAGATCACCGAAGGCGTCGCCGTAGCGCCGCTGCCACCGGAACGGCGGGTGCACGACGACGGTCCGCGCGCCGAGCTCCTGCGCCGCCTCGACCGACATCCGCAGCCGCACGACCGGGTCGGGCGACCAGATCCGCTGCGTGATCAGCAGCGACGGCGAGTGGATCGACAGCACGGGCACCCCGGTCCGGCGCGACCACCGGCGCAGGGCGCTGACGTCCTGGCTGACCGCGTCGGCCCACACCATGACCTCGACGCCGTCGTACCCGAGTTCGGCGGCGAGCTCGAAGGCCGTCCCGGCCTTGAGGGGCCACACGGACGCCGTGCTGAGCCCGACGGGGACCGGCTGCTCGTCTGTCACGCGCGCCATCCTGCCTCGTCACCGAGGGTGGGGAGCAGGAAGGGGACGCGGATCTCACCGCGTTCCCCGCGCGTCAGCGGCCGACGAGCAGCAACGCCGCCGGCGACACCGTCACGACCAGGCCGACCAGCACCGCCAGCACCGTCGTCTGCAGGTCCTCGGCGCGGCGGATCTTCCGCACGATCCAGACCAGCGCGACGACCACCAGCAACGCCGCCACCAGAGCGGCCGCGGGGATGTTCACCCACAGCCAGTTGAAGCCCAGCCACACGGCCGCGCCGCCGACGACACCCAGCGCCAGCTGGCCGGCCAGCGCCAGCCACGCCTTGCCCGGCGAGGCCACGGGCTCCGGCTCCGCGACCGGCTCGGGCACGTCGTCGTACTCGTCGTCCTCGTAGCCGTCGGCCTGCTCGTAGCCGTAGTCGTCCTGCTCGAAGTCCGGGCCGCCGTCCGGGTAGCCGTCGGCGAACTCGCGTTCGTACGGCGCCAGGTCGTCCGGGATCGGGGCCCGCGACGCGCGGTCGCCGGGCGCGAACGGCATCGGCGGCGGGTACGCGCCGGTGGGCGGCCCCGCGTCGTAGGCGGCCTGGTAGCCGCTGCTCTCCGGCGCGAAGCCGTCGGGCTCGAAGTCGTCCTCGGGGTAGCCGTCGTCCGGGGTCTCGCTGGGCACCACCGGCATGACGCCGATCTCGGTGTCCTCCAGCTGCTCCTTCTGCCGGCGCTTGCGCCAGTTCGCGAGGCCACCGGGCGTCGCCGGCTCGTCCGGCTTCGCCGGCGGGGCCGGGGGCGGCGGCTGCTCGTGCGCGACCGCGTCGAACTGCTCGGTGTAGGCCTCCTGCTGCGGCTGCGGGCGGCGGGCCGGACCGCGGCGCGGGCGCCCGGGCGCGGCCGGCGGCGTCGCGAACTTCCCGCTGGCCATCGGGGGCGGCGGCGGGACGTCGATGTCGGCGTCCGGCGTGCCGTTGAGGCCGTCGAGCCGGGCCGACAGCGGCCCGCTGGGCGGCGGGGTCGGGAGCTGCTGCGACGGCTGCGGCGGCGGGACCGGCAGCTGCTGCGAGGGCGGCGCGGGACGGCGCCGGACCGGCGGGACGGCGCGGGTCTCCTCGGCCGCCGGTGGCGTCGGCAGCTGCTGGGACGGCTGCGGGGGCGGGACGGGCAGCTGCTGCGACGGCTGCGGGGGCGGCGGCTGCCGCCGCGGCGCGCGCGGCGGCACGGGCAGCTGCGCCGACTCCTGCGGGCGCGAGAACTGCCCGGACTCCTGCGGCGGCCGGGTGAACTGGGTCGGCTCCTGCTGCGGCGGGCGCGCGTACTGGCCGGACTCGGCGCCGCCGGGGGCGGGCCGGGCCGGCGGGGGCGGGACCGGCCGCGGCAGCGGCTGCGAGTCCTGCGGGACCGCGCGGGGCGCGGGCGGCGGCGGGGAGGGCGGTTCGGCGCGCCGGCGCCCGGTGGGCCGGTTCGGCGGGGGCGGCGTGCCCTCCGAGGCGACGCGGTCGATGATCGCCTGCGGGCCGGTGTCGCTCACGCCGGGACGGCGGTGCGAGCCGGTCGCGCCCGGGGTCTCCGGGGTGGCGGGCTCGTCGTCGTCATCGGCCGCACGCCGTCGGCGACGGCGACCGCCGTCGACCTGGGCACCGTGCTGGGCGAGCAGCTCGGCCACGGTCTTCTGCGGCTGGTCGCCTCCGGTCTGGTCCGTCATACCTGGTCGTCCCCTGCGCGCTCTGGGTTCTCGGCACTCGGCGAAGCGGTACCTGACGGCACGCCGGCGGCGTCGCGCGCGCTGTACGCCGACCTCTGCATGTCCGTCACCTCTCCACCGTGCCCGTTTTCCGTCCGGGAAGTCCAGCCGCGTGCTTTCACCGGTCCTCCTGTGCGCCGAAGCGCCCCACGAGGGCGGCTCCAGTCTCATCCGCGCCGTTCGAATGGTCCAGCCGCCGCAGGATGACACCCTCTCGCAGAGCCCACGGGCAGATCTCGAGTTCGGCCAAACCGAGCGCCCGCATCGTGGCCTGCGCGACGAGCGCGCCCGCGACCAGCTGGTGCGACCGGCTCGGGCTGACGCCCTCGAGCTGGGCCAGATCGGCCGACGTCATCCGCGAGATGAAGGCCAGGAGCTGGCGCAACGCGGTGTCCGTGAGCGTACGTCGCACGCGCGGGCCCGCGGCCGAGGGGGCGGCGCCGGTCAGCCGGGCGAGCGACCGGAACGTCTTCGACGTGGCGACGACGCGGTCGGGTTCACCCCATTTGGTGACCTTGCGGGTGAGGTCCGTGAGCTGGTCGTCCAGCCACGCCGAAGTCGCGACGAGCTCGGAGCGCGTCGGCGGGTCGTGCTTGAAGCGGGTGCGCGTGGTGCGGCCGGCGCCCAGCGGCAGCGATTCGGCCAGGACGGGTTCTTCGTCGCGGCCCATCGCGATCTCCAGCGAGCCGCCGCCGATGTCGAGCACCAGCAGCTGGCCGGCGGACCAGCCGTACCACCGCCGGACGGCGAGGAACGTGAGCCGGGCTTCGTCGGTGCCGGAGAGGACCTGCAGGTCGACGCCGGTCTTGTCGGCGACGCGGGCCAGCACCTTGGCGGAGTTCTTCGCTTCGCGGACGGCGGAGGTGGCGAACGCCATCACCTCTTCGCAGCCGAGCCGCGCGGCGGCGTCCTTCGCGGATTCGACCGCGGTGACGAGGTCGTCGGCGCCGGCCTTGCTGAGTTCGCCTGCCGGGGTGAGCTGCTCGGCCAGCCGCAGCACGGACTTCTCGGAATGCATCGGCGTCGGGTGGGCGCCACGGTGGGCGTCGACCACGAGCAGGTGGACGGTGTTGGAACCGACGTCGAGTACCCCTAGGCGCACGGGAGTCCAGGGTACCGGCCCCAGCGCCAGGTCTCGAACTTGTAACCGAAAACACTCGGTGCGGTACCGCCCCGGCGCGCCTCCACGCCGGGAGCGGTATCGCCCAAAGAGGACTTACGTCTCGAACTTGTAGCCCAGGCCGCGGACCGTCACCAGGTGCCGCGGCGAGCCCGGGTCCGGTTCGATCTTCGAGCGGAGCCGCTTCACGTGGACGTCGAGCGTCTTCGTGTCGCCGACGTAGTCCGCGCCCCACACCCGGTCGATCAGCTGACCGCGGGTCAGCACCCGGCCGACGTTGCGCAGCAGGTACTCCAGCAGGTCGAACTCCTTGAGCGGCAGCGACACCTCGGCGCCGTCCACCGTCACGACGTGCCGCTCGACGTCCATCCGGACCGGGCCCGCCGACAGCACCAGCGGGGCCAGCTCGCCGTCCGTGCCCGGCTCGCCGCCCCGGCGCAGCACCGCCCGGACCCGCGCGATCAGCTCACGCGCGGAGTACGGCTTCGTCACGTAGTCGTCCGCGCCCAGCTCGAGGCCGACGACTTTGTCGATCTCGCTGTCGCGCGCCGTCACCATGATCACCGGCACGGCCGAGCGCTGGCGCAGCTGCTTGCAGACGTCGGTGCCGCTCATCCCGGGCAGCATCAGGTCGAGCAGCACGATGTCGGCGCCGTTGCGGTCGAACTCCTCCAGCGCGGCCTGGCCCGTCCCGGCGACGGCCGCGGTGAACCCTTCCTTGCGCAGCAGGAAGGCGAGGGGGTCGGCGAACGACTCCTCGTCCTCGACGATGAGAACCCTGGTCACAGGTTTCCTCCATGATCTGGGCTGTCCTGCCCGGTAACCACGAGCCTCGGGGTGCGCTCGGGGGTCTTCTCCTGCCGCGGTGCCGGCGAGGTCTTGGCCGCCCGCGCCGGCTCGGGGGCCGGTTCGGGGCGGACGTGCGCGGGGATGCGCAGGGTGAACGTCGAGCCGGTGCCCGGCCGGCTCCACAGCCCGACCGAGCCGCCGTGGTTGGCCGCGACGTGCTTGACGATCGCCAGGCCGAGCCCGGTGCCGCCGGTGGCGCGCGAGCGGGCCTTGTCGGCGCGGTAGAAGCGCTCGAACACGCGCTGCTGCTCCTCCTCGGCGATGCCGATCCCGCGGTCGGTGACGGCGATCTCGACCATCCCGTCGGCGAGCCGCCGGGAGATCGACACCGGGCTGCCGGCCGGCGAGTACGCGACGGCGTTCTCCAGCAGGTTCGACAGCGCGGTGACCAGCAGCGTCCGGTCGCCCTCGATGAGCAGGCCGCTGGGAGTGTCGGTGGTGATCCGGATGTCGGCCGACTCGGCCGAGAGCGTGGTCCGGCCGAGCGCCTCGCGGACGACGGCGTCGACCTCGACGACGTTGAGGTCCGGCAGCCGCTCGGCGCCCTGCAGGCGGGACAGCGCGATCAGCTCGGTGACGAGCTGGCCCAGGCGCGTGGACTCGCGGAGGATCTTGCCGCCGAAGCGGCGGACCTCTTCGACGTCCTCGGCGGCGTCGAGCACGGCCTCGGTGAGCAGCGCGATCGCGCCGACCGGGGTCTTCAGTTCGTGGCTGACGTTGGCGACGAAGTCGCGGCGCACGGCCTCCAGCCGGATGGCCTCGGAGTGGTCGACGGCCTCGACGACGGTGAAGCCGTCGCCGAGCGGCCGGACCTGGCCGAGCACCGCCTCCGGCTGGCGGCCGCGCGCTTCGAGCGGCGAGAGATCGATTTCCACGGGTTCGTCGGTTTCGACGACCTGTTCGGCGGCCTTGCGGGCGCGCGGGTCGGCCTGGTTGACCTTCACCAGGCCCAGCTCGTACGCGCGCGGGTTGTGCAGCAGCATGTCGCCGAACTTGTTGAGGACGACGACGCCGTTGTTCGAGGAGCGGACCAGCCGTTCGAGGAGCTCCGCGACGGTCGGGCCCGGCGGCCGGGCCTCTTCGCGGCGGGTTCGAGCCCGCGCGAGGAGGTAGCCGACCACCGCACCGGCCACCAGTGCCCCGATGGCCAGTGCGAGGGAAACAGGCGTGGTCACAGGCCGATCGTAAGCTGAGAAGTGGCCCTTCGGCCTAGCGTTGTCCGCCTTGTCGTGAGCACCGCGACACCTGGCGAGGACATGTTCGCCGGTGCTTCAGCCGGCGTTCACCCGATCGATTCCGCGGCGAGACATTCCGGGTGAATCACCCGGCGGTGTCGAGGGTCTTCAGGTCGTCGTCGGTCAGCCGCAGGGCGGCCGCGGCGACGTTCTGCTCGAGGTGCGCGACGTCGCCGGTGCCCGGGATGGCGAGCACGTGCGGTCCTTGGTGGAGGGTCCACGCGAGCCGCACCTGCGCCGGGGTGGCGTCGTGCCGGCGCGCGACTTCGGCGACGCGCGCGTCCTCGCCCTGCCCGCTGGCGACGGCGAAGAACGGCACGAAGGCGATGCCGCGTTCGGCGCACATCCGGACGATCTCGTCGTCCTCGCGGCGCGCGGTGAGGCCGTACTGGTTCTGCACGCAGACGACCGGCGCGATCGCGAGGGCCTCGGTGAGGTGCTCCGGCCCGATGTTGGAGATGCCCAGCTCGCGGATCAGGCCCTCCTCCCGCAGCTCGGCGAGGGCGCCGAAGCCGTCGGCGAGCGAGCCCTCGCCGCGGTCGAGGGCCTGGCCGATCCGGTAGTTGACGACGTCGAGGTGGTCGAGGCCCAGCTCGCGCAGGTTCTGCTCGACCTGGGCGCGCAGCTGCTCCGGCCGGGCGGTGTAGAAGTTGCCCTCGTAGTCGCGGCCGGGGCCGACCTTGGTGGTGATCGTCAGGTCGTCGTAGGGGGCCAGCGCGGTGTTGATCAGCTCGTTCGCCGAGCGCGGGCCGGCGAAGTAGAACGCGGCGGTGTCGATGTGGTTGACGCCGAGTTCGACGGCCCGGCGCAGTACGGCGATCGACGTCTCGCGGGCGCGGATGCCACCGTCCGAAGTGGACATCAGGCGCATCGCGCCGAAGCCGAGCCGGTTCACTTCGAAGGAGCCGAGCTGCCAGGTGCCCGCCGCGGCGGCGGGGAGGGTGGTGTTCGTGGTCATGGCTCCAGCCTTCCGACCTGGCCCGGAAGCCGCCGGGTTTGGCATTTAGCTGCCAAACTGGAATACGTGGAGAGAGTCAGTGACGTCGTCGTGGTGCGCGGCGAAGCCGAGCTGTTCGAGCGCACGGCCCACCTGTTCGCGACCGCGACCGAGATTTCGTGCGCGGCCCGCGACCTGCACACCTGGTCGGTGGCGCACCCGAGCGCGCCGGACCGCGAGCAGGCCGTGCGCACGACGTCCGTGCGCAAGATGTACCTGCCCGGCGTCCTGTTCGATCCGGCGCTGGCCGAGCACCTGCGGTTCATGGCCACGCACGGCGCGCGCATCCGGATCACCGAGCGCGAGGTCAACGAGACGATCCTGCTGGACCGGCGGATCGCGATCGTGGCGGGCGACCACGTCGGCGGGGTCCGCAGCTACACCGTCGTCAGCAGCCCGGAGCTGGTCCAGGGCATCCAGTCGCTGTTCGAGGCGGCCTGGGCGGGCGGCACCGACCTCGAGTCCTACCAGGCCCGGTTCACCGAGCTGGGCGCGCGGGAGATCCTCGAGCAGCTGGCGTCCGGCTGCAAGGACGAGACGGCGGCCCGCGCGCTCGGCGTCGGCCTGCGCACCTACCGGCGGCGGGTGGCGGAGCTGATGGAGGTCCTCGGCGCGTCGTCCCGGTTCCAGGCCGGGGCGCGGGCGCGCGAGGCCGGGCTCCTGTGAGGCGAGCGCTGCTGGCGCTGGTCCTGACGACCTCGGCGTGCACGTCGGCGGTCTCCGGCACAGCCACGCCGCTCACCGGCAACCTCGCGCTCGTCAACGGCCCCGGCACGGCCACCGCGCTCGACGCGGTGAAGACGGCCGTGGAGGCGGTGTTCAGCTACGACTCGGCGAACCCGGCGGCGTTCGACCAGGCCGTCGCGGCGAACGTCACCGGGACGGCGAAGGACCAGCTCACGAAGCTGTTCGACACGATCCGGAAGACCCCGCAGCCGGTCCGCCTGGTCACGCGGGTGCGGCAGGCGGCGGCGCTGGAGTTCACCGGCGACCGGGTCCGCGAACTGGCCGTGCTCGAGCAGGACAGCGGCGCCACGAAGGGGCTGGCGACGGTCGCGCTCGCCGCGGTCCGGGAAAGCGGGCGGTGGCGGCTCTCCGACATCGCGGTGAACCCGGCGCAGCCGTTGCCGGCGCCGCGGCCGGACGACGGCAGCCTCGCGGGCGGCCGCGATGCGGCGGTGGCGGGGGCCCGCACGATCGCGGGCGGCCTCTTCACGACCGACAGCGCGGACCCGGACGGCTCGTACGCGCGGGCGGAAGCGGTCATCGCCGACCCGCTGCTGAGCGACTACCGCGCGAAGAAGGCGAGCTACGTCGAGGCGATCCGCAAGAGCGGCACCAAGGTGGCGCTGGGCCCGGACCCGATGGCCGGCGTCGTCGCGCTGACCGGCGGCCGGGCGGTGGTGCTGTTCTTCACGACGCTGCAGGTGACCGACGGGACGGGCAAGACCACCGGCAAGCCCTTCACGGTCGAGTTCGACGTCGTCCGCGAAGGGGCGAGCTGGAAGGCCACCGCCGTCCGGCCGGTCACCGCGTCGTGAGTCAGCGGCCCTGGTTGGCGACCGCGGCGGCGGCTTCCTTGGCGGCCTCGGGGTCGAGGTACTCGCCACCGGCCTTGACCGGCTTCAGGTCGGCCGTCAGGTCGTAGCGCAGCGGGATGCCGGTCGGGATGTTGAGGCCGGCGATGTCGGCGTCGGAGATCCCGTCGAGGTGCTTGACGAGCGCGCGCAGCGAGTTCCCGTGCGCGGCGACGAGCACGGTCTTGCCCGCCCGCAGGTCCGGCACGATCTCGGACTCCCAGTACGGCAGCAGCCGCGCGACGACGTCCTTGAGGCACTCGGTCAACGGCGCGTTGTCGCCGAGGTTCGCGTAGCGGGCGTCGCCGGCCTGGCTCCACTCGTCCTTCGGGTCGATCTCCGGCGGCGGGGTGTCGTACGAGCGGCGCCAGAGCATGAACTGCTCCTCGCCGAACTCGTCGAGGGTCTGCTTCTTGTTCTTGCCCTGCAGCGCGCCGTAGTGGCGCTCGTTGAGGCGCCAGTCGCGCTTCACCGGGATCCAGTGCCGGTCGGCGGCGTCCAGCGCGATGTTCGCGGTGGAGATCGCGCGGCGCAGCAGCGAGGTGTGCACGACGTCCGGCAGCAGCCCGGCGTCGGCCAGCAGCTGCCCGCCCTGGCGGGCTTCGCCTTCGCCCTGCTCCGACAGCGGCACGTCCACCCAGCCGGTGAACAGGTTTTCCGCGTTCCACGTGCTCTGCCCGTGCCGCAGCAGCACCAACGTCCCGAGTTCAGCCATGGGTCCCAGCCTGCCATGACGGACCACGGCGCTCACTGGTGACCTCGTGTCCTACACAGAGTGTGTTACCACGGAGTAACACCTCACCCTTCGACAAGTCCGAGCGCCAACAACGCGCAAAATCCGCGCGTCAAACTGCACACCGTTATCGCGGCAACTGAAGTTCACTCGAACGGACTAGTGGGTAGTCTTGTGATTACAGGTCGAGATCTGACAGGTTTGCTTACGTCCCGAGCGGCCGGATTCCACGCACTCCCCGGCCGGTTTCGGGCTTCGACCGCGGCTCGTCTCCCCCCTGCCGAGCCGCGGCCCGCCGGCCCCGTTGGCATCCCCCTCGTCACCGGGTCCTGATCGGCGGGAACTTCAGCGGGGCGGCTCGAGATCGCGACTCCCCCCTCCCTCGAGCCGTCCCGCCTGTTCCGCTCAGCCCTCGCTCGGCTCCGGCCGCGCCACCCGGCGGCGCCGGTTCAGCCGCCAGCCGACCCACGCCAGCGGTCCCACGATCAGCAGGAACGGCGCGATCGCCCCCAGCACCGTCAACAACCCACCCCCAAAGGTCAAGAACGCATCCCAGCCCCCAGCCAGCCCGCCAAGAAACCCACTCCGGTCCTCTGACGGCGGAGCCGGAGCGGCAACACTCCGGATGCTCATCGAAACGGTCGCCATCGCGACACTCCCGGCGAGCGAGTTCCGCTGCTGCTCCAACGACTCCAAAGCGGACTCACGGCTGGTCAGCTCGCTCTCGATCGACGTGATGTCCGACACCGAAGTCGCCTGCGAAAGCAACGCTCGAATCCGCTCGACGGACTTGCGCTGCGTGGTCAACCGCGCCTCGACGTCGACGACCTGCTCGGTCACGTCCTGCGTGTTCAGCTCCCGCTTGACCAACGAAGAACCCAAATGCGACAGCTGGTCCAACACCGGATCCAGCCGCTCCGCCGGAACCGCCAGCGACAGCGTCGCCGAGTCGTCACCGGTGCTCTCCTGCCCGGTGTACCCACCCGCCCCCTGCGCGATCCCCCGAGCCTGCGCGACGACGTCGACGACCTTGACGGCGGTCAGTTCCAACCGGGCGCTGCGCGAAAGCTTCCGGTCGGTCGCCCCGGGCTGCGGCGCCGCGACCTTCGACTCGGCCTTGCCCCCGGTCCCCTGCTGCGGCGCCGCGGGGACCTTCGCCACCCCACCGGCACTGTCCGCCGTGGACGATGCCCCGTTGCCCGCCGCCGAGCACCCGGCCACCGCGAACACCACCGCCGCGCCCGCGAGCGCCGCTCTCCATCGAGTCCGCATCCTGCGTCTCCCTCCAGTTCGACTGGCGGTGAGACGGATGTCCGGTTCAGGGCCGTTGCACGGCCCGGGTCACGACTCGGTCAAGCCCGGCTCGTGCGGCTTCTCGGGCGCCACCAGGTGCTTGAACGCCTGCAGGTTCGCCAGTGACTCGCCGCGGGAGACGCGCCAGTCCCATTCGCGCTTGATCGATGTCGCGAAGCCGATCTCCAGCAGCGTGTTGAAGTCGCCGTCGGCGGCTTCGAGGACCTGGCCGAGCACCTTGTCCAGCTCGTCGGCGGACATCGTCTCCTTGCCGAACCGGCCGACCAGGTAGATGTCGCCGAGACTGTCCACTGTGTAGTGGACGCCGTAGAGCTTCGCGTTGCGCTGCAACAGGAACCGGTAAACGTCCTCATGGGACTCATCGGGACGGCGGCAGACGAACGCCTCCACCGAAAACGCGTGGTCGCCGTCGACGAGCCACGCGTTGGTCTGCAGCTTCTTCGTGCCGGGCAGCGTGACGAAGTACTTGCCGGGACCGCGTTTGTCGTACTTGAGCTCCGCGGAGTCCAAAGTAGACTGGATCAGCTGGTCCAAGCTCACACCGCCACCTCCGCGCGCAGTTCCAGCGCCTGCCGGAACGCGCTGGTGGCCTGAGCATAGATGTCCAGCAGCGCGTCCGTCGTGCGGCGCCAGGAGAACCGCCGCGCGTGCACGACGGCGTTCGCGCCCAGCTCGGCGCGCCGGTCCGGGCGCAGGGCGACGGCGGCGAGCGCGTCCGCCCACTCCTCGGCGCCGTGGCCGGGCACCAGCAGGCCGGACACGCCGTGCGGCACCGCCACCGGCAGCCCGCCGACCTCGGCGGCGACCACCGGTGTCCCGCAGGCCTGCGCCTCCAGCGCGACCAGGCCGAACGACTCGTTGTAGCTCGGCACGGCGACGACGTCGGCGGCGCGGAAGACGCGGGCGAGCGCTTCCCCCGGCTGCGGCGGCAGGAACCGCACCTGCCGCTCGATGCCGAGCGAACCGGCCAGCTCGCGCAGCGCCTGCGGCTGCTCCAGCCCGGTGCCCGACGGCCCGCCGACGACCAGCACGACCAGCCGCGGGGCCAGCTCGGGGCGCCGGCGCAGCAGGGCCGCGGCGGCGTGCAGCAGGACGTCCGGCGCCTTCAGCGGCTGGATCCGGCCGGCGAACGCCAGCACGACGTCGTCGCCGGCCAGGCCGAGGGAAGCACGCGCGGCCGCCTTCGAGCCCGGCGTGAAGCGGTCGAGGTCGACGCCCGGCGGCACGGCGTGCACCGCGTCCGGCTCGGCGTCGTAGAGGTCGATGAGCTGCCGCGCCTCGACGGCGGTGTTGGCGACCAGCCGGTCGGCCTCGGCGACGACCTGCTCCTCGCCGATCACGCGCAGCCGCGGCTCCGGCTTGTCGCCTTCGGCGAGCGCGGCGTTCTTGACCTTCGCCAGCGTGTGCGCGGTGTGCACGAGCGGCACCGACCAGCGGTCGCGGGCGAGCCAGCCGACCTGGCCCGACAGCCAGTAGTGCGAGTGGATGAGGTCGTAGTACCCGGGCTCGTGGAACGCCTCGGTGCGCAGGACGCCGGAGGTGAACGCGCACAGCTGGGCGGGCAGCTCGTCGCGGCCCAGCGGCTCGAACGGCCCGGCCTGGACGTGCCGGACGGTCACGCCCGGCGCCAGCTCGGCCACCGGTGGCTGGTCCGACGCCGTCGCGCGGGTGAAGACCTCGACCTCGACGCCGCGGCGGGCCATCTCGGTCGCCGTCTGGCTGATGTACACGTTCATGCCGCCGGCGTCGCCGGTGCCCGGCTGCTCCAGCGGCGAAGTGTGCACGGACAGCACGGCGATCCGGCGTGGGGCGGCATCGAACCCCCGGATGGAGCTGGTCACCTGGTCACGTCTCCTGCGTCAGCATTCCTCGGCGAACTGCCGCAGTACCGCGTCGAACTCGTCCGCGGACTCGGCGAAGGGCGCATGCCCCCCGTCAAGGAACCAACGCCCGACGGCGCCCGGAATCTTCCCGAGGGCGTGCTCGGCCGTCGAGGGCTCGATCACGCGGTCGGCCGTCCCGTGCGCGACCAGGGTGGGCTTGTCCAGCCTGACCAGCACGTCTTCGCTGCCGATGTCCCGGCGGAACAACGCCGAACGGACCGCTGGCGGCACGCTCAAGGAGGCGCCGAGGAGGGCTTGCGCCTGCGCGCCGGGCACCGGCCGGGTCACCATCCCGCGGCTGAACTCGGTCAGGGCGGGGACCGCGATGTCCGGATCGTCCGAAAGCATCGCGCGCATGTGCTCGCGCATCAGCGGGCCGACACGCCCGCCCGGCCGGTCGCGGCCGATCTCGGTGATGGCGCCGACGAGCACGGCGCCCCGCAGCCGTGCGGTTCCGTGCACCCGGATGTGGTCGGTGAGCACGAGCCCGCCGTACGACCAGGCGACGACGATCGCGCCCGGGCCGGCGAAGTCGAGCACCGCGGCGAGGTCGTCGGCCCAGGCCACCGGGTCGTCGTAGCCCGACGCCGGGACGTCGGAGGCGCCGTGGCCGCGCAGGTCCATCGCGACCAGCCGGAACCGCTCGGTCAGCGCGGGGTCGGCGAGCTGGGCGGCCCAGCAGCCCGCGGACTGCGCCCAGCCGTGCACGAACACGATCGGCCTGCTGTTCCCGTCCCCTTCGACCCGCAGGCCGAGCCGGACCCCGCCGTGCCCGACGACTTCGGTGCGCACGGCTTACTTCGCTCCCAGCGACTTCCAGGCCGACCAGCTGTAGTTCCAGTCCTTGACGTCCGAGGCCATCGGCGGGCCGAGCTTCGAGCCGGTGATCTCGACCGGGTCGCCGACCAGCGCGGAGTCGAAGTAGTCCTTGGCGTCGGCCTCGAGGAGGTTGACGCAGCCGTGGGAGTTGTTGTTCTTCCCGATGTTGGCCGCGTTGTCCTGGTTCTCGTGGATGTACTCGCCGTGGTTGGAGAACCGGCAGGCCCACTTCTTGTTGACGTTCGTGTAGCCGTAGCGGGCGTTGTCGAAGACCGCCGTCGGCTCCTTGCTCATGATCATGTAGGTGCCGTTGGGGGTGTTGCGGTCGACCTCGGCGTCCAGGCCGTTCGCGCACGGGTAGCTCTTGTACTGCGCGCCGCCCCGGTAGACGACCATCTGGTGGTCCGGGGTGTTGACCTTGACCACCTGGTTGCGGCCGATCTTGAACTTCGTCGTGACGTCGGCCTTGCCGTACGCGCCGCCGCCGAGCTCGACGCCGTAGAGCTTCGCCTCGACGCTCACGGTGATGTTCTGCGGCCAGTACTCCTTCGGCCGGTAGTCGACCTGGCTGTCGGACAGCCAGCCCCAGGCGCCTTCGATCTCCTTGTCCGTCTTCACGGTCAGTGCCTTCTCGACGGCCGCGCGGTCCTTGACCGGCGACGCGAACTTGACGCTGATCGGCATCGCGACCCCGACCGTCTGGTTGTCGGACGGGTTGAGCGTGGCGCGGATCTGCTTGGCCGGGCTGACCGTGGTGAACGTGCCGGTGAGCTCGACCGGCTTGCCGTCGCTGCCGGTGGCCTTGGCCGCGTAGGTGTAGGTCTTGCCGTAGCCGAGCGGCTCGGAGCTGGTCCAGGTGAGCCCGTCGGGCGAGGTGTCGCCCTTGACGGCCTTGCCGCCGTCGGCGGTGACCTTGCACTCGGTGAGCTTGCCGTCGGCGACCTTGACGGTGACCGGCTTGAGGACCGAGGCGTCCTTGGCGTTGACGGCGGGCTCGGCCGTGATCTTCGCCACGGGCTGCGCGCCACCGCCGTCGGCACCGGCCGCGCCGGTGGGCAGCGCGGTGCCGTCGTTCGTGCTCGAACACGCCGCGGCGACCAGGGCGGCCCCCGCCGCCAGAGCGGCCTTGAAGACCGTGCGCCGTTCGATCACCGAAACCTCCTGGATTTTCCCCCGCCGACCCGCGGGGCACACGCCCATAGCGCTGGTGACCCGCTTGACGTTACCGCCCGAAAGGTGAAGACCATCCGATCAGGTGGCACGTCTTTGTCGACAAAGACGTCTCATACACGTCCAGGTTGCCCGAATCGGCTCAAATGACGCAGTTGATCAAGAGCGGTTCCGGGTGCAGCCGGACGCCGAACCGGGCGAAAACGCCGTCGCGGACCTCGCGGGCCAGCGCCAGCAGGTCGTCGGTCGTGGCGTCGCCGCGGTTGGTGAGGGCGAGGGTGTGCTTCGTCGACAGCGAGACGCGGTTCCCCGGCCCGGGGTAACCCTTGGCGAAGCCCGCGCGCTCGATGAGCCAGGCCGCCGACAGCTTGACGCCGCCCTCGGCGGGGTACTGCGGCGCGTCGGCCCCGACGGCCTCCGCGATCCGCTGGAGCACGGCCTCCGCCTCGGCCGACGGGACGATCGGGTTGGTGAAGAACGAGCCCGCGCTCCACGTGTCGTGGTCGTCCGGGTCGAGCACCATGCCCTTGCCGCGACGCAGCTTCAGCACGGCTTCGCGCGCTTCGGCCGCCGGGACGCGGGCGCCGATCTCGACGCCGAGCGTGCGCGCCAGCTCCGCGTAGCGGATGGGTGCGGAGAGGCCGTCTTCGCGGATCTCGAAGCGGACCGAGAGGACGACGCCGGTGTCGGTGCCCTTCAGGACGCTGGTGCGGTAGGCGAAGCCGAGGTCGTCGGCCTTGAGCGTGCGCACTTCGCGCGTCCGCCGGTCGTACAGCTCCAGCGAGACGATCGACTCGGCGACTTCGCAGCCGTACGCGCCGACGTTCTGGATCGGCGTCGCGCCGACGCTGCCCGGAATGCCGGAGAGGCATTCGAGCCCGCCCAGGCCCGCTTCGACCAGGCCGGCGACGAACGCGTCCCAGTTCTGGCCGGCTTCGACGTCCACGACGTTCCCGTCGCGCCGCCAGCCGGTGTTCGCGACCTCGACGAGCGTGCCGTCGAACCCCGCGTCCGCGACCACCAGGTTGGAGCCGCCGCCGAGCAGCAGCACCGGTTCGCCCGCGGCGTCGGCCTCGCGGACCGCCGCGACGAGGTCTTCGCTGGTCACGGCGCTGACGAACCGGCGGGCGGGCCCGCCGAGGCGCAGCGTCGTGTACGCGGAGAGCTTCGGGAGGGCGGGAGTACGGGCGGTGTTCACGCGTCTGACGGTACTGTCCGGCTCATGGGATCCCGGATCGAGCACCGCGCTGAGTTCGCCGCCGACGTCCCCGCGACGTACGCGGCGGTCGCCGGCGAAGCCGCCTTGCGCGCGCGGCTCGAGCAGCTCGGCGGGCATGGCGCGGCACTGCTGTCGTACGAGGAGTCCGGCACGAACCTGCGGTACGAGCTGCGGCAGGGGATCAGCGCGGACAAGCTGCCCTCGGCGGTGCGGACCCTGCACAAGGGCGACCTGGTGGTGACCCGCACGCAGACCTGGCGGGTGAGCAACGACGGCACCGGACGGCAGGGCAACGCGACGGTCGAGGTCGGCGGCGTCCCGGGCGAGATCGCCGCGCGGACGGCGCTGCTGGCCAACGACGGCAGGACGGTGCTGCGGATCAGCGGCGAGGTGACGGTCCGGATCCCGCTGTTCGGCGGGAAGCTGGAGAGCGTGATCGCCGAGCAGGTCACGAAGCTGCTGGAGCGCGAAGCCGAATTCACCGCGAAGTGGCTGGCCGAGGTCGCCTGAGTCCGGTCGGCGCGCCGACCCGCGGCACGACCAACCCGAACCGCCTCCGCCGGGTCGACCGGTGGATCACGTACTTCCCCGCGACGACCCGGCTGCTGCGCGCGGCGGAGTCGCCGCTGGTCGTCGACCTCGGGTACGGCGCTTCCCCGGTGACGACGGTCGAGCTGGCGCGGTGGCTGCGCCGGGTCCGGCCGGACGTCCGGGTCCTCGGTCTGGAGCTGGATCCCGCACGGGTGGCTTCTGCTCGACCGGCCGCGTCGCCGCCGTCCTTGGACTTTCGCCGTGGCGGCTTCGAGCTGGCCGGGACGCGGCCGGTGCTGGTGCGGGCGTTCAACGTGCTGCGCCAGTACGCGGAGGACGAGGTCCCGGGCGCGTGGGCGCTGGTGCTGGACTCGATGGCCCCGGGCGGCCTGCTGGTCGAGGGCACGTGCGACGAGATCGGCCGGCTGTCGACGTGGGTGCTGGTGTCGTCCGCCGGCCCGGTGTCCCTGACGTTGTCGATGCGGCTGGCGGGGCTGGAGAAGCCGTCGACGGTGGCCGAGCGGCTGCCGAAGGCGCTGATCCACCGGAACGTCCCGGGCGAGCGGATCCACGCTTTCCTGTCCGCGCTCGACACGTGCTGGGCGACGGCGGCGCCGCACCAGGCGTTCGGCGTCCGGTCGAGGTGGCTGGAGACGGTCCGGCTGCTGGCCGCCCGCGGCTGGCCGGTGCCGGACCCCCGGATCCGGCCGGGCGAGCTGTCGGTCCCGTGGTCCGCGGTCGCTCCCGCCTGAACGTTCACCGGGCCACCCCCGCTGCGTCACCCCGAAGTGACCTGCGGTGATCACCATTGAGCCGTGGAACTCCTGGGGCACGTCACCGAGCTGCTGCGCGGCGCGCTCGGCTCGCCGTGGCTGTGGGTGCTCGTCTTCGCCGTCTCCGGGTTGGACGCGCTGCTGCCGTTCATGCCCAGCGAGACGACCGTCGTCACCGTCGCCGTGCTGCTCGGGCCGAACCCGGCGGACCTCGCCCTGCTCGCCGCCGTCGCGGCCGGGGGCGCGTGGGCGGGCGACTGCCTCGGGTACGCCGTCGGCCGGCTCGCCGGGCCGCGGGCGATCGCGCGGCTGCAGCGCGGGGCCGACGGGCACCGGCGCTACGAATGGGCCCGCGACCAGGTGCGGCGCAACGGCGGCCTGCTGATCGTCGCCGCGCGGTACCTGCCCGGCGGGCGCGTGGCCAGTGCCCTGGCCAACGGCAGCCTCGGCTACCCGCTGCGCCGGTTCGTCCCGCTCGACCTGGCCGGCGCGGCGATCTGGGCGGTGTACAGCGTGCTGATCGGCCTGGCCGGCGGCGCCGCCTTCGCGGACGAGCCGGGGAAGGGCCTGCTGCTGTCGTTCAGCCTCGGCCTCGGCCTGGTCTTCGCCATCGAAGCGGGAAGACGGCTACGGTCGGCGCATGCTCGAAGCGATCGACGTCCACGCGGACGCGCTGAAGCGGGCGGCGCTGACGGCGGGCCCGGCGGCCCCGGTGCCGAACTGTCCGAAGTGGACTGTCCATGACCTGGTGACGCACATCGCTTCCGTGCACTGCGCCGCGGTCGGCCTGGTCCTGGACCGGCCGTTGACACCGGCGCCGCCACCGGAGTGGGAAGACGTGCTCGGGTGGTGGGACGGGCAGCGCCTCGCCCTGCGCGAAGCCCTGGTGCGAAACCCGGGATCGCCATGGACCGGCCGGCTGGCCCACGCCACGGCGATCCACCGCCTCGACGCCGAATCCGCCCTCGCCCGGCCCGTGCCGGCGCGCCTGTCCCCCGAGTTCGCCCCGGGGACCGGCGAAATGGTTTGCGCCGTCGCACTGCCGGGTTCGGCCGGGTGCGGCAGCGGGGACCGGCTCCCGGCCGGCTGACCAGCGCGGGGGAGAATGCCGTCGTGACCGCTCCCGAACGCCGCTACGTCATCACCTTCGGCTGCCCCGACCGCACCGGCATCATCGCCCGGATCTCCGGGTTCCTCGCCGAGCACGGCGGCTGGATCGTCGAAGCGGCCTACCACACCGACCCCGACACCGGCTGGTTCTTCACCCGCCAGGTCGTCCGGGCCGACTCGCTGCCGTTCGACGCCGACGGGCTGCGCACCCGGTTCGCCGAGGTGGCCGCGGACCTCTCCGCGGAGTCGAACTGGCAGGTCAGCGACACCGGCGAGCGGCGCCGCGCGGTCGTGCTGGTGTCGAAGGCCGGACACTGCCTGTACGACCTGCTCGGCCGCGTCGCGTCCGGCGAGCTGGACGTCGACATCGCGGCGGTGATCGGCAACCACGAGTCCCTCGCGGACATCACCCGCGCGCACGGCATCCCGTTCCACCACGTGCCGTTCCCGGCCGGTGGGAAAGAGGAAGCGTTCGAGCAGGTCCGCAAGCTGGTCGACGAGCACGACCCGCACGCGGTGGTGCTGGCCCGGTTCATGCAGATCCTCCCGGCCGACCTGTGCCGCGAGTGGGCCGGCCGGGCGATCAACATCCACCACAGCTTCCTGCCGTCGTTCATCGGCGCGAAGCCGTACCACCAGGCCCACACACGCGGGGTGAAGCTGGTCGGCGCGACCTGCCACTACGTGACGGCGGACCTCGACGCGGGCCCGATCATCGAGCAGGACGTCATCCGCGTCGACCACGGCGACTCGGTCGAGGACATGGTCCGCAAGGGCCGCGACATCGAGAAGGTGACGCTGGCGCGCGGCCTGCGCTGGCACCTGGAGAACCGGGTGCTGGTGCACGGCAACCGCACCGTGGTGTTCTGACGCGGTTGCCGTGCTCCTCGTCAGGCCCCGATGGTCGACGCGTCGATGACGAACCGGTAGCGGACGTCGGAGTTCTCGACGCGCTCGTAGGCCTCGTTGACCTTGTCGGCGGAGATCGTCTCGATCTCCGCGCCGATGCCGTGCTTCGCGCAGAAGTCCAGCATCTCCTGGGTTTCGGCGATGCCGCCGATCATCGAGCCGGCGAGCACCTTGTTGCCGCCCAGCAGCGAGAACGCGTTGTAGGACAGCGGCTCGCCCGGCGCGCCGACGTTCACCATCGCGCCGCCGACCCGCAGCAGGCCGAGGTAGGCGTCCACCGGCAGCTTGGCCGACACGGTGTTGAGGATGATGTCGAACTTGCCCTTCAGGACGTCGAACGTCGACTCGTCGCTGGTCGCGTAGTACTCGGAAGCGCCCAGCTTGAGCCCGTCCTCCTGCTTCTTGAGGCTCTGGCTCAGCACGGTCACCTCGGCGCCCATCGCGGCGGCGATCTTGACGGCCATGTGGCCGAGCCCGCCGAGGCCGATCACGGCGACCTTCTTGCCGGGGCCGGCGCCCCAGTGGTGCAGCGGCGAGTAGGTGGTGATGCCCGCGCACAGCAGCGGCGCGGCGACGTCGAGGTCGATGCCCTCCGGGATGCGGCAGACGAAGGCGTCCTTCACGACGATCTGGTTGCTGTAGCCGCCGTAGGTGTTCTCGCCGTCGAAGCCGACGCCGTTGTACGTCTGGACGTTGCCCTTGACGCAGAACTGCTCGGTGCCGGCCAGGCAGTACTCGCACTCGCCGCAGGAGTCGACCATGCAGCCGACGCCGACGCGGTCGCCGACCCGGTACTTCGTGACGTCCGACCCGACCGCGGCGACGACGCCGGCGATCTCGTGGCCCGGCACCATCGGGAAGATCGCCTGGCCCCAGTCCTCCTTGGCTTGGTGGATGTCGCTGTGGCAGATACCGGCGTAGGCGATGTCGATCAGCACGTCGTCCGGACGCAGGTCACGGCGCTCGATCGTGGTCCGCGCCAACGGCGCGCCGGGCGCCGGAGCGGCGATGGCGTGCGTGGTGGTGCTCATGGAACCCTCCAACTTCAAGTACCGTTGCCTCGTAAGAGGCCTCTTACATGGTCTACGTAAGAGGGCTCTTACATATTTCGGACGAGAGATGTGATCCAGGTCATGGGCGGCAAGTACCACCACGGCGACCTCCGCGGCGAGCTCGTGCGCGTGTCACTGGACCTGATCGCGGAGCACGGCCTCGCCGGCTTCTCGGTCGCCGAGGTCGCGCGGCGCGCGAAGGTCAGCCCCGGCGCGCCCTACCGGCACTTCCCCACCCGGGAGAGCCTGCTGGCCGAGGTCGCGGCGAACATCGCCTGCCAGCTCGCCGAGCGCGTCGCCGAGGCGGCGGGCGAGCACGAAGACCCGGTGGACGCGCTGGCCGCGGCGGCGGGCGCGTACACGCGGTACCTGATCGAGCGCCGGGCCGGGATGAACGTCATCTACGCCGAAGGCCTGCACGGCCCGGAGCACCTCGTGCTGCACGAGCAGACCCGGCGGCTGACCGACGAGTTCCTGCTGCGCTGCCTGGCGGTCGCACCGGACCCGGCGACGGCGCTGGAGCTGATGGAGCAGCTGTTCACCCAGGCTCACGGCTACGGCACGTTCCAGCTCGACGGCGTCTTCGTGAAGCACGGCTACTCGGTCGACCTGGTGGTGAAGAAGTCGTCGGAGGCCGCGCGGATCGCGATCGCGGGCCGGACTGTCGGTGGTGCGCGCTAGCTTGGGCGCATGGGGATCATCGACTCACGAACGGACGAAGAAGGTCATCGACCGGATCGACGAGCACGCGCGTGTTGATCGAGCATTCGCCGTTCGTGCCGCCGGCGACGGCACCGCCGGACGGCCACTGCGAGACCGGCCGGGCAACAAGCTGATCGACAGCTTCCGCAACATCGTCGACAACCCGCACGCGGGCCTGTTGTTCCTTGTGCCGGGGATGAACGAGACGCTGCGGGTCAACGGCCGCGCGACGCTGGTGTCGGACGCGTCGTTCTTCGACTCGCTGGTGGTCAAGGGGAAGCGGCCGAAGCTGGCGGTGGTCGTCGAGGTCGAAGAGCTGTACATGCACTGCGCGAAGGCGTTCCTGCGGTCATCGCTGTGGGACCCGGCGACCTGGCCGGACCGCTCGACCCTGCCAAGCCTGGGCACGATCCCGCGCGACCAGATGGCACTGCCGATCTCGGCGGACGAGCTGGACGCGGACCTCACCGAGCGGGCGCTGACCCAGCAGTACTGATCCCGGCGACGACGTCGAGCAGGCCGGGGAACTTCGCGTCGAACTCGTCCCGGCGCAGGCGGACGAACGTGCCGTTCCCCGCGTCGCGCTGGCGGACCAGGCCGGCCTCGCGCAGGACCCGCCAGTGGTGCGTGCGGGTCGACTTCGCGATCGGCAGGGGGAACGACGAGCACGCCCGCTCGGCGCCGTCGCCCGCCATGAGGTCGACCACCACCGCGCGGCGGTGCGGGTCGGCGAGGGCGGACAGCACCGTGCCGAGGTCGACGTCGGCCATCTCCGGGATGGGCAGTTCACCGGGCATGCTGGACATGGTACGGCAGCTGTCGTACCTTCGACGAGGTACGAGCACCTTCGAACCTCCGGAGTCCCGCATGCTGTGCGTCTTCGACGTCAACGAGACCCTGCTCGACCTCGCTCCGATGGACGCCCTGGTCGGCGGGCCCGAGCTGCGGCGCGAGTGGTTCGGGCTGGCCATCCACACGGTCCTGACCGTGACCGCCACCGGCGGCTACCAGGACTTCGCGGGCATCGCGGGGGCGGCCGCCGTCGAGGTCGCGGCGAGACACGGCCGCGAAGTCGACCTCGCCGAGATCGGTGAAGGGCTGCGGAACCTGCCCGCCCACCCGGACGTCGAGCCGGGCTTGGCGAAGCTGCGCGAGAAGGGCCACACCCTGGTCGCCCTGACGAACTCGCCGCTCGCCACCGCCGAGGCGCAGCTGCGGAACTCCGGCCTGGCCACGCTGCTCGACCGGATCTTCTCGGCCGAGCAGGTCGGCAGGCTCAAGCCGGCGCCGGAGCCGTACCACCAGGTCCTGGCCGCCTACCCCGGCGAGCGGGCCGTGATGGTCGCGGCGCACGACTGGGACATCGCGGGCGCCCAGGCGGCGGGCCTGGAGACGGCGCTGGTCACCCGTCCCGGCGTCCACCCGCTGCCCGGATCGCCCGCACCCACGTACACCGCGTCGACCCTCCCGGAGCTGGCCGGACTGCTCTAGTCGGCGATGCGGACCAGCATCTTGCCGGTGTTGGCCCCGGAAAGCAGGCCGAGGAAGGCGTCCGGCGCGTTGCGGATGCCGTCGACGAACGTCTCCGAGTACTTGATCTGCCCGGACGTGACCAGCGGCGCGACCTCGCTGACGAACTGCTGCTGCAGGCCCCAGTGGTCGAGCACCAGCAGGCCCCGCATGGTGAACCGCTTGGCGATGATCTGCGACAGGTTGCGCGGCGCCGGCGTCGCTTCGGTGGCGTTGTACTGCGAGATCATGCCGCAGACGGCGATCCGGCCGTGCAGGTTGATCGCGTCGATCGCGGCTTCGAGGTGCTCGCCGCCGACGTTGTCGAAGTAGACGTCGATGCCCTCCGGCGCCGCTTCGTGCAGCTGCGCGGCGACCGGGCCGTCCTTGTAGTTGAAGGCGGCGTCGAAGCCGAGGTCGTCGATCAGGTGCCGGACCTTCTCCGCCGAACCCGCCGAGCCGATGACGCGCTTGGCGCCCTTCAGCTTCGCGAGCTGCCCGACGAGCGAGCCGACCGCGCCGGCCGCGCCCGAGACGAACACCGTGTCGCCCGGCTTGAACTCGGCCGACTCCAGCAGGCCCGCGTACGCGGTCAGGCCCGGCATGCCGAGCACGCCCAGGTACGTCGACAGCGGCGCGGCGGACGCGTCGACCTTGACGAACCGCTTGTCGTCGAGGACGGCGTGGGTGCGCCAGCCGGCCTGGTGCAGCACGTGGTCACCCGGCTTTACACCGTCCACATGGGACTCGACGACCTCGCCGACCGCCCCGCCGGACATGACCTCGCCGACCTCGAACGGCGGCGCGTAGGACTTCACGTCCCGCATGCGGCCGCGCATGGCCGGGTCGACGCTCATGATCAGGTTGCGCACCAGGATCTGGCCCTCGCCCGCGGCGGGGATCTCGGTGTCCACGATCTCGAAGTTGTCGTGGGTCGGGACGCCGTGCGGGCGGGAAGCGAGCCGGATCTCGGTCGCCTGGGTGGGTGCGTTCACCGTCGAACTCCTCAAGTCGGTCGAAGCGGGGCAGGCGCCCCGGATTCCTTCCGAGTCAACCAGCTAACCGGGGCGCACATTCCGATTGTGACTGGTCACACGATCTCGGCGAGCTTCCCGAGCACGCCGTCGTAGATCTTCTTCAGGCCGCCGGGCGCGAACGTCTTCTCGAAGAAGCCGCCGATACCTCCGGCACCGTCCCACGAAGTCTCGATCCGCACGACACTGCGCTCACCCGCTTCGGTGACCGTCCAGGTGGTGACCATGCTGGAGTTCGCGTCGGTCTCGACGAGCGTGCCCGGCCTCGGCTCGGTGACGGTCGCGGCCACGTCACGCACCCGCTTGGACGTCGCCTGCAGCTTCCAGCTCGCCTTGGTCCCGGCGCCGACACCGCCCTCGGTCACCTGGTAGTCGCGGTAGTGCTCGGTGAGCAGCTTCGGGCGCGTTTCGGCGTAGTCGGCGACGAGCGCGCGCACCTTGTCGGCCGGGGCGTCGATGGTGCGCTCCGCGGTGGCCGTGACCTTTCCCATTTCACTCCTTTGCCCAGGGTACCGATCGTGACCACAGTAGGCTGACCCCATGAGTGCCACCCCGGACGCCGCCCGCCGGCGGCGCGCCACCGTGGCGCTCAAGGAGTCGCTGCGCGAGCTGCGCAACCAGCTCTCCCTGCTCAACCACCAGGTCAGCGCCCACCTGGCGCTCAAGGACGTCGACCTGGACTGCCTCGAGCTGATCGCCCGCCACGGCCCGCTGAGCCCGAGCGCGCTGGCCCGCCGGGCGGGCCTGCACCCGGCGACCGTGACCGGCATCCTCGACCGCCTGCAGAAGGGCGGCTGGATCGTCCGCGAACGCGACCCGGAGGCGGCCGACCGGCGCGCGGTGGCGGTCCGCGCGGTCCGCGGCCGCAACGGCGAGCTGTTCCGGCTCTATGCGGGGATGAACACCGCGATGGACGAGCTGTGCGCCGACTACAGCGAAGAGGAACTGGCGTTGATCGCCGGGTTCCTGCGGCGCGCGACGTCGGCCGGTCACACGGCGACGGGTGATCTGGCCAACGGCTGACCAGCGGTTTTTGTGCTGTACTTCACCGCATGTGGCAGTCAGGCGACGCGTACGAGGCCTACATCGGACGGTGGAGCCGCCGGATCGCGGAGACGTTCGTCCGGCAGCTCGACGTCCCGGCGAGCCGGCGCTGGCTCGACGTCGGCTGCGGCACGGGCGCGCTGACCTCGGCGGTCCTGACGGCGGCCGACCCGGCGGAGGTGGCGGGCGTCGACCCGTCGGAGGGCTTCCTGAAGACCGCCCGCGCTTCGGTGCCGGACCCGCGGGTGTCGTTCGAGGTCGCCGACGCGCGGTCCCTGCCGTTCCCCGACGACCGGTTCGACGTGACGGTGTCCGGGCTGGTGCTGAACTTCGTCCCGGATCCGGCCGCCGCGGCGGCGGAGATCGCCCGCGTGACCGTCCCAGGTGGACTCGCCGCGGCGTACCTGTGGGACCTCGCGGAGGGGATGGAGCTGATCCGGCACTTCTGGGACGCCGCGGCGGAGCTGGACCCGGCGGCCGCGGACCGGCACGAAGGCCGCCAGTTCCCGCTGTGCCGCCCGGAGCCGTTCGGTCGCTTGTGGACGGAGGCGGGTTTCGCGGCGGTGTCGGTGGGCGAGATCAAGATCCCGACGGTGTTCCGGGATTTCGACGACTACTGGCAGCCGTTCCTCGGCGCGCAAGGTCCCGGTCCGGCGTACCTCGCCACCCTTCCCGAGGCACGCCGGGACCAAATCCGTGAACTCCTGCGCAGCCGCCTGCCGACGAACCCGGACGGCTCGATCCCGCTTTCGGCGCGCGCCTGGGTCGTCCGCGGTACTGCTTAGAGACCGGCCTGCGCCAGCCAGTCCTTGGCGACGTCGGCCGCCTTCTCGCCCTCGGAGTCGACGCGCTTGTTCAGGTCGCGCATCACGTCCGTCGTCAGCTTCGCGCTCACGGCGTTCACCGCGTTCGCGAAGTCGGCGCCGCGCTCGTCGAGCACCTTCTTGTTCACCGCGGGCACGACGTTCTCCGTCGGCACGATGTTCAGGTCGTCCTTGAGCACCGTGTAGTTCGAGTCGCCGGTCAGCGGGCTGACCGAGTCGACCGGGATCACCGTGACGGCGCCGGACTTCAGCTGCTCGACCCGCGGACCGGCCTCCTGGATCGTCTGGAAGGTCGCGTTCGTGAGCTTGTAGACGTCCTTGAAGCCCAGGAAGCACGGCAGCCGCTTCTCGCACTCCGGCGGGCCCGCCATGACGACCTTGTCCAGCTTCTTCAGGTCGCTGATCGACGCGATGCCCTTTTCCTTGGCCAGGTCGGACTTGATGATGTAGGTGTTCTTGTCCTCGGCCGCGGCGAAGTTCAGCAGCGCGACGCCGCTCGGCTCGAACAGCTTGGCCAGCTGCTCGTGCTCCTCCTGCGCGGTCTTGCCCGCCTCCTTGCCGAAGCCGGTGGTGATCGCCGCGCCCTGGTACTCGGGGATGAACTGCAGCTCACCGGACTTCAGCGACGGGTAGATCAGCTCCCGCGACCCGAGGTTCAGCTTCCGCGTCACCGGGTAGCCCTTGGCCTCCAGGGCCTGGGCGTAGATCTCGGCGAGGATCTGGCTGTCGGTGAAGTTGAAGGACGCGACGACGATCGGCGCCCCGCCCTTGCTCTGCGCGGCGGGCTTGTCACCGCTGTCGCTGCCACCACCACAGGCGGCCAAGCCGAGCGTCGCCGCGACGGCCACCGCCACCACGGACGCGTTCCGGAACCAGCGCACGAATCCCCACTCCTTCGTCACTCGAACAGACGAAAGGACCCTAGCCCCGCCGACCGACAAGCGCCCACATAATGGGAGAAATGCACTCGAATTCCCAGAATTCGGAATGAGCCGCCGCCAATCGAGGTAGGGTCGCCAGGTGCACGTGACCCCGCTGGCCGCCGACAGTGGCAATGCCGGGCCCCCGATCTTCCAGTGGAAGTGGGTGGACCGCAACGCGGACGACATCGTCCAGCGCCTCGGCGAACACATCTCGCTGACCGCCGCCGCGCTCGGTGTCGGGCTGGTCGTCTCGATCGCGCTCGCGGTGGTTTCGCTGCGGTACCGCTGGTCGTACGGCTTCGTCCTGAGCGCGGCCGGCGCGTTGTACGTGATCCCGAGCCTGGGCGCGTTCGCCGTGCTGGTGCCGTTCTTCGGGCTGACGTTCCTCACCGCGATGATCCCGCTCGCGACGTACACGCTGCTGATCCTGGTCCGCAACATCGTCACGGGCGTCGACCAGGTGCCGAACGAAGTACGCGAAGCCGCCGTCGGCATGGGGTACACGCGCGGCAGGCTGCTCTGGCAGATCGAGCTGCCGCTCGCGCTGCCGGTGGTGATCGCCGGCCTGCGCGTCGCCGCGGTGACGACGATCGGCCTGGTCACGGTGACGTCGATGCTCGGCCTCGGCGGCCTGGGCTACTTCATCCGCGCGGGCATCCAGACGGCGACGCCCAACCCGACGGAGATCATCGTCGGCGTGGTGCTGTCGGTGGCGCTGGCGGTGGTCGTGGATCTGGTGCTGTGGCTCAGCGAGCGGCTGCTGGCGCCGTGGGCGCGGAAGGTGCGGACGCGATGAGCTTCCTCGACCAGCTGAACGCGTGGCTCGCGGACCCGAACCGCTGGAGCTGGACGGACAAGGCGGGCATCCCGTACCGGACGCTGGAGCACCTCCGGTTTTCGCTGCTGGCGCTGGTGATCGCGGCGGTGCTGACGATCCCGGCGGCGCTGTGGCTCGCCCATTACCGCCGGGGCGCGTTCCTCGCGAGCAGCGCGGTGAACATCGGCCGCGCGATCCCGAGCTTCGGGCTGATCATCCTGTTCTGGTTCCTGGCCAGCCGCTGGGAGTTCGACACGACGTTCTGGCCGTTGCTGCTGGCCCTGGTGGCCTTGGCGATGCCGCCGCTGTTCACGAACACGTACGCGGGCGTGGTGTCCCTGGAGCAGGAGACGGTCGACGCCGCCCGCGGGACGGGCTACCGCGAGTGGCAGATCATGCTCCGGCTCGAGCTGCCGCTGGCGTCCCCGGTGATCCTGGCCGGCGCGCGGGTGTCGTTCCTCCAGCTGATCGCGACGGTGGCGATCGGCGCGATCGTCAACGACGGCGGTGGTCTCGGCCGCTACATCGTCGACGGCTTCGCGCTCGGCGCGTCGGGCTACGGCGAGATCTTCGCGGGCGGTCTGGCCGCGGTGATCCTGGCGCTGCTTTGCGACGGCGCCTTCGCGCTCATCACCCGTTTGGCCACACCCCGAGGTCTGGCCCTGCAGAACGCCCGGCGCGAGTCGTAGGAATCTCACCCTGCGCAGTCGCGCCTTACGATCCGTGCATGGATCGGCCGAAGCCCAACGCCCGCAAGCGCCTGCTCGCGAACAAGCTCAGACGGCTGCGTGAGGACGCCGGCCTGACTCAGGTCGAGGCCGGCGAGCCCATGCGGTTCAACAAGAACAAGATGAGCCGCATCGAGCTGGGGCATTTGCCGGACTACAACGGCTTTTTGGCGCTGCTCGACCGTTACGGCGTGATCGTGTCGGACTACGACGACTGGGTCCGGCAGTACGACCGTGCCTGGGAGAAGGGCTGGTGGCACGCCTACGGCCTCGACGATCGCGGCTACGTCGCTTTGGAGGCTGACGCCGACGAAGTTCGCACGTACCAGCTCGGCTTCGTGCCCGGACTGCTGCAGACCGAAGCGGGGATGCGCGCCACGTTCGCTGGCGCGCGGGACCCGTTGTCCGGCCGCCGGCTGGAAAACGAGATCGCGGTGCGCCTGCGCCGCCAGACCCGGCTCACCGACGACGAGCCGCTCACGCTCCACGCCATCATCGACGAGTCCGTGCTCCGGCGCCCCGACCTGCTCCCGGACGAGCAGTCCGCGCAGCTGGAGCACATCATCGAATGCGCGCAGCTGCCCAACGTCACGGTGCAGGTCGTGCCGCTCAACCACGGCAGCCACTCCGGCCGGAATGGCAGCTTCACGATCCTCAGCTACCCGCGCCTGCGGGAGCCGGACATCGCCTACATCGAGCACGGTTTCGGGTCGCTCCAGTTCGAGAAAGCCAAGGAAGTCAACGCTGCTAGGCTGGCTTTCCGCCACCTCGCCGATCTCGCGTACGACGAGCCGGACTCCCTTCGGCTGATCCGGCAGGTGATCGCCGAGATCTGACTGGAGCCGACCGTGTCCGAACTGCGCTGGCGAAAGAGCAGCTACAGCAGCGGCGATGGGCAGCAGGGCGATTGTGTCGAGGTTGCCTTCACGCCCGGCGAGGTTGTGGTGCGGGACTCGAAGGCGCCGACGTCCGGCACGCTGACCGTGTCCGCCGAAACTTGGCGCCACATCGGTGAAGTCGCCCGCTAGAACGCCCCGAGCAGGATCAGCACGCCGAGCGCGATCAGCACGACGGGCAGCACGACGTGCCCCCACTGCGCGAGCACCCGCGCGACCGAGGGCCGCGTCGCGAGGAACCGCCCGGCGAGGCACCACCCGGCCACGCCCACCACGAAGACCGCGGTGTAGCCGACCAGCCCGCCGGGTCCGGTCGCGGCGAAGGCGGGCACGTAGACACCGATGTTGTCCCCGCCGTTGGCGAAGCACACGGCGGGGATCCCGAGCACTCCGGTGGCCGGCGCGGGCTCGCCGTCGTCGCGGCGCCAGGCCTGCCAGGCCGCGCGGATCCCGAGCAGGATGGGCAGCACGCCGAGCCACCGGACGGCACCATCGGGCAGCAACCCGGCCCCGAGCGCCCCGGCAACCGAGACGGCCAGGATCGCCCCGAACCCGAGAAACTGCCCGGCGACGACCGTCAGTGCGCCGGCCTGCCCGAAGAAGACGGCGAGCAGCACCAGGTCATCGACGTTCGTCACGGCGAACATCGCCGCGGCCTGCCCGATCAACCCGAGGCTCATGCGCGGGCGAGGCTGTCGAGGTCCGTCACCGCGAGCACCGCCACGGCCCTGCCCCAAGGCTCACGCGCCGGCAAGTCTGCCCTCGCGGCAAGCGGCGATCAACCGCTCGACCTCGGGCCCCAGGGGCCGGTCCTCCTCGACCGGCGGCACCACCGACCGCACCCACTCGTAAGCCGCGCTCAACCCCGGTACCCCGTCGGACGCCAGGTACCGCGCCTGCGACCCCGTGACCAGCTCGCACGCCGTGATCGCGAACAGGTGCGTCGCGGCCGCCCGCAGCTGCTCCCCCGCGGCCCACGCGAACGCCTGCACGTCCTCCTGCCCCGCCGAGGTGTCGATCGAACCGAGCGTCGCCGGCGCCGCGAGCCGCCGCAGCGAGCCGCCGCAGCGCGTGCAGCTCGCCGACCGCCCGCTTGTGCAGCGGCACCAGCCCCGCCCGCGGGCCGGGATCCGCCGTGAGCTGCGGCGGGAGCCCGCTGAAGCGCTCGTCGAGCAGGCGGTGCGTCCGCTGGACCGAGATCTCGCCGAGGTGGACCAGCGCCGCCGTCACCGCGTCCATGCGCAGCCCGAGGTCGACCGCGTGGTACGCCGTCCCCGGGAGGAACTCCCCCTCGACGAACGACGGCGAGTCCCCCGGCATCGTCTGCCAGCGCTCGACCGTCTCGTGCAGTTCGGTGTTCGCGCGGGAAGCGTGCGCGAGCGCCCGCGGCGCGACCCGGACGGACAGCGGCGCCTGCACGACTCCGGCTCGCACCGGACCCGCGCCCACCATCCCGGTCAGGGCCTCCAGCAGCCGCCGCAGGTGGTCGTCGCCGCCCGCCATGACCGGGGAGAACACCTCGCGCGGCGCCCCGAGGACGTCGATCGCCATCGCTTCGGTGAGCGTCTGCAGCTGGATGAGCTGCCGCGCCTCGGCCCACCCGCGTCGCGCGTGCACCACGGCCAGCGGAGAACCCTGAAGCAGCGAAGCACCTTCCTTGGGCCCCAGCACATACGGCTCGGCACCTCGGCGAGCGAGTGCGTCGGCCGCGGGGGTCTCGACGCCGTCTTCGAGGACCGTGCCGATGCCGAGGAACGTCTGGAAGGCGTGGGACAGCGGGATGATCTCGCCCGAGCTGCCGAGCCCGCCGCGCGGCACGGCGGGCGTGAACCCGTCGTTGAGGCGGTCCACCAGGAACTGCACCAGTTCGGCGCTGACTCCCGACCACGGCTGCAGGAAGTCGCGCAGCCGCACCAGGAGCAGCGCGCGGACGTCCTCGGGCGGGAGCCACGGCGGGCCGCCGACCGCGCGGCCGATCAGCAGGTTGCGCTGGTGTTCCGCCTGCTGCCGGGCGTCGAGGGCGACACCCGCGAGGCGGCCCATGCCGGTGTTGACGCCGTAGACGGGCTTTTCGCGGTTTTCGAGCGCCGCCAAGAGTGCGTTCCGGCGCTGCCGCAGGGCTTCTACCAGCGGTTTGGCCAGAACCAACCGTTCACCGTCGGCGAACTCGCTTCCGTCGGTGATCATCGGTACGGCAGCATGGTGCCGACGCCGGAAGCCTCGGCACGGGCCAGGATCATGTTCGCCACCGCGACGTCCGTTGTGGACAGTCCGCGGTGCCAGAACAGGATCCGCTCGGCGTCGTGCTCGCGGCCCGGCTTCTTCCCGGCCACGACGTCGCCGATCTCGGCGTGGACCCCGTCCGCGGTGAGCAGGCCGGCGTTGAGCTGCGGGCGCAGGGCGCCGAACCGCGGGTTGCCGGACCGCGATTCGCGCCAGTCGTCGACGACGACCTTGTCGATGTCGTCGAGCAGGGTGAGCTCCAGTGCGCTGATCGTGCCGTAGGGCACCAGGAAGGTGCCCGGCCGGAGGAACTCGCGGCGCACCAGCGCCTCGGGTTCGACCAGCCGGGAGGCCTCGACCTGGATGTCCGCGCCGTCCAGGGTCTCCTCGGCCGTGGCGCAGACGCGGACGTCCTTGCCGAGCCGTTCCGAGAGCCGGCGGCCGAAGTCCTCGCGGGATTCCGGGCGCTTGCTGGTCACGCGGATTTCGGCGAAGTCGAACAGCGAGTCGAGGAGGACGACGTTCCACCACGCGGTGCCGCGAGCGCCGATGTGGCCGAGCACCCGGGAGTCCGGGCGGGCGAGGTACTTCGCGCCGACGGCGGTCATCGCGCCGGTGCGGGCCTCGGTGATCATCGTGCCGTCGACGATCGCCCGCGGCATGCCCGTGTCCGGGTCCAGCAGCAGGATCAACGCCATTTCCGAAGGGAGGCCCCGTTCGAAGTTGCCCACGAAGTCACCGACGACCTTCACGCCGCTGACCTGCTTCGCGGACAGGTGGCCGCGGAGGATGTTGAAGTGGCCCTTGCCGCCGTTGTCCGGCACGAGGTGCGTACGCGGCTCGAAGACGACCTGACCGCGGCCGTGGTCGCCGAGGACGTCCTCGACCGCGCCGACGATGTCGGCTTCGGTGACGCCGAGCGAGTCGATGTCGGCACCGGTGAGGTACCGGAGCCAGACGGACGTCACTTGGCGAGGTCCTCGATGACCTCGGCGCCGGGGAGCGCGGCCAGCGCGGTGCCGGAGATCAGCAGCTTGCTGCCGCGGATCCCGCTGCCGATGACGAGCTCGGGCGCGTCGGCGACCGCCTTGTCGATCAGGATCGGCCAGTCGGCGGGCAGGCCGACGGGCGTGATGCCGCCGTACTCCATGCCGGTCAGGGAGACGGCTTCGTCCATCGGCGCGAAGGACGCCTTGCGGACGTCGAGGCGGCGCTTGATCACGCCGTTGACGTCGGCGCGGGTGGTCGCGAGCACGAGCGCGGCCGCGAAGCGCACTTCGCCCGCGCGCTTGCCGGCGACGACGACGCAGTTGGCGGACGCCTCCAGCGGCGAGCCGTAGGCCTCGCAGAAGGCGGCGGTGTCGGCCAGCGACGGGTCGATCTCCGCGACGCCGACGGCATCCGGATCGCCGAGCGCGGCCAGCGCCTTGGCGACGGGCTCGGCGAGCAGGTCAGTACGCGTGGGGGCGGGAACGACGGTGAGGCTCCCGGCGATGGTCCAGGTCACCCGGCCAGCCTAGCTACCAGCTGGAGCCGCCGCGCTGGACCTCGATCAGCTTCGGCCGGACGTCCACTATGTAGACCAGAGCCGCGGCCATCGCGGGCACGTAGAAGATCATCCCCGGGCCCATCACGGGGAACAGGACCATGGCGAGCGTCGCGCCACCGGTGATGAGCATCCACACGGGCTTGGTCTTGCGGTCGGCGGCGGAATAGGCGTCGGCACGCTGAAGCAGCGCGTGCACGAAGGCGAAGAGCCCGACCAGCGCGCTGCCCCAGTGGATGACTTCGAGGATCCAGTAGGCAACCAGCACAGCGACAGCTTACGGCAAACCGCCCGAACGACCCCGGCCCCGCCACCGGGGTCCGGTGGCGGGGCCGAAGGGTTCACGGCGTCTTTACTTGTCGGTCTTCGGCGCGGCCGGCTTCTTCGCGGCGGCGCTGGTGGTCGTGCGCCGGGCCGGGGCGGCCGTCTTCGGGGCCGTCTTGTTGGCGACCTTGCGGCTGGCGGAGCGGGTCTCGTGGGCGACGTCGTCACCCAGCTCCTCGATGGCGTCGGCGGCCTCGCCGGCGACCTCGGTCACCTTGCGGGCGGTCTTCTCGCCGGCCGAACGGGTGCGCTTGGTCACCTTGCCCAGCACGCCGTCGACGCGCTCACGGACCTCGGCGGTGACGCCCTCGACCTGGCCCTGCGCGGTGGTCAGGGCCTCCTCGAGCTGCTCGATGGCCTTCTTGACCTGCGGCTGCGCGGCGATCTTGTCCCACGCCTGCTCGCCCGACTCGGCCAGCTTGTTGTACAGCTTGAGCGCGGCCTCGGTGTACTCGTCGATGACCTTGCGCAGCTCGGCCGGGTCCAGCTTCTCGCGCAGGCTCTCGACGTCGGTCGGCAGCTCCTGCAGGTTCTTGCGGGCGACCTCGCCGCTCTTCGTCACGTTCTCCTTGGCCTTCGCCACGGCGTCGGTCACGGCGTGGGTGGCCAGGTTGCCGGCGCCGAGCGCGGCGAGCAGCGGGGTGCGGACCTGGTCGAAGGCGGTGGTGACGGCCTTCTTGACGTCTTCGGTGGTCTTGGGGGTGGTCATGCTGACTCCTTGGTGTCTGCGGCTGGAGCGGTGTCTGTGGTGTCGGCGGTGGGAACGGACCCGGCGGCCGGCCGTGCCGCGGCGTTCTCCCGGCGGAAGGACTCGTAGACGTCGAGCAGGACCTGCTTCTGCCGTTCGGTCAGCTCGGCGTCGGCGCGGATCGCGTCGCCCACCGGGCCGCCCGTCGGCAGGTCGAGGATCCCGGCCTGCACGTACAGCGCTTCCGCCGAAATGCGCAGGCCCTTGGCGATCTGCTGCAGGATCTCCGCGCTGGGCTTGCGCACCCCGCGCTCGATCTGGCTCAGGTACGGGTTGGACACGCCGGCGAGCTTCGACAGCTGGCGCAACGAGATCTTCGCGGTGTTGCGCTGCTGGCGGATGTACTCGCCGATGTCGGAAGCGATGTCCGCGACCTTCTCCATGGGACTGCCGGATCCGGGCTGGGTCCCACCGGTTTCTGCCATCCGGTCACCTCCTCGCGACACCTTCGACGGTACGCGCGAGTGCTAGCTATTGCAAGCACTCTGCTTGCAACCATCGGGTGTGACGCTCACCGCTACCGTGAGAGGCATGACGCGCTCGGCCCGGCTGCGGCGGCGGCTCGTCGAGCACCTGCTCGACGAGGACGTCCTGCACGCTCCCGAATGGATCGCCGCCTTCCGCGCGGTGCCGCGCCACGTCTTCCTGCCGCGTTTCTTCGCGCCGGCGGGCGGGCTGTGGGCGGCGGTCGACCGGGACGACCCGGGCTGGCTGGAGACCGTCTACTCGCGCGAGGTGCTGGTCACGCAGCTGGACGACGACCCGGGCCGCTGGGAGCTCGCCCGGCGCACCGGCCCGGTCGCGGGCACGCCGACGAGCTCGTCGAGCATGCCGTCGATCATGGCGATCATGCTGGAGGAGCTGCGGGTCCGCAACGGGCAGCGGGTACTCGAGATCGGCACCGGCACCGGCTACAACGCGGCCCTGCTGAGCCACCGCTGCGGCGCCGGCCAGGTGTCCACAGTGGACATCGACCCGGTGATCGTCGGCGAGGCGCGCGAGCGGCTGGCGCAAGCGGGCTACCGGCCGGCGTGCGCGGTGGGCGACGGCGCGCTCGGTTTCCCGGCGGGCACCGTGTTCGACCGGGTGCTGTGCACCGCGTCGGTGTCGTCGGTCCCGCTCGCGTGGCTGCAGCAGACGGTGCCGGGCGGGCTGATCGTGACGACGCTGAACCGGCCGATCGGCGCCGGGCTGATCCGGCTCGTCGCGGGTGAGGACGGCACCGCGCAGGGGCACGTCCTCGCACGCGACGGCCGTTTCATGCCGCTTCGCGCGCATCGGCTGCCGGAAGCGGACCGGCTGCCGATGCCGTCGCGGGACGACTGGGAGCAGACGCGGCTGCCGATGTCGACGGTGCTCCAGCCGCGCAAGCAGTTCGAGTTCTTCGCCGGGCTGGCACTGCCGGGGGTCCGGGCGGTGCGCGACGCGGACGACAGCGTCTCGCTGGTGCACCCGGACGGCTCGTGGGTCCGCCACCGCAAGCGCGGCGGCGCGGACGAGGTCGCGCAGGGCGGCCCGCGAGCGCTGTGGGAGATCGCGGAGTCGGCGTTCGTCGACTGGTGCGAGCTGGGCAAGCCGGAACGCGACCGCTTCGGCGTGACGGTCACCGCGGAGCGCCAGGAGTTCTGGCTCGACGCACCGGACGGCCGCACCTGGCCGCTCGGCTAGGGCAACCGGTCGCGGATCCACTTCTCGACGTGGTCGGCCGTCGCCTCCGTCGAGGCGTCCGTGGTGTCGAAGAGCTCGACGCCCAGCTCCGGCGCCGACTCCCGGAGCCAGTCGGTGAACTCGAGCATCTCCTCGATCCGCGGCTCGTCCCACTCGCGCCACGCCGGGCGGGCCCGCAAGCGCGCCCGCAGCGACTCCGCCGACCCGACCAGCGCCAGGTAGTGGATCTCGCTGAAGAACGCCCGCTCCGGCAGCGGCTCGAACTCCGGGGGCGCGACCGTGCCGCACAGCACGACCGGGCGGCCGTTCTGGTGCAGCATCGCCGCCATCCGCAGCCACACCGAGCGGAACGCGCCGACCTCGTCGCGCAGCGCGCCGATCCAGAGGACGTCCTGGTCCAGCACGACGACGTCACCGCCGAGCCGCTCCGCCAGCAGCGGCCCCATCGTCGACTTGCCGGCTCCGCTCGGGCCGGTCAGCGCGAACAGCGGGAGCTTCCGGAACGGCCACTCGTGGCCGCACCGGCGGCACGTGAGCACCGCGCCCGCGACGATCGGGCGGTCGCCCAGATCGCCGCAGGCGGGGCAGATCCGCAGGTCGAGACCCATCTCAGTCGAAGAGGTTCTCGAGGAAGCCGCGCTTGCGGTGGCCACCGTGCCCGTACGGCCTCGGAGAGTCCGAGTACCCGCGATGCGGCCGCGGCGAGTCCGCGTACCCGCCGCGGTACGCCTTGGGCGAATCCGGGTAGCCGCCGCGGTAGGGGCGCGGCGAGTCGGCGTGGCCGCGGTAGGGCGGCGGCTGGTGGCCGTAGAAGGAGCTTTCCGCACCGGCGATCGCTTCGAGCTCACCGCGGTCCAGGAAGATCCCGCGACAGCCTTCGCACTGCTCGATGTGGACGCCGTTCTTGTCCACGGTCCGCATCTGGTTCTGACACTTCGGACAAATCACACATGCGAGCCTACGCACAAATCGGTCAGCAGGCGCACAGGCAGAAGGGGTGGCCCACCGGATCGGCGTAGACGCGGAAGGTCTTCGGAGCGTCGTCCAGCAGTTTCGCGCCCAGGCCGAGCACGCGCTCGTGCGCCGCTTCCAGGTCCGTGACGTTCAGGTCCAGGTGCAGCTGCTGCGGGTTCTCCGCGGACGGCCACGACGGCGGCCGGTAGTCGGGCACCCGCTGGAACGCGATCCCCGCGCCGCCGGCCGGGTTGGCCAGCGTGACCCAGTGGCCGTCCTCGGCGACTTCGGGCGCGTCCCACTCCAGCACGGCCCGGTAGAACTCGGCCAGCGCCAGCGGGTCCGGGCAGTCGAGGGCCACCACACCCAGCGTCGGTACCGCACTCATCGTCGCTCCCTTCGATCGTGAGTAACCAGCTAGTGGAGTATGTCGGTTAGCGCACGCGGGGGCAACCACCGGTCGCCGTACACTGGTTCGGTGCACACCGACGCATCCCTCGTCGTGGAGTTCCTCAACACGGTCAACGTCGAAGAGGGCACTGACCTGCTCGAGGATCCCGGGCAGTGGCGGGAGTGGGCGGCCGGGCGGGCACTGACGGCCAACCCGGCCGCCGAAGCGCGAGCGGCACGGGACGCGCTGCGCGCCGCGATCGGCGACCCCCGGCTGCCCGGCGGCAGCCTGGACGTGGGCACGCGGATTTCTCTCACGGACGCCGGCCCGGCCCTGGTGGCGGACGACGTGGTGGGCGCGGTGTTCGCGGCCTGCGCCCGGCTGGTCGTGCGCGGCGACTGGATCCGGCTGAAGATCTGCCCGGCCGACACGTGCCTGTGGGCGTTCTACGACGAGTCCCGCAACCGGTCGCGGACATGGTGCTCGATGCGGGTGTGCGGCAACCGCGAGAAGGCGCGCGGCTGGCGAGCGCGGGCGGCGGAGACCGCGGCGGGCTGACGGCTCATCCGAGCGGCGGACCCTCGATCGGCTGTGGACAACTCGGCCACAACCCCCCACATATCCACGCCCCGGACCGCCCAACCCCCACACGTTGTGGACAGCGATTAGGCCATCACCGTGAAAACCTGTGGATAACCCCGGGGATAACTCAGCTTCCTGTGGACAACTGGTTTGAAGCTCCCCCAGCTGTGGTATACGCCTCGGCTCGTCAGAACAGCAGCTCCGCCACGGCGTAGATGACCAACCCGGCGAGCGCACCGACGACCGTGCCGTTGATGCGGATGAACTGCAGGTCGCGCCCAACCTGGAGCTCGATCTTCCGCGACGTCTCCTCGGCGTCCCAGCGCTCGACCGTGTCCGTGATGATCGTCGTGATCTCGCGCGAGTAGTTCTTCACCAGGTACGCCGCCGCGCCCTCGACCCAGCCGTCGGCCTTCGACCGCAGCTGGTCGTCCGAAACCAGCCGCGAACCCAGCGACACCAAGCCCAGGCGCACCCGGCGGCGCAGCTCGCTCGACGGGTCCTCGGCCGCCGTCAGGAGCATCTCCTTCGCCGTGCTCCACGCCGAGCCGATCAGGCGCTGGACCTCCTCGTGGTGCACGATCTGGCCCTTCACCTGCTCGGCGCGGGCCATCACGTCCGGGTCGGTCTGCAGGTCCTGGGCGAACTCGCCGAGGAACTTGTCCAGCGCCAGCCGCATCGGGTGGTTGACGTCCGTCTTCACCGCCCACGCGAACGACAGCACCTCGCCGTAGACCTTGTCCGCCAGCATCTCGTCGACGAACTTCGGCGACCAGCTCGGCGCCCGGTCGGACACCACGCGCAGCATCGTCGTGTGGTTGTCGCGGACCCACTCGTACGCGCGGTCGCACATCAGGTCGACGAGCTTGTGGTGCGCGCCGTCGGCGAAGACGCCCTGGAGGATCTTGCCCAGCGGGGGGCCCCACGGCTTGTCGATGATCCGCCGCGCGACCGCCTGTTCCATGATCGCCTGGATGTCGTCGTCGCGGAGCACCTTCACGGCGGCGCGGACCATCGTGGCCAGCTCGGACGTCACGCGCTCGGCGTTCTCCTCCTGGGCCAGCCAGCCGCCGAGCCGCCGCGCGATCTCGACGCGCTTGAGCTTGTCGCGGACGACCTCCTCGGACAGGAAGTTCGACCCGACGAAGTCGCCGAGGCTGGTGCCCAGCGCGTCCTTCTTGTTCGGGATGATCGCCGTGTGCGGGATCTTCAGCCCGAGCGGGTGCCGGAACAGCGCCGTGACGGCGAACCAGTCGGCCAGCGCGCCGACCATGCCCGCTTCGGCCGCGGCGCGCACGTAGCCGACCCAGCCCGGCCAGCCGGCCGACTGCGCCCAGCTGGTCAGCAGGAACACCAGCGTCGCGCCGAGCAGGAACGACAGCGCGACCAGCTTCATCTTGCGCAGCGCGCGCCGCTTTTCCGCTTCGCCGGCGGCGCCGCCCGGCGGGTCGGCGGGCGTCACCTTCGCGGGGGTCAGTTGCTCCACATCACCATTGTCCGTGAGGATGCTTGATCGTGCGCGAACCTGCTCTCGTCCCCCGCCTCCGGCCGTTCACCTCGACCATCTTCGCCGAGATGACCGCGCTGGCCGTCAAGCACGACGCCGTCAACCTCGGCCAGGGCTTCCCGGACACCGACGGCCCGGCCGGCATGCTCGAAGCGGCCAAGAACGCGCTGTTCGGCGGGGCGAACCAGTACCCGCCGGGGCCGGGGCGGCCGGAGCTGCGGGCCGCGATCGCGCGGCACCGGCTGCGCTACGGCACGGAGTACGACCCGGACACGGAGATCCTCGTCACCGCGGGCGCGACCGAGGCCATCACCGCGACGCTGATCGCGCTGACCGAGCCCGGCGACGAGGTCATCGTCATCGAGCCGTACTACGACTCCTACGCCGCCGCGGTCGCGATGGCGGGCGCCGAGCGGCGGGTCGTCGGGCTCGTCGAAGGCCCGGACGGCCGGTTCGGGCTCGACGTCGAGGGCCTGCGCGCCGCCGTCACGCCGCGGACCAGGGCGATCCTGGTCAACTCCCCGCACAACCCGACCGGGACCGTGTTCACCCGCGCCGAGCTGGAGGCGCTCGCCACGCTGTGCGTCGAGCACGACCTGATCGCGATCTGCGACGAGGTCTACGAGCACCTGGTGTTCGACGACTCGGAGCACATCCCGCTGGTCACGCTGCCCGGGATGCGGCCGCGAACGGTGAGCATCTCCAGCGCCGGGAAGACGTTCAACTGCACCGGCTGGAAGATCGGCTGGGTCTGCTCGACGCCGGAGCTGGTCGCGGCGGTGAAGGCGGCGAAGCAGTTCATCACCTTCGTGTCGGGCGGGCCGCTGCAGCCGGCCGTCGCGCACGCGCTCGACCACGAGCTGGCCTGGGTCGACGGCCTGCGCGCGTCGCTGCAGGAGAAGCGCGACCGGCTTTCGGCCGGGCTCGCCGACGCCGGGTTCACGGTGCGGCCGACGGCGGGCACGTACTTCGTCTGCGTCGACGTGCGGCCGCTCGGCTTCACCGACGCCGCCGACCTGGCGTGGGAGCTGCCCGGCCGGGTCGGGGTCGCCGCGGTGCCCGTCAAGGTGTTCACCGATCACCCGGACGAGTGGAAACACCTGCTGCGTTTCGCGTTCTGCAAGCGCAACGACGTCATCGACGAGGGCATCACCCGATTGCGCAAACTGGTCTGACGACCGCGGTCCGGCTCGGTGGCGGCCTTTCGCGACGCCGAGCCGGTCTCGCCGGGGAGTCGTCGCGACCGGCCGTCACGCTCCGGAGCGGCGGTCGTACAGCTCCACGGTCGGTTGGTCACCGACCGCACGCGGAACGGGTGGCCCCCGTCCCACTCCGCGGACCGATTTCCGGCACCCGGCCAAAAACTCCTTCACGAACACTGAAAGCCACCGAACCGGCACACCTCGCGACGGGCACCGGCGAAACATCAGGTCAGCGCGCGAATGTGCAACTTGCAGGAATCGTCCGAATGGCCGCAGAGAAACCCCCGAACGGCACTGAGAGTGATCAACTCGTCGGCCGCAGTTGCCTTGCCGGGCCAGGCCGTTCCGCCCGGTGGGCTGGATCGAACGCGGGAGAGATGAAAGACTCCCGAGCGGTGCTAGAAAGAGTGCAGCCCCGGGGGACCTGCGACCTGGCCGGAGAAAGACCCCAGCAACAACGGACTCGAGCGCACAGCGCTGGAGCCACAGGCGCGGACGGTGGTGGTGGCGGTGAGCAGCACGGCGAACGCACGCCGCAGCGCTCCCGCGCAGCCTGCGCTCACAGCGGGTGAGGTGGGGTCGAGGGCCGGCTGGCTCGCCCAAGCTGGCACCCGCCGGGCGGAAGGCCCGCTTTCCGCAGGTCAGGGCCACCGCGCCGCCGAGTCGGTTCCCACCCTTCGCGCGCGCGGGCGCGCGCCGCGCCCTTGGGCCGCCGCGCTCCAGCGGCCCGCCGCCAAGATCCTCGTCGCCGGAGGCCTGACGCTCGCCGGCTGGCTGCTCACCGGAGCGCTTTCCGGCAGCACCGCGGCCGCCGCCGAAACCGCCGGCTGCCCGCACGCCGCCGTCGCGTCCACTGTGGAGCACGGCGGCCTGCTGCACGGCCACCACCGCAAGAGCCACCGCGAAACCTCCGACTGCGCGCAGCAGCCCGCCGGCACGGCGAAAACCGACCCGGCCGAAGCCGACGCGACGAAGTCCGACGCAACCAAGACCGACGCAACAAAGTCCGACGCGACCGAGACCGACCCGAGCGACGCGACCAAGACCGGCGCGACCGACGAGCCGACGGCCGGCACCACGAAGACCGAGGCGGAGTCCACCCCGGAGCAGTCCACGAAGGACACCCAGCCGACCGAAGAGCCCGCGACCAAGGCGACCTCGTCGGGCGGCCTGCTCACCAACCTCGTCGGCACCGTCACCACGGCGACCGAACCGGCCACGAGGACCACCACCACCGCCGACAGCGGCCTGCTCGGCGGGCTCGTCGGCGGCGTCGTCAACGTGGTCGGCGGCACCCTGAACACGGTCACCACCACCCTCACCGGAACGCTGAACACCGTCGGCACCCTCACGAACACGCTGTCCCACACCGTTCTCGCGCCGCTCACCCAGCCGCCCGCGAACAACCCGGACGCCCCCGTCCTGCTCCCCCTCGACGACGTCCTGAACCCGATCCTCGGCGGCAGCTCGAACTCCGGCGGTGTCACGGTCACCGTGCCCGTCGGCTCCACCGGCACCGCCACCCAGCCGGCCACCACCGCCGCCGTCGAGACCGTGCCCGCCGAAACCACGGCGACGACCCAGCAGCAGACCTCCCGGGTCGCCGTCGTGCACCTCGTCGAGCGGCAGAACACGCTGTCCGCCCAGGCGGAGCAGCCGCGCGATTCCGGTGTCCACGCCCGCAACGGGGGCGGCGACAGCACCCCGGGCCTGCCCGGTGGCACCAGCGCCCCGAGCGCACCGGCCCCGACCGCGGCGCCCGGCCACGACGGCCCCGGCGGCGCGCGCCACGCGTTCGCCGTCCACACCGACGACGTCACCACCACCCAGCTGAAGCTCATCGGCGCCAGCCGCGACCACGACGTCGACGGCGCGGGCAGGGAAGCCGCCCTGCCCACCACGTCCCCCGACTGACGCCGAACCGGGCAGCCGGGGACACCTGCGTCCAAAACAAGATCATCAGGACGCATCCGCACGCCGTTGCGGCGTGACGTTTCCCCTGCTCCAGTACGAAATTCGTGACTCTTTCACGTCTCGTGACGCTCAACCGCGTCCGACGTACCCCAGGGGCTGAAAGCCATGCGAAACCACCGTCTTTCCGACCGGCCGACCGCGCCCGGCCGGGTCGGATCCCGGTCCCGGCGCCGCGCTGCCCCCGCGGCGCCGGGACCCACACCGGGCGTGCTCCGGGAGTCCTCGCTCACCGCGCCGAGCGAAGACTCGTCAAGCGGAGAGCACGTCTGAGCCGCCGGCTTCCCGGCACGTCGCGGGGCTGTGCCGGGAAGCCGCGGCACCTACGAGCGGGGTCACGTCCGCGAGTGGGGGTGTGAAACACGAACCGGTGCGCTGGATGCACATGAACGCCGCCCATCCCTGGGAGCAGGCTCGCATCCAGCGCACCGGTTCGTTTTATGCGATGGGCGCGTCCAGCGACGCCGGCGTGCCGCGGACCGACGCCTCCGCCGCGCTCAGCCGGCGGACCGCTTCCTCGATCCGGTCCGGCGGCAGCGAGAACGGCAGCCGGATCCAGCGCTCCAACCCGCCGTGGACGCCGAAGCGGGAGCCCGGCGCGACCTGGACGCCGTGGCTCGCCGCCGCCACCGCCAGGCGGGAGCTCACCGGCTCCGGCATCCGGCACCACAGCGACAGCCCGCCCTTCGGCAGCGTGAACGTCCAGTCCGGCAGGTACCGGTGCACCGCGCCGGCCAGCGCGTCGCGATAGCCGCGCAGCTCCGCGCGCCGGCGGCCCAGCGCGGCGTCGTCGTCCAGCAGCTCGCCGAGCACGATCTGCTCGAACACCGGTGAGCCCAGGTCGACGGCGTAGCGCGCCGAAACCAGACGGCCGAGCAGGTCCTCCGACGCCCGGATCCAGCCGAGCCGCAGCCCGCCCCAGTGCGTTTTCGACGCCGAGCCGACGCAGATCGCCAGGTCGCCGGCGAACGCGGCAAGCGGCGGCGGCCCGGCCAGTGGGTCGCCTTCGAGATCCAGCTCGACGAGCGTCTCGTCCACCACGACCGGGGTCCGGGCGCGGGCCAGCACGGTGCCGAGCCGGGCGCGGCCTTCGGCGTCCAGGCGCAGGCCGGTCGGGTTCTGGAAGTCGACGACGAGGTAGGCGAACCGCGGCGCCGCCTGGCGCAGGGCCGCGTCGACGCCCGCGATGTCCCAGCCGCGGCCCCCGCCCGGGTCGAGCGCGACCGGCACGGGGATGGCGTGCGCGGCCCGGATCGCCTCCAGGGCGTTCGGGTACGTCGGCTGCTCGACCAGCACGCGGTCGCCGGGGCCGGCGAGCATGCGCAGGACCAGCACGAACGCGTGGTGCGCGCCGTTGGTGACCATGACCTGCGCGGGCGTCGTCGGCAGCCCGCGTTCGGTGTAGCGCCGCGCGATCTTCTCGCGCAGGCTCAGCAGGCCGCGTTCCTGGTAGCCGTGGTCGCCCAGGTGGTCGGCGAGCCGGACGCGGGCCGCGTCGACGGCCGCGGCCGTGCCCGGGATGGCGGGCGAGGACGCGTGGGTGAAGTCGATCGAACCGTCGCCCACCGGGGCGAGCGGCCCGCGGCGGCGACGCCCGGGCGCGGCGATCCACGAACCCGCGCCGCGGCGGCTCGCGACGAACCCGCTCTCCCGCAACCGGTCCAGCGCCGCGCCGATCAGCGTCCGGCTGACGCCGAGCGCGTCGGCCAGCTCGCGCTCGGCGGGCAGCCGGGTGCCGAGCGGGAGCTGGCCGTCCAGCACCTGCAGCTCGATGGCCGCGGCCAGGTCGGCCGCCCCCTGCCGGGAGCCCTGCCGCCACGATCCCAGCATGACGGCCAATCGCGGGCCGGAGATGCGTCCACCCAGTGGGACTGCGGCTTCCATAAGGCCAATATCCTGGAATTGGCTATGGTTTACAAGGCCACCTGCGACGGATAGTGCCGGTGTGGCTCAGATCGACCTCCGGCCCGTCCGGATCTCCCGCGACCCCGTCCGCCGCAGCGTCCAGCTGTTCGGCGGCCTCGCCCTCTACGGCACCAGCGTCGCCCTCGTCACCCGCGCCGGCCTCGGCCTCGAGCCGTGGAGCGTGCTGGCCGAGGGCGTCATGAAGCACACCGGCCTTACTTTCGGCACGGTCACCGGCCTGATCTCGGTGGTCGTGCTGCTGCTGTGGATCCCGCTGCGCCAGCGGCCCGGGATCGGCACCATCGCGAACGTCGTGGTCATCTCGGTGGTGGTCGACGTCGTGCGGGCGTTCCTCCCCGACCAGCACGACCTGGGGTGGCAGATCGCGCTCCTGGCCGGCGGGGTCGCGCTCAACGGCGTCGCGACGGCCACCTACGTCGGCGCCCGGCTGGGCCCGGGTCCCCGCGACGGCCTGATGACCGGGCTCGCCGGGCGCACCGGCTGGTCGGTCCGGCTGGTGCGCACCGGCATCGAGGTCACCGTGGTCGCCGCCGGCTTCCTGCTCGGCGGGACCGTCGGCGTCGGCACCGTGCTCTACGCCCTCGCCATCGGCCCGCTCACCCAGGCACTGCTGCCGCTGACGACCTGGCGCGACCGCTAGCCGGCCTTGCGCTGCTGGACGGCCCGGCGCAGCGTCGGGTAATCGGCGCCGCGCCGGGCGAGGACGTCGTCGGTGCCGCGCTGCTGGGCCAGCGCGAGCAGGATGTGCTCCTGCCCGAGGTGCTTGTCCCCCAGCCGGACGGCCTCCTTGAGGCTCAGCTCCAGGGTCTTCTTCGACTCGGTGGTGAACGGGACGTGCCCGCGCTTGGCCGGGCCCAGCCGGCCGGCGAGCGCACCTTCGCCGTGGGTCCGCTCGACGCTCTGCACGATCTGCTCGACGTCGATGCCGAACTCGGTGAGCGCTTCGGCGTCGGCGTCGCTGACCCCGCCCCGCCGTCTCGTCCGCTCGAGTTCGGCGGCCAGGTCGTCGGTGGCGACGCCCAACTCGGTGAGCAGCGGCAGCCCGGTCTTGAGCAACCCGGCCAGCAGATCCACCGTCCCGACCTCCACCGAGCCGGACCGCCGCGCCGTCATCTGCGCTTCGACGACCGTGAGCCGCGCGTCCGCCGTGAACCTCTCGAACATCAGTGCCTCCCGTACTTCTTGTGCACGGCCTGCCGGCTGACCCCCAGCTCGGCGGCGATCTCCTGCCACGACCAGCCGTCGACCCGCGCACTGCGGACCTGCACGGCCTCCAGTTGTTCCACCAGCCGCCGGAGCGCGGCGACCGCACGCAGTCCCACCCGGGGATCGCGGTCGCCGGCCCGGGCGGCCAGGTCCGTCGCTTCCGTCATGCCTGTCAACCTACGTTGACACCGACGACTTGTCAACCTGAGTTGACAGTCGCGTCAGCGCGAAGGTCCCGGAGGCTCGACGTACAGTCGGGTGATGCCCGAGATCGTGATCGCCGAACGGGCCGGGGTGGGCGCCGACGGCCACCCGCGCCCCACCGAAGACCACGTCGTCGTCCTGGACAACGCCGTGCTCGTCCTCGACGGCGCCACCTCCTCGGACCCCTCGCAGCCCCCGGGCGGCTGGTACGCCGAACGCCTGGCCCGGCGCCTGGCCGACGACCTCCGCGCCGCCCCCGAAGCCGACCTCACCGACACCCTCACCAGTGCGATCGCCGCCGTGACCACGGAAAACGCCCTGCGCCCGCAGCAATCGCCGTCGAGCACGGTCGCCGCCGTGCGGTGGCTCGACGACCGCGTCGACGCGCTCGTGCTCGCCGACAGCCCCGTCGTCGGCTTCGGTGGCTTCGGCGTCGACGTCGTCTCCGACGACCGGCTCGCGCGGCTGCGGCGGCGCGGCATGCTGCAGACCGGCGCCGACGTCCGGCGAAGACGCAATGCCCACGACGGCTTCTGGGTCGCCGAAGCCGACCCGGGCGCCGCCGCCCACGCCGTGCGCCGCAGCTGGCCACGAAACGACGTCGAGGCCGTCCTGCTCGCCAGCGACGGTGTCTCCATCGGCGTCGACCAGTACGAACTCTTCGACTGGCGCGAAGTTCTCGCGATCACCCGCGCCGACGGGCCGGACGCCGTGCTCGACGCGGTCCGCACCGCGGAAAAGCAGGATCCGGACGGTGCGCGCTGGCCGCGCCCGAAGCGCCACGACGACCAGGCCCTGGTGCTGGTCGACTTCGTCTCCGGGGGAATTCAGGGTCTTCCCTGATCACGGCCGTCCCGGTTCTCCGAGAACCTGGAGAGCATGGGGACCGAACAGGGGAAGCGCACGAGACCGTGGCGGCTGGTGGCGCTGGGCGCGATCGGCTGGGGGCTGTTCACGGCGGTGGTGCTGCACGTCATCAGCTCGCGCAACCCGGTGTACGACACGCTGTCGAGCTACACCGTGACCGACCGGGGCGACGGCATGCTCGCCGCGAGCGTGTTGTCGCTGGCCGTCGGCTCGCTGGCGGTGCTCGGCGCGCTGCACGCGGCGGGGGTGCCGCTGTCGCGGACGACCCGGCTGCTGCTCGCGCTGTGGTCGCTCGGGCTGGCCGCGGCCGCGGTGTTCCCGGCGAGCTACCCGGAGGCACCCGACCCGGTGAGCGGCGAAATCCACCTCTACGCGTGCCTGGTCGCGTTCCTCAGCCTGCCCGGCGCCGCGATCTCGCTGCTGGAATCGCTGCGGGGCCGCCCCGAACGCGCCGCCGTCGTGACGGCGATCCGGTTGAGCGCGGCCGCGTTCGGGCTGTTCGCGGTGAGCTTCGTGTTCGTGCGGCTGAGCGAGGCCGGGGTCGAGCCGTTCCGGGAGATCTCCGACGCGTTCCCGATCGGCGTCATGCAGCGGCTGCTGCTGCTCGCCGACGTCGTGCTGCTCTGCACGCTGCTGCGGGTCGCGACCCGGCTGGAGTCAGCCTTCGACGGCCACCGCGAATTCGGGCGCGTAGCCGTACAGGCCGGGCATGCCGCCGGTGTGCAGGAACACCACGTGGTCGTCCGGGGCGAAGTGGCCGGCCCATTCGACCAGCGCGGCGGCCACCTTCCCGGTGTAAACGGGATCGAGCACGACCCCCTCGGTGCGGCCGAACAGCCGTAGCGCGTCCCAGACGGCGTCGGTCGGGATGCCGTAGCCGGGGCCGAGCGTGGAATCGCCCATGCGCGTGTGCGTGAACGGCGGCGGTTCGACCCCGAGGAGCTTGGCCGCGCCCGCGACGAGGTCGTGCAGGTTCTCGGTGGCCTCGTCGAGCGGGTGGCTGACGCAGGCGATGCCGACACCGAGGCCGCCGAGGAGCCCGGCCGCCAGTGTCACCCCGGCCGCGGTCCCGCCGCTGGCGTGCGGGACGACGAGGTGGGCGCGCTCGATGCCGCGTTCCTCGAGCTGTTTGGCGAGTTCGTAGGTGGCGCGGACGTACCCGAGCGCGCCGAGGTCGTTGGAGCCGCCGACCGGAACGGTGAAGGCCGTCCGGCCTTCGGCGGCGGCTTCGGCGATCAGGCGGTCGTACGTGCGGCCGGTTTCGTCGCCGTCCGCGCAGATGTGGACGGTCGCGCCGAAGAGCTTGTCGAGCGGCAGGTTGCCGCCGCGTTCGTAGGCTTCGCCGTCGCGCGGCACCTTCGCGGTGAGGACCAGTTCGCAGCGCAGGCCGAGCTTCGCGCATGCGGCTGCGGTCTGGCGGCCGTGGTTGGTCTGGAGCGCGCCGAAGGTGATGACGGTGTCGGCGCCGGCCGCCTTGGCCGCGCCGAGGTGGTATTCGAGCTTGCGGAGCTTGTTGCCGCCGGCACCGAGCGGGTGTACGTCGTCACGCTTGAGCCAGAGGTTGCGCAGGCCGAGCGCTTCGCCGAGCCGGGGCGCCTCGTGCAGCGGCGTCGGCCAGCCGCCCAGGTCGACACGGGGGATCGCGGCGAGTGCGGCGTCGGGGAAGCCGGCGAAGTCGAACGTCATGGGCCCAGTCTGCCGCAAGGGTGGCCGAAGACCGGCGGTATCCGGTAACGTTCGTTCGAACGAACGAGAGCGCCCGGGAGGTGCCATGACCGCCACGAGCCTGGACTTCACCGGCCTCGCCGCGCAGGCCGAGCAACTCGCCGCCGGCGAAGTCACCTCCGCCGAGCTGACCGCGACCGCGCTCGGGCGCGCGCACGCGAGCCAGCCCACGCTCAACGCCTTCAAGCACCTGCGTGACGACGCCGCGCTCGCCGAAGCGGCCGACGCGGACGAGCGGCTGCGGGCCGGCGAGCGGAAACCCCTGCTCGGCGTGCCCGTCGCGATCAAGGACGACGTCGACCTCACCGGCCTGCCCACGTCGTTCGGCTGCGCCGGCGAGTTCCCGTGCGCCACCGCCGACGCGCCCGCCGTCGCGCTGCTGCGGGCGGCCGGAGCGATCATCATCGGCAAGACGAACACCCCCGAGCTGGGCCAGTGGCCGTTCACCGAGGGCCCGGCCTTCGGCGTGACGCGCAACCCGTGGCGCCCCGGCCACACCCCCGGGGGTTCTTCGGGCGGGAGCGCGGCCGCGGTGGCGTCGGGGGCCATCGCGGCCGCGCTCGGTTCCGACGGCGCCGGCTCGATCCGCATCCCGGCCGCGTGGACCGGGCTCGTCGGCATCAAGACCCAGCGCGGCCGGATCCCGACCGAAAGCGAGCTGTTCCACGGCCTGACCGTGCTCGGCCCGCTCGCCCGGACCGTCGAGGACGCGGCCCTGCTGCTGGACGTCGTCGCGGACACCGGGAGCACGTTCCGGACCGCCGCGGCGCGCGAACCGGGCCGGTTGCGGATCGGGCTGTCGACGCGGATCCCGTTCACCGCCACCAAGACCCGGCTCGACCCGGTCGTCGAAGCTTCCGTGCGCCGGCTCGCCGAGTCGTTCGCCGGGCTGGGCCACGAGATCGTCGAGGTCGAGCCGGACTACGGGCTGATCGGCCTGACGTTCCTGCCGCGCTCGCTCACCGGCGTCCGCGACTGGGCGCTGCGGGTGCCCGACCGCGCCGGCCTCGACCCGCGCACGCGCAGCAACGCCGGTCACGGCCGGCTCCTCGCCGGGCCCGCGCTGCGGCTCGCCCGCGCGCTGGAGCCGGGACTGCACCGGCGGATCGGCTCGGTGTTCGGCCGCGTCGACGTCCTGCTGACCCCGACCACCGCGACCCCGCCACCGCCGATCGGCACGTTCGACGGGCTGTCCGGCTGGGAGACCGACCAGGCCATGATCGCCGCCTGCCCGTACGCTTGGCCGTGGAACGTGCTGGGCTGGCCGGGGGTCAACGTCCCGGCCGGGCTCACGGCCGACGGGCTGCCGCTCGGGGCCCAGCTGCTCGGCCCGTCGCACGCCGAGGAGCGGCTGGTTTCGCTCGCCGCGCAACTGGAAGAGGTCGAACGGTGGCCGGAGCGGCATCCCGAGACAAGCTGGTAAGCACCCGGGACGCCATCCTGCGCGCGGCACTGGCGGTCGTCGGCGAGCACGGTGTCGGCGGTCTGACGAACCGCCGGATCGTCGCCGCCGCGGGCGTTTCGCTCGGCACGTTGACCTACCACTTCCCCAGCCAGACGGCGTTGCTGCGCGAAGCGATGCTGCTGTTCGTCGAGGAGGAGACGGCGAAGCTCGGCGCGATCGTCGACGGCTACCGCTCGGAGGGGCTCAGCGTCGAGCAGGCGGCGTCGGTGGTCGAGCACGTGATCGCGCAGCTGCCCTTCGGCGCCGACGAGCTGGGCGCGCACGAGCTGTACCTGCAGTCCGCCCGCGATCCTGAACTGCACGAAGCTTCTTCGCGATGCTTCGCGGCTTATGACGAACTGGCCGTGACGATCCTGTCGGCCCTCGGCGTCCCGGACCCGGGCCGGCTCGCGGGCCCGGTGGTCGCGCTGATCGCGGGGCTGCAGCTGCGGCGCCTGGCGACGGGCGAGACGGACACGCCGGTGGCCGAGCCGCTGATGATGCTGATCCGCGGGGCTTGATGGCCCCGCCGATCGTCCGCGGCACGGCGGCGTGGAAGTACTTCGGCGACTTCCGCGACGCGCTGCTGGCGGGGCAGGTGCTGGTGCTGCAGGTGGCGCACCCGGTGGTCGCGGCGGGGGTGCGGGACCATTCGGACTACACGTCGGACCCGTGGACGCGGTTGATGCGGACGGGAGCGTCGTTGTCGATCTACGTGTACGGCGGCGCTTCGGGTGCGCGGGTGGAGGCTTCGCGCTTGCGTTCGCTGCACCGGTCCTTCACGGGCGTCTCGGACGGACGCCGGTACAGCGCGTTGGATCCGCTGGCTTACGCGTGGGTGCATGCGACACTGGTGATGGTTCCCGTTGACGCGCAACGGTTCTTCGGACGACCACTGTCCACTTCGGATCTTGAGGAGTACTACGCGCAGATGTGCGACGTCGGGCGGATGCTCGGCGTGCGGGAGCGGGACCTGCCGCCGGACTGGGCGGCTTTCGAGCGGTACTACGACTCGATGGTGGCCGGGTTTTCGCGGAATCCGACGATCGAGCAGCTCTTCGAGACGATCCGGACGGTCGAGAAGCCGATGCGGTGGCTGCCGGACTCGTGGTGGCAGTGGCACGGCCGGATCCAGATGTTCCTGATTCGGGCGACTTTGCCGCCTTCGCTCCGCACCGACCTTGGTCTACAGTGGACTTCCAGGGACGAGCGGCGGTTCAGGCGGTTCGCTTCTGCCGTGCGGCTCGTTGCCACGCCGATCCCGGCGGGCTTGCGGACGGCGCACATGCGGTGGATCGGCAAGCTGAACGTGTGGTTGCGCGCGCACCCGAAGGTGTACGAGCGCTTGGTCGGCGGCAACGGCCCCGGCTCATTGCCGCTCAGGCCTCGCGGCCGCTGAGGCGCGCGTAGTGGGCTCGGGCCTTGGCCCGGTTGCCGCAGCGGGACATCGAGCACCACTGGCGGTTCCGGCGCGGGGACGCGTCGCAGAACCGGATCCCGCAGTCGTCCGCCGCGCAGACCCGGACCTCGGCGTCGCTCGTCGCCAGGTCGATCGCGTCCGCCGCCAGGGCCGCGAACGCCGCCGCCACCGGGTCCTTCGGGGCCGGGACCTCGCGGCGGAGCCGGCCGTCCAGCAGGATCAGCCGCGGTGGTGGTGCCGGGGCCGACGCCGCCGCGTTGTTCACCAGCTCGACGTCCATCTTGTCCGGCACCTCGGGCGGCAGCAGGACCCGGTCGATCGCCTCGCGCAGGGCCTTCGCCGCCAGCACGTTCCCGGCCGTCACCGGGACCGGTCCCGTCGTGAAGCCCGCCAGCGAAAGCCACTCCGCCAGCGCGTCCGGTCCCGTCAGCAGCTCCACGCCGTCCGTGTACCGCGCGCGCAGCGTGTTGACCAGGTCGAGGCACGGCCGTCCGCCGTCGAAAGCCCACTCCATGCGCTCATTCTAACCGTTGCCGACAGTTAGAACGTCGGCTACCGTCTAACCCTATGAACCGGTTAGAAAGCACGGCCACGGTCAACGGACTCCGGATGCACTACCAGCGGGCCGGCGAGGGCCCGCCGCTGTTCCTCCTCCACGGCTGGCCGCAGACGTCGCACTGCTGGCGCGAGGTCTTCGCGCCGCTCGCCGAAACGCACACCGTCATCGCTCCCGACCTGCGTGGGTACGGCCGCACCGACAAGCCCCGGACCGGCTACGACAAGCGCACGATGGCCGCCGACGTCGCCGCGCTCGCCGAACACCTGGGCTTCGACCGAGTCGCCGTCGTCGGGCACGACCGCGGCGGCCGCGTCGCCCACCGCTGGGCGCTGGACCGCCCCGACCAGGTCGACCGCGTCGCCGTCCTGGACATCGCCCCGACCCGCGCGATGTGGCAGCGCCTCGACACCGGCACCGCGAAGGCCTACTGGCACTGGCTCTTCCACCTCCAGCCCGACCTGCCGGAGCTGCTCGCCGGCCGGGACATCGCCGCCTACCTCGGCTACTTCTTCGAACGCTGGACCTACCAGCGCCACGCCCTCGACGCCGAAGCCCAAGCCGAGTACGTCCGCGCCTTCTCCCAGCCCGGCGCCCTGCGGGCCGGCTTCGACGACTACCGCGCCTCCTTCCCGGACGACGCCGAGCTCGACGACGCCGACTTCGAAGCCGGAAAGCGCGTCACCCAGCCACTTCTCGCCCTGTGGGGCGCGAACGGCCTGCTCGGCACCCTGCCGACGCTCGAGATCTGGCGGGAGTACGCCGACGACGTCACCGGCGAAGCCCTCGCCGAGTGCGGTCACTTCCTGCCCGAGGAACAGCCCGCAGAAGTGGTCGCCCACCTGCGGAAATTCCTCGGTCCCTGAGACCCCCGGGGGCGCCGGTCCCCCGCGCTGGGGACCGGAGTTCCCTCCCCGCCGTGACGCCCGCCACCCGCCGCCGTCGCTAGGTTCGGACCCACGATGGGGACCAAACCGAAATTCGCGTTGCTGGTGCTGCTGGCCGTGCTGGGGATCGCGGCCGGCGGCGGGACCGCGCACGCCGACGGCGCACCGTCCGGCAGCGACGTCCAGGTCGCGCAGACGCTCGGCGCGCGCGAGCTGACCGTGATCATCCGCCGGGTCGACGTCACGCCGTCGCCGCTGCGGGTCGACGTCGTGACGCACCAGGGTTCGCCGCCCGGAACGCTGCACCTCGCGATCGCGGCCGACGGCGTGACGAGCGCCCGCACCGACGTCGTGCTCGGTGCGCAACCGGGTGTCTACGCGGGAAATCTCCAAGTCGACAAGCCGGGGCCGTGGGAACTGCGGCTGAGCGACGGCACCGGCCCGGCCGCGACGATCCCGTTCATCGTGCCCGCCCGGGTCGTCCCGCCGTGGGAGAAGGCGACCTACGGCGGGTTCGTCGCCGCGGGCGTGTTCCTGCTGCTGGCGCTGATCGTCGGGGTCCGGGCGAAGCGGACGGCGTACGCACTCGTGCCGGCGGGTGGCGCGGTCGCCGCGATCGCCGTCGCGGTCACCGGCGCGCTGCTGTCGGCGAGCACTCCCCCGCCGCCCGCGCCCGGCAGCCAGCTCGACCCGACGTACGACAACGTCACCGATCCCTACGCCAACGCACAGTTGTCCACAGTGGACTACTCGCGGCCGCCGGTGAACCTCGCGGCACACGCCGAACCCGGCGGCCTGAAGCTGACCCTCACCGACGGCGCCACCGGCCGTCCGGTCGACGACCTGCTGATCCACGACAACGCGCTCGTGCACCTCGTGCTGATCTCGCCGTCCGGCCGGATGAGCCACCTGCACCCGGTGCGCGTCGGCCCCGGCGACTACCGCGTCCGCGTGGCCGATCCGGAAGCCGGCACGTACGCGGTCGCGGCCGAGCTGGTGCGGCGCGGCGGCGGGGTCCAGCTCGTCCGGTCCACTGTGGACTTCGCCGGTACCGCCGCGCCCGCGCCCGAACCACCCGGCGCCGGACCGCGGACCGTCGACGGCACCGCGGTCGACCTCACCGTCACGCCCGGCACGCCGACCACCATCACCGCGCGCTTCAAGACCCAGGACCTCCAACCGTGGCTCGGGATGCTCGGCCACCTCATCGTCGCCGGGCCGATCACCGGGCCGGTCGGGGAAAGCGCCGCGAAGGCACCGACGTGGGCGCACGTCCACGCCATGATCCCGCCGGTCGCGGGACAGCTGGACCGCCCGGACGAGACCGTCGCCGCGTACGGCCCGGACGTCAGCTTCACCTACACCTTCGCCGCGCCCGGCCGGTACCGGATCTGGCTGCAGGCCGAACGCGGCTACCGCGTGCTCACGATCCCCGCCGTGGTGGACGTCCCGACGACAGGAGCCGGCCGATGAGACGCCCGACGTTGCTGATCGCCGTGGTCGCGCTGGTCGTCGTGGCCGGTGCCACCTGGTTGCTCTGGCCGGGCGGCAGCGCGAAAGCCTCGACGCAGCAAGCGGTTTCCGGGCCGTACACCGTGCAGTTCTCCGCCGACGAGCCGCGCATCGGCGGCAATACGTTCGGGGTGGCCGTCACCGGGCCCACGCCGGAAGCAGTCACGGTCGCACCGGTCATGGCGCAGATGGGGCACGCGTTCCCGGCGGTGCCCGCCGCCGCGGAGGGACCCGGCCGGTTCCGGGCCACCGGCGTCGGGCTGCCGATGTCCGGGCAGTGGGAGATCACCGTGTCGCTGCGCGGCCCCGGCGGGCCCGCCCAAGTCGTTTTTCCGTTGCTCGTCAAGTAGAAAGGTTCGGGGGAATGGATCTCACCGCATCCGGCGTGCGCACCACGCCGGTGGCGAAACAGGCGCGAACGGGGTTGCTGCCGGCGAACGTCGTCCTCGGCGGGTCACTGCTGTCGCTGGTCGGGCTGACCTGGGACATCCAGTGGCACAGCGACGTCGGCCCGGACACGTTCTTCACGCTGCCGCACCTGTTCCTGTACGCGGGCAGCGCGGTCGTCGGCCTGGCCAGCCTCGCCGTCGTGCTGCTGACGACGGCGGCGCGGCGCGCGGGCCGTCCGGTCGACCCGAGGGTCGGCGGCCGCGTGGTCAACGTGTTCGGCCGGACGTTCGCGGCGCCGCTGGGCTACCTGGTTTCGGGCGTCGGCGCGGCGACGTTCCTGCTGTACGGCCTGTGGGACCAGTGGTGGCACGGGCTCTACGGCTTCGACGCGGTCATCGACTCGCCGCCGCACATCGGCCTGCTGCTGTCGATCACGGTGTCGCTGATCGGCACGACCGCGGTGTTCGCGGCAGCGCGCGAGCACCGCTGGGGACGGCTCGGCACGCTGGCGTCGCTGACCGTGCTGCTCACCTTCGGGCCGGTGCTGGCGCTGGGCCTGCAGCAGGTGCCGGACGACTACGCCGACGCCGTCTCGATCGGCTGCTCGATGATGGCGGTGCTGCTGGTCGCGGTCGGCGCGGGGTTCCTGCGGCGGCCCGGGGGCGCGGCCGGCACCGCGGCGCTGGTGCTGGCCGTCCAGGGGATCTTCTGGTGGTTCTCGCCGTGGGCGGCGAAGGCGTACGCGGACCTGGTCGACCTGCCGTTGCGGGACGCGATTTCCGGCGTGCCGGAGATGCCGTCGCTGACGCCGCTCGCGCTCCTGCCGGTGGCCGCGCTGATGGAGCTGGGGTACCTGGCCGGGCGGCGCCGGGGGTGGCGCGTGGGCCGCGTGTCCGTGGTCGTCGGCGGGGTCGCCGGGCTGCTGATCGGGCTGAGCCTGCCGGTCCAGCGCACCCTGCTCTACACCGGCGCGCACCTGCCGCCGGCCTGGTACCTGACGACCACGGCCGTGCTGTCCGGCCTGTTCGGGCTGCTCGGCGGGTTCGCCGGGTGGCGGTTCGGCGGGATGCTGTGCCTGCTGGCGCCCGCCGAGAAGGGGGAAACCGCTGATGCGTAAGACACTTATGGCCCTGGCCGCCGTCGCCGGACTGCTGTTCGCGACCGCGGCGCCGGCGAACGCCTACGAGCCGGTCAACATCGTGCACACCGAGCACGTGCAGGCCGGGCCGTACGGGCTGACGGTCGGGTTCAGCACCTGGCCGCTGAAGGCCATGCAGTCACTGGACTTCACGTTCATCCCCGACGGCGGGATCGAGGACAAGTCCGGCACGCTCATGATGCTCGGCCCGGAAGGCGCGCAGCGGCGGGCGCAGCCGCTCGTGCGGCACCCGCGCAAGCGGGACGTCTGGGGGCTGGACGTCCGCTCGTTGCCGCGGCCGGGCGAGTGGACGTTCCGCTTCACCCTCAACGGCCCGGCGGGGTCCGGCACCGGCGAGCTGCGCGCGCTTCCGGTGCTCGAACAGCCGGGGCCGCCGATGGGCTTGAGCTGGGCGATCAGCACGCTGCCGTTGATCGGGCTCGTGGTGCTCGTCGTCGTGGCCTGGCGCCGGACGCGAAGCCGGCTGCGCGGGGGCGAACTCCCGGCAACCGGGTGAGATTCCGCTCACATCGAGCACTCGGGCGTATCCGCGCCGTCGCGACGGCCTCCTTCACCGTGAGAACGGGAAAGGGGGCCGTCGCCATCTTCGGGCACAGGCGGGTGACCATGATCACCCGCGCAGGGGAGGGTTCAGGCGGGCAGGTCGAACTGCCCGGCCTTCACGGCGACCAGGAACGCTTCCCACTCGGCGGTGTCGAACACGAACACGGGGCTGGTGGCGAGCTTGGTGTCGCGGACGCCGATGAGGCCTTCGCGACCGAGGTTGACCTCGACGCAGCTGCCGCCGTTGGGCTCGCTGGCGAAGGACTTTTCCCAGGCCGCCTCTTCGAACAGGGACACGGCCGTGTTCGGATCGTAATCCGCGAACGACGGATAATCCGCCATGGGTCGTACCTCCGAGGATCGATGGGGGGCGCGGCCGCGACCTGGTCGAACGTACCCGCGTCCGGCTACTCAGTGTCTCAATGGAGTACGCCGCACGGCCAAGCGGGTGATCAACTAGGTCCGGTCTCGACATGAAGATTATTCCAGGAGTAGGATTAATCGCATCGGCCGGGGCGCTGGTGTCGGTGAATGACTGCCTGCATGCGGCGGGCGGTCTCCGAACGCGGACCACTGGCCGACGACCGACAACCCACCACCGCAGGACCTCATGGGGGAGGATCAGCGTGATCGTCGAGGACAGCGCGCCACCGGGCGCGGGCCACGCCCGCCGACCGGTTGCCGCCCGTGGCACGAACGAGCTGGTCCGAAGCCGATGCCGGGAAGCGCTTTCCCCGGCGCTGCCACCGCGACGAGAGCAGGGGGTGTGACCGATGGCCGTCCGAATGAACTCGCTGTTCCGCCGCGAAGAAGAGCACCGTGGCCGCCGGGGGATCGGGAACGAACTGCGTAACCGCTTCGGGTTCAGCCTGATCCAGGCACCGCTGCGCAAGACGACGACCTGGGCGACGGACCAGGACCTCCCGGTGCAGCGCTACTCCGACGGGGTCCGGACCACCCGCCCGCTGGAGACCGCGATCGACCTGACGCCGCTGCTGCGCGGCCGGATCGGGTCGCGGGCCTGAACGCCCGGACTGCCGTACCACCACAGCAGAGCCCCGGTTCCCTGCTGGGACCGGGGCTCTTGCCGTTGCGGGGCTACGGTTTCCGCAGGAACAACCGGCCCTGGCGGTAGGGCCGCTCCCCCTCGACGTGCTCGCGGTACAGCCGGCCCACCTCCGCGAGCCCCGCCTCGGCGGCGATCGAAGCCAGTGCGTCCAGCGGCCACACGTACGCCGTCGTGACCTTGTGGTCGAACTCCGCCACCGGGCCGTCGCCGGACTCGAAGAACCCCAACAGAACGTGACCGCCGGGCGCCAACGTCCGGGTGAATTCGGCGAAATACCTCGGCACCTCCGCCGGCGGCGTGTGGATCACCGAGTACCACGACAGGATCCCCGCGAGCGACGCGTCCGGCACGTCCAGTGCCGCCATCGACCCCACCTCGAAGCGCAGGTCCGGAGAAGCCGCGCGCGCCAGCGAAATCATCGCCGTCGACACGTCGACGCCGAACGCGTCGACGCCCAGGGACCGCAGGTGCGCCGTCAGGTGACCCGGCCCGCAACCGAGGTCCGCGACCGGGCCGCGGCCGCGCACGTAGTCGGCGAACGCCGTCCACGCGGCGCGGTCGAGCGGGTCGCCGTCCCAGATGTCGCGGACGAACTCGGCGTACTGGTCGGCGACCGCGTCGTAGGCTGCCGTCACGGCTTGCGGCCGAGGCCGCAGATGTGGCCGACGAACGCCGGGTCGTTCGCGAGCTTCTTCGTCGCCTTGGACTCCATCTCCTCCGGGTGCCACTCCGGCAGGTACACGATGCCCGGCTCGACGAGCTCCAGGCCGTCGAAGAACGTCGTGAACTCCTCGCGCGACCGCAGGTGCAGCGGCGTGCTCGACTTGTTGTACTGCGCCATGATCGACTCGCGGCTCTCGGAGTCGGCCATGTTCTCGAGGCCGTCGCTCGTCAGGTGCGAGGACAGGAAGTACGAGCCGGACGGCAGCAGCGACAGGTACTTCTGGATGGTCTGGGCCACCGGCTCGTCTTCGCCGAGGAAGTACAGGACGCCGACCATGATCAGGCCGATCGGGCGGTTCGGGTCGAGGACGCCGGTGTCGAGCGCGCGCTTCCAGATGTCGGCCGGGTCGCGCAGGTCGCCCTGCAGCACCGCGTGCCGGTCGGCGACGCCCTCCTTCTCCAGCAGGATCTGCGAGTGCGCCACCGCGACCGGCTCGTTGTCGACGTACACGCACCGCGCGTTCGGGTTGACCGCCGCGGCGACTTCGTGGACGTTGCCGACCGTCGGCACGCCGGATCCGAGGTCGAGGAACTGGTCGATGCCGTTGCGGGCCAGGTACCGGACGCCGCGGCCGAGGAAGTCGCGGCCGACGCGGGCCACGGTCTTGATCATCGGGAACGTCTTGACCGCCTGCTCGCCGAACTGCCGGTCGATGGCCCAGTTGGCGTCGCCGCCGAGGAACCAGTCGTAGATGCGGGCCGCGTTCGGCCGCTCGAGGTCGACGCCTTCGGGGGCCTCGGGATCCTGCGTGGTCATGTCCATCCTCCAGGCTTGCGGCCGACACCGCCGACCACGCTCGCGAGGGGGACCGTGGCGGCGCCGGGCTCGGGACGCCACTCTCCCACAGGCACGATTCCCGGCTCGACCACCTCGAAGTTACCGAAGAACGCGGCGATCTCGTCGAGCGTCCGGGAAACCGCGGGCGAGCTCGACCGCTCGGACAGCTTCACGAGCTTCCGGATCTGCTCCAGCTCCTCGCCTTCGACGCCGGACTCGGTCGCGTGCGAAAGGACGTACGCCGACCCGGGCGCCAGCAGCGTCCGGTAGTCGCGGATGGCTTCGCGGACGCCGGTGACGTCCGGCAGGAAGTGCAGCACGGCGACGCTGAGCAGGCAGATCGGCCGGTCCGGGTCGAGGACGCCGGTGGCCAGCGCGGCGTCCCACACCTCTTCGGCGTCGCGCAGGTCGGCGTACAGGACGGCGTGGCGCTCCGGGTCGCCTTCCTCGTCGAGCAGGATCCGGCCGTGCGCGACGGCCACCGGCTCGTTGTCGACGTAGACGCAGCGGCTGTCGTCGGCGTACTCGTCGGCCACCTCGTGGACGTTGCCGGCGGTCGGGATGCCGGAGCCGAGGTCGAGGAACTGCGTGATGCCCTCGGAAAGGCAGTAGCGCACGGCCCGGCCGAGGAAGTCGCGGTTGGCGCGCGCCAGGGTCTTCGCCAGCGGGAACGCTTCCACGGCCAGCTCGCCGTACTGCCGGTCGATCGCCCAGTTCGCGGTGCCGCCGAGTGCCCAGTCGTAGATCCTCGCCACGTTCGGCCGCTCGAGGTCGACGGCGTCGGGGAGGAAGTCGGGGTCCACGATGTCCCCTTCGGGCGAAACTTCCGGTGGATTCCAGCGCAACAGACAGACTCTACCGAAAGTTGTTCACCGGCCGGGATACCTCAGACGACCGTTCGCCCTATTGGAGCTGCTGCATCTGGGCGCGGTAACCCTCCGCGAGCTCCTTGAGGAACTGCCGGGTTTCCTGCCGCTCCAGCGCCGCTCCACGCAGCCGGTCCCACGAGTCGACGAAGATGTTGAAGTCCTTGACGTCGTCGAGGTACAGCCCGCCCGCGGAGTGCTCGATGTAGACGAAGTCCCGGGTGCGGTCCGGGAACCGCATGATCGTGAAGTCGTTGGGCACCGCCGCCAGCCGCGCCCCGAACGGCAGCACGTGCACGTAGACCCGCGGGTGCTTCTCGAGCGAGAGCAGGTGCTCGACCTGGTCGAGCATCACCGCGGGCGCGTACCCGCCCGGTGCCCGGCGCAGCGCGCCTTCGCTGATGATGAAGCGGTAGTAGGGCGGCTGCTGCTGCTCGAACACGGCCTTGCGGTCGAGGCGGTTGCGCACCAGCGACGTCACGTCCGTCGCGCCGGCCTCGGTGAACTGCTTGAGCATGTAGTGCTCGGACTGCAACGGGCCCGGGATGCGCTCGCCGTGCCAGGTGAGGATCTCCGCGGCCGCGGGTTCCAGGTCGGTGAAGGTGCGGAACCAGTGCGGCACCACCGAGCGGTAGCCGGACCAGTGGCCGCGCTGCCCGGCGGCGGCCCGCGCCAGGTTCATCAGCGTGTCGGCCTCTTCGCCGTTGATCCCGAACGCGTTCAGCATCGATCGCACATCCCCGAGCTTCACCCCGACGGCACCGGACTCGATCTTGTTGACCTTGCCCTGGGTGCAGCCGAGGACCTCGGCGACCTGCTGCTGTGTCATCCGCGCCGCGGTGCGGGCATGCCGGAGCTCGTTGCCGAGCTGCTTCCGGCGCGAGGTGACGGTGCTGGCCATCGCCCTGCTCTCCCGGACCACTACCAAGCGACGACGGCCACCGGCCGCCGTCGCACGCGAACTATCGAACCCACCCAGGTTAGTGCTTCACCTTGCGGATCTCGATGATGACACCGCGCAGCGTTCCAGGAAACGGCGCAGAATGCCAGTCACCTGCGCAATCACTCGCCTGGACCAGCGAAATTCCGAATTATTCGGCCAACCGGCGGAGCCCCTTCTCGGGCATAGTGACCCCGTGACCGATCGTTCACCCTCCGCCGCCGCCGTCACCCGGCTGGCCGACCAGGTCCACGGCTACGTCCAGCCGGACGGCTCCTGGTACATCAACAACTGCGGTGTCGTCGACGCCGGCGACCACACCGTCCTCATCGACACGTGCTCGACCGAGCGCCGCACGCGCGCGCTGCTCGCCGCGGTCGAGGCCGCCACCGGCAGCCCGGTGACGACGCTGGTGAACACCCACCACCACGGCGACCACACCAACGGCAACTACCTGGTCGAGGGTGCGACGGTGATCGGCCACCGCAAGACGCGGGAGCTGATGGCCGCCGAGGGCATCCAGACGTACGAGGGCGTCTTCGTCGGCAACGACTGGGGCGAGCTGCGGTCGCGGCCGCCGGAGGTCGTGTTCGACGACCGGCTGACCGTGCACGCCGGCGACGTCACGCTCGAGCTGATCCACCCCGGCCACGCGGCCCACACGACCAACGACGTCCTGGTCTGGCTGCCGGAGCAGCGCGTGCTCTACGCCGGTGACCTGGTGTTCCACGGCGGCAGCCCGTTCGCGCTGATGGGCTCGGTGGCCGGCTGGCGCAAGGGTCTCGACGTCATCCGGGAGCTGTCGCCGGAGGTGATCCTGCCCGGTCACGGTGGCCCCTGCGGGCTGGACGTGGTGGACACCGTGGACGCGTACCTGGCGTTCGTCCAGCGGACGGCCGAGCGCGGGAAGGCCGCCGGGCTGTCGCCGCTGGAGGTGGCGAAGGAGACCGACCTCGGGGAGTTCTCGACGCTGTCCGAGCAGGAGCGGCTGCCGGGCAACCTGCACCGGGCGTACGCCGAGCTGGACGGCGCCGAATGGGGCGCCCGGATCGACCTGGTCGCGGCGATCACCGACATGCTCGCGTTCAACAAGGGCCCGATCCGCTGCTTCTCCTGAACTAGGTGAGCTGCTCCGCCGTGGCCTCCCATGAGGCGTCGATCGGACTACTGTCTGAATCGAGAGAGACTTCGAGAGGATTCGGATGAGCAAGAAGGCGAGCATCGGGGTCACCGGCCTGGCGGTCATGGGCCGCAACCTGGCCCGCAACCTGGCCCGGCACGGGCACACGGTGGCCCTGCACAACCGGTCCGAGGAGCGGACCCGCGCGCTGGTGGAGCAGTTCGGCGACGAGGGCGACTTCATCCCGGCGTACTCCGCGCAGGCGTTCGTCGACGCGCTGGAGCGACCGCGGCAGGTCGTGATCATGGTCAAGGCGGGCGCCCCGACGGACGCCGTCATCGAGGAGTTCGCGCCGCTGCTCGAAGAGGGCGACGTCATCATCGACGCCGGCAACGCGCACTTCGCCGACACGCGCCGCCGCGAGAAGGCGCTGCGCGAGCGTGGGCTGCACTTCGTCGGCAGCGGCGTCTCGGGCGGCGAGGAAGGCGCGCTGCACGGGCCGAGCATCATGCCCGGCGGTTCGAAGGAGTCGTACGAGTCGCTCGGTCCGCTGTTCGAGGACATCTCGGCGAAGGTCGACGGCGAGCCGTGCTGCACGCACATCGGCGCGGACGGCGCCGGCCACTTCGTCAAGATGGTGCACAACGGCATCGAGTACGCCGACATGCAGCTGATCGCGGAGTCGTTCGACCTGCTGCGGCACGCGGGCGGCTACTCCCCCGCCGAGATCGCCGACGTGTTCCGCACGTGGAACACCGGGCGGCTCGACTCCTACCTGATCGAGATCACGGCCGAGGTGCTGGCGCACGTCGACCAGGCGTCCGGCAAGCCGTTCGTCGACATCGTCGAGGACGCCGCCGAGCAGAAGGGCACCGGCCGCTGGACCGTGCAGATCGGGCTCGACCTCGGGGTCCCGATCTCGGGCATCGCCGAAGCCGTCTTCGCACGTTCGCTGTCCGGCTCGAAGCCGCTGCGCGCGGCGGCCCGAGGGCTGGGCGGTCCGTCGGCGTCGCCGCTGTCGGGCTCGGCGCTGGACCGCTTCGCCGACGACGTCGAGCAGGCGCTGTACGCGTCGAAGGTCGTCGCGTACGCGCAGGGCTTCAACCAGATCCAGGCCGGCGCGACCGAGTACGGCTGGGACATCGACCTGGGCAAGGTCGCCTCGATCTGGCGCGGCGGCTGCATCATCCGCGCGAAGTTCCTGAACGACATCACCTCGGCCTACGCCGAGGAGCCCGCGCTGCCGACGCTGCTGACGTCGGGCGGCTTCCGCAAGGCGGTCGAGGACGCGCAGGACTCGTGGCGCTCGGTGATCTCGACAGCGGTCAAGCTCGGCATCCCGACGCCGGGCTTCTCGACGGCGCTGGCGTACTACGACGGCCTGCGCGCGGACCGCCTGCCGGCCGCGCTGGTCCAGGGCCAGCGCGACTTCTTCGGCGCGCACACGTACCGCCGCGTCGACCGCGAAGGCTCGTTCCACACGGCCTGGGCCGCCGACGGCCGCCCGGAGTCCGACGCCTGACGAAGCGCCGCTCTGACCGGGTAGACCCCCTGGTCCTGCCCGGTCAGAGCAGCGTCACCAGCAGCAGCGCGAGCAGCGCGGCCGCCACCAGGAGTCTCACTGCCCCCGGGCGGCGAGGATTTCCGCCAGCACCTCCAGGATCTTCGCCTCGGCCTTGTCCTTCTCGACGCCGAGGCCGTCGAGCACCTCGAAGCCGGTGCCCTCGCGCTGTTCCAGCAGCGCCAGGAGCATGTGCTCGGTGCCGATGTAGTTGTGCCCGAGCCGCAGGCCCTCGCGCATGGTGAGTTCGAGGGTCTTCTTGGCGGCCCCGGAGAACGGCACCACGTTCGGCACCGGGTCGACCGGCTCCGGCAACCGCGCTTCGGCGGCTTCGCGGACGGCTTCCAGCGAAACGCCCTGGGCCAGGATCGCCCCGGCCGCCAGCGCGGCGGGCTCGGTCAGCAGGCCCAGCACGATGTGCACGGTGTCGATCTCCGGGCTGGCGTGGTCTACGGCCGCCTTCTGGGCCTCCACGACGACGTGCCGCGCCCGGTCGGTGTAGCGGCCGTAGACGCGCTCGATGGCGCCGCTCGGGTCGCCGCCCGGATCGACCTTGGGCACGAACCGCTTCTGCGCGGCCTGCTTGGTCACGCCCATGCTGGCGCCGATGTCGGTCCAGGACGCCCCGGACCGCCGGGCCTGGTCCACGAAGTGACCGATCAGGTGGTCGGCCACTTCGCCGAGGTGCTGGCCCACGTAGACGGCGTCGGTCAGCTGGGCGAGGGCGTCCTTTTCGTTGTTGCTCTTGATCGCGCTGATGAGGTCGTCGAGCTTGATGTTGGTCGGAAGGGTCATGCCGTCAACTGTAGGTTGACGCTCAGCACGCGTCAACCGCCGGTTGACGATCTCAGGCGAACGGCAGCCCGACGTAGTTCTCGGCCAGGCTGGCCGCCGCCGCGCGCGACGACGTCGTGTAGCGCAATTGCGACAGCTGCAGCTGCCGGGCGAAGCCGTCGGCGTGCGGGTCGGTGTGCAGCATCGTCGTCATGAACCAGGAGAAGTGCTCGGCCCGCCACACCCGGCGCAAGCACGTGTCCGAATAGGCCGCGGCCAGGGATTCGTCCCCGCGCAGCAACGCTTCGAGGGCCCGCGACAGCACCCGGACGTCGGCGATCGCCAGGTTCATGCCCTTCGCGCCGGTCGGCGGGACGATGTGCGCCGCGTCGCCCGCGAGGAACAGGCGGCCGTGGCGCAGCGGTTCCGCGACGAAGCTGCGCATCGGCGTGATGCCCTTGTCGAGGATCGGGCCTTCCCGGAGCGTGAAGCCGCCTTCGACCTCCAGGCGGGCCGTCAGCTCGGCCCAGATCCGGTCGTCGGACCAGGCGTCGAGGGATTCGGCGGGGTCGACCTGCAGGTACAGCCGCGTGATCTCCGGGGTCCGCATGCTGTGCAGGGCGAACCCGCGCTCGTGGTGGACGTAGATCAGTTCGTGGTGCGACGGCGGCGTCCGCGCCAGGATTCCCAGCCAGGCGAACGGGTATTCGCGCTCGTACACCGTCAGGTGGTCCGAAATGGACGGACGACAGACGCCGTGGAAGCCGTCGCAGCCCGCCACGGCGTCGCATTCGATGGTCTGCGGCACGCCTTCGGAGTCCCGGTAGCGCACGACCGGCCGCTCGGTGTCCACATCGGACAGAGCGACGTCGGAAACCTCGTAGGAGATCGGCCGGCCGCGTGCCTCGTGGGCGTCGATCAGGTCCTTGACGATCTCCTGCTGCCCGTACACGGTGATGCGCCGGCCGGTCAGCTCGGTCAGCGCGATCCGGTGGTCGGCGCGGTCGAACCGCAGCGACAGGCCCTCGTGCGGCATGCCCTCCGCGGCCAGCCGGTCGCCGAGCCCCAGCGACGTCAGCAGTTCGACGGTCGGCTGTTCGCACACGCCGGCGCGCACGCGCTGCCGGACGTACTCGCGGTCGCGGGCTTCCAGGACCACGCAGTCGATCCCGGCTTCGTGCAGGAGGAAGGACAGCAGCAGCCCGGCCGGGCCGGCGCCGATGACCGCGACCTGGGTGCGCATCACGCCACTCGCGTCTTCAGGTGCGCCTTCAGGTCGAACGCGCTCGCTTCGAGGTCCGCGTACGCGGGCTTCGGCTCGGCGGTGAACAGCCGCCGCGCGGCGATGTGGTCGGCCGGCCGGTTCACCGACTCGACGGCGATGAGGACGTCGTCGCGGAAGGACAGCACCGAGAACTTGCCCGCGGCCCGGTCGCCCGCGACGACCGTCTTGTCGGCGCCGGAGAGGATGCCGGCGATCTGCAGCTTCGCGCCCGACTGGTCGGTCCAGAACCACGGCAGGCTCGCGTACGGCTCGGGCGCGCCGGTGATCGCCGCGGCCACGCAGCGGGCCTGGTCGACGGCGTTCTGCACGGACTCCAGCCGGGTCGCCGCGCCCGCGTGCACGCACGGGAAGTTGGCGCAGTCGCCGATCGCGAAGATCTTCGGGTCCTCGGTGCGCAGGTGGGCGTCGACGACGACGCCGTTGGCCACGGGAAGGCCGGCTTCCCCGGCGAGCGTCGTCTCCGGCACGACGCCGACGGCGACCACGACCAGGTCGGCGGGCAGCCGGCTGCCGTCGGAGAGCTCGACCTCGCGCACTCGCGAGTCGCCGTGCAGCGCCGAGACGCCCTGGCCGAGCAGCACCGTGTGGCCGGCTTCGCGGTGCAGCGCGGCGAAGTAGGCGGAGATCTCCGGCGTCGCGACGCGGTTGAGCAGCCGGTCCTGCGCCTCGACGATAGTCACCGGGCGGCCGGCGTGCGAGGCGAACTCCAGCCCGATGAATCCGCCGCCGACCACGACGACGTTTTCGGCCGCGAGCAGGGACTCCCGGAGCCGGTCGGCGTCGTCGCGGGTGCGCAGGGTCAGCACGCCCGGCAGGTCCGCGCCGGGCACGGGCAGCGTCCGGTTGCGCGCGCCGGTGGCGAGGACGAGGTGGTCGTAGGCCAGTTCGGTGCCGTCTTCGAGACGGACTCGCGAGGCCGCGCGATCGATCGCGGCGACCCGGCCGGCGACCAGCTCGATGTCCTTCTCGGCGAAGAAGTCCTCGCCGCGCAGGTGCAGCTGCTCCAGCCCGGCGGTTCCGGCCAGGTAGGCCTTCGACAGCGGCGGCCGCTGGTACGGCACGCCCGGCTCGTCCCCGATCAGCACGACCCGGCCGGCGAAGCCGCGGTCCCGCAGCGACGCGACGGCCTGGAACCCGCTCTGCCCCGCCCCGACGACGAGGACCGTGTTCTCTGCACCCATGCCTGCCATCCGATCACACGAGCCTCAAGCCGTCGAGGAGTTGCCCGAGGACCGCAGGGCCCGCGGCGCCCCGAGCACCCGCGAGATGCCGCGCGCCGCGGCGCGGACGGCCGGGACCAGCGTCCGCGGGTCCGTCCCCTCGGCCGGGACGACCACGGAGATCGCCGCGACGACCTCGTCCGTGGCGTCGTGGACCGGGGCCGCCACGGACAGGGAGACCAGTTCGATCTGGCCGTCGCTGATCGCGTAGCCGTCGCGGCGGACGTCGGCCAGGACGCGCCGCAGCTGCCCGGCCGAGGTGACCGTCTTCGGCGTGAACGCCTTCAACGCCCCGGCCAGGACCTCTTCCTGTGCCTCGGCCGGGGCGTGTGCGAGCAGCACCTGGCCGACGCCGGTGGCGTGCGCGGGCAGCCGGCCGCCGACGCGGGTCAGGACGTTGACCGCGCCGCGGCCGGAGATGCGCTCGACGTAGACGACCTCCGGCCCGTCGAGGACCGCGAGCTGCACGTTCTGGTGTGTGGCCTCGTAGAGGTCCTCGAGGAACGGCATCGCGCTCTCCCGCAGCTCGGCGCCGTGCGGGGCGAGCGACGCGACTTCCCACAGCCAGAGCCCGACGCGGTAGCCGCCCGCCTCGTCGCGGACGAGCGCGCCGCGCCGGGTCAGTTCGCCGGCGATCCGGTGGGTCGTCGACAGGGGCAGCCCGGCGCGGCGGCCGAGTTCGGACAGCGTGAGCCGCGGCCGGTCGGCCGTGAACGCGCCCAGCAGGTCGAGGACGCGGTCCACGACCGACGGCGGCCGCTTCGCGCTGTGTCTCACAGGTCTTCGTCGTCGCCCGGCAGCAGCGGCCGCATGAACGTCCGGCGGTACCGGACCACGCAGCCGCTCTCCTCGCGGATCTTGTCGGCCTCGATGAAGTCCGGGTCGACGCCGAACAGCGTCCGGTAGCGCTCGTACGCGGCGAGGCTCTCGAAGCTGAACAGCGCGCGGGCTTCGTCGCTCGCGCCCTCCGACGGCAGGAAGTAGCCGTGGTGGATGCCGCCTTCGCGCTGCACCAGCCGCATCCAGGCGGCGGCGAAGCGTTCGAAGTCGGGCAGCTTCGCGGGGTCGATGACGTAGTCGACGACGCAGGTGATCACTTGCCGCCCCAGACCCGGTCGGCCGTGGCCACGATCAGCTCCAGCTTCCGGAGCTGGTCGTCCGCGGTGAGGTCGTTGCCCTCCTCGGTCGAGGAGAACCCGCACTGCGGCGACAGGCAGAGCTGGTCGATGTCCACGTACCGCGACGCCTCTTCGATCCGCCGCACCAGGACGTCCGGGTCCTCCAGCTCGGGCCGCTTGGTCGTGACCAGGCCGAGGACGACCTTCTTGTCCTTGGGCACGAACCGCAGCGGTTCGAAGCCGCCGGAGCGTTCGTCGTCGAACTCCAGGAAGAACCCGTCGACGGCCAGGTCGCCGAACAGCGCCTCGGCGACGAATTCGTAGCTGCCGGAAGCGACCCACGACGAGCGGAAGTTGCCGCGGCACAGGTGGGTCGTGACCGCCAGCCCCTCGGGGCGGCCCTCCAGCGCCGCGTTCAGCGTCGCGATGTTGCGCAGGTGCTGGCGGTCCGGGTCGCCGCCCATCCGCGCGACGAGCTCCCGCTGCGCCGGGTCGTTGAGGTAGGCGAGGCTGGTGTCGTCGAGCTGCAGGTACCGGCAGCCGAGGCCGGCCATCGCGGCGATCTGCGCCCGGTAGGCCGCGCTGAGGTCGGTGTAGAACTCCTCGAGGTCCGGGTAGACGCTCTCGCTGACCGCCGCCCGGCCGCCGCGGTAGTAGACCATGCTCGGCGACGGGATGGTCAGCTTCGGCGTCACGCCGGGGTCCACATGGGACTTGAGGAACTCGAAGTGCTCGGCGAAGATCGGCTCGTCCAGCCGGACCTTGCCGTCGACCTGCAGGCCGGGCGGGCTGAACTCGAGGTCGCCCGCCAGGTTGTGGAACTTGACGTGCAGCCGCTCGTCGCTCTTCGAGATCCCGCCGAGCGCGTAGATGAAGTCCATGTGCCAGGAGGCACGCCGGAATTCGCCGTCGGTGGCCGAGCTCAGCCCGGCCGCCTTCTGCATCTTGATGACGTCGCGGATCGCGTCGTCCTCGACCGCGCGGAGCTGCTCCACGCCGATCTCGCCGCTTTCGCGCCGCCGCCGCGCGTCACGCAGTACCGGGGGCCGCAGGAGGCTCCCGACGTGATCGGCGCGAAACGGCGGGCCCACCTGGGAAATACCGCCCGAAGTCATGCACCGATGGTCACACATCCGGGACCGTTCCGCCGCCCCCCGAAACAAGATCATGACGTCCGGGTCTTGCCACCGTCACGCGCGACGCGTTGGCTGTCCCCCGGTGAAAGGGGCCTGTGCATGACGAAACACCCGGTCGACGAAGTCCTGCCCGCCGGGCGGCTGGCGCTGCTCGGGCTGCAGCACATGTCGATCATGTACGCCGGTTCGGTCGCGGTTCCGCTGATCGTCGGCAGCGCGCTGAAGCTGGACCCGGCGACGATCGGGCTGCTGGTGAACGCCGACCTGCTGGTGGCGGGCATCGCGACGCTGATCCAGTCCGTCGGCATCGGCAAGCTGCTGGGCATCCGGCTGCCGGTGGTGGCGGGTGCGACGTTCAGCGTCGTGAACCCGATGATCCTGATCGCGTCCCAGTACGGCCTGCCGGCGGTCTACGGCGCGATGCTGGCGTCCGGCGTGTTCGGGCTGCTGATCGCCAAGCCGTTCGCGAAGCTGATCCGGTTCTTCCCGCCGCTGGTCACCGGGACGCTGTTGCTCGTCATCGGCGTCTCGCTGCTCGGCCCGGGCGCGGGGCTGATCGCGGGCAACGATCCCACCGCATCCGACTACGCCGCCCTGTCGCACATCCTGCTCGCGTTCGGCGTGCTGGCGCTGCTGATCCTGTTCACGCGGGTGCTGCGCGGGTTCGCCAACCAGATCGGGCCGCTGCTGGCGCTGGCGATCGGGCTGGTGGTCGCGATCCCGATGGGGCTGGTGCACTGGGACGGCCTGGGCGCGGCGAGCTGGTTCGGGCTCGCGTCGCCGTTCCACTTCGGGGCGCCGACGTTCCCGGTCGCCGCGGTGCTCTCGATGTGCGTGGTCATGCTGGTGACATTCACCGAGTCGACCGCCGACATGATCGCCGTCGGCGAGATCACCGGGCGGCCGCCGACGGACTCCGACCTCGCGCGCGGCCTGGCCACCGACGGCTTCTCGGCCGTGCTCGGCGGCGTCATGAACTCCTTCCCCGACACGGCGTTCGCGCAGAACGTCGGGCTGGTGCGGATGACCGGCGTGCGCAGCCGCTGGGTGGTCGCGGTGACCGGCGGGATCCTGGTGCTGATGGGCCTGGTGCCGAAGATCGGCGCGTTCATCGCGGCGATCCCGCAGCCGGTGGTCGGCGGGGTCGCGGTCGTGATGTTCGCGATGGTCGCCGCGGTGGGCGCGCAGAACCTGCGCAAGGTCGAGTTTTCCGGCAACCACAACACGTTCATCGTCGCGGTCGCCCTCGGCGTCGGCCTGCTGCCGGCGTTCGCGCCGAAGATCTTCCAGCACTTCCCCGCGTGGCTGCAGACGATCTGCGGCAGCTCGATCACGGTGGCGGCGGTGCTGGCGTTCGCGTTGAACCTGCTGTTCAACCACCTCGGCCGGCGTTCGGAGCCGGATCTGCTCGAAGCGCCGTGAGCAGCCGTTCGACGAGCTTGCCGCCGGTGCCCGGTTCGACCGGGCGCCGGAACAGCACGCGCAGGTAGAGCGGGGCGAGGACGAAGTCGAGGATGTCGTCGACCGTCGGCACGTCCTCGCCGCGCGCCGCGGCCCTGTCGAGCGTCGCCTGCAGGTCTTCACCGCGGGCCCTGAGGTATTCGATCGGCTGCTTGTCCGGGGCCAGGGTGGCGACGAGCGCGCGCAGCAGGATCTGGCCGCGCGGGTCGCACATCGCGCGTTCGACCCCTTCGGCCCAGCCGAGCAGATCGCCGCGCAGTGTGCCGGTGTCCGGGATCGGCGACGTCGCGCGCAGACGCGTCACGGCGGCGTCGAGCAGCAGCTGCTCGCGGCTGCCCCAGCGCCGGTAGACGCTCGTCGGGTTCACGCCCGCCCGCTCGGCGATCTTCGGGATGGCCGCGTTGATCTCCCCGATGGCGAGCAGTTCGACGACGGCGTCGTGCACCGCGTCACGGACGCGGGCACTGCGGCCGCCGGGTCGGGTCATGGGTACACCTTAAAGCAAACTCGCTTGCTTTTGCAGCTCGGCTTTGGCTATCGTTAAGGCAAATGGATTGGCTTTAAGGAGACTTCGATGGCCCGCAAGATGACCCGCGACGAACGTGAAGAGTTCCTCGCCCGGCCGCAGGTCGGCGTGCTCAGCGTCGCCGCCGAGCCCGGCCGGGCCCCGCTGACCACACCGATCTGGTACCGCTACGAGCCGGGCGGTGATGTCGTGGTGATGACGTCACCGGGCTCGCGCAAGAACCGGCTGATCGAGGCGGCCGGCCGGTTCGCGCTGTGCGTCCAGCAGCAGGACGGCATGTACAAGTACGTGTCGGTCGAGGGTCCGGTGGTGAAGACGTGGCCGATGACCAAGGCCGAGCGGCACGAGATGGCGGCCCGCTACCTGCCCCCGGGCGTCAGCGAGGCCTACACCGACGCGATGGACGGCGCCCACGGGAACAACATCGCGATCGTGATGCGCCCGGAGCGCTGGAACACGTCGGACTTCAGCGACGTCGCGGAGCAGCTGTCCTGATCACCAGCAGATGATCAGGATGCACGACGGCTTCGGCTTCGGCGTCGTCGTGTGGGGCGGCGGCACCTGGCCGCCGGAAGGGGGTGTCGTGGTGATGACCGGGCTGGACGGGTCGCCGCCGGTGGTCGGCGGGGTGGTCGTCGTCGTGGCGGGATCCGTGCTGCTCTCGGTGCTCGGGTCGCGGCCCGGCACCTCGGTGACGGTCTCGCGGGGCACCCCGGAGCCGGGGACGACGTCGCCGCCGCCCGTGCCGCCCTCGGGCGGGGAGTCCGTGGCCTGGTCGGCGCCACCGAGGCCGGTGGTGCGCTGGGGGAAGGGGATGACCTGGATCTGGTCGACGGGGGACGCGTCCTGCGTGCCCTTGCCGCCGAGGCCGACCAGCACCGCCGCGGCGCCGCAGCCGATGACGACGGCGAGCATCACCGCGAGCACCCGCCACCGCGACTGCCCCGGTCCTGAACGCTCGCCCCAGCCCTCGCGCACGAGCAGCTCGGCGACCGATACCTCGTCGTTCACCCCGACAGACCTTCCCGAGAGGCCTTTCGGCCGACATCGTGGCCGTATTTTTACCGCACAAGACCCCCGAACGGGTGAGATTCTGGCAAAAACTCGTCACGTAACGAAAACCTTGACTGTGGGTGACATTCCACAGCGGATTCACAGCTGCGGTTCGGCATGCTCCCAGCATGACCGGCGAAGCTCAGACCATGCTGCTGAAAGCCGATCGGCCGGTCCCCCGGATCGCCGTACCGCGCCGCAGCCTGCCGAAGCTCGTCCCGGGCCCGAAGTCGACCCCGTTCACCTTCGGCTACCTCGTCGTCCTGCTCGGCACGACGCTGCTGCTGAAGTTCGCCGACCCGCAGCTGACCGCCCACCTGCTCCAGCTGTCCAGCACCGACGCCCACAACCTGTGGCGGCGGCCGTTGACCTCGCTGCTGACCAGCGCCCTGTGGCTGTCCGACGAGGGCTGGCTCGCCTACGTCGTGATCTTCGCGATCGCCGTCGCGCCGCTGGAACGCCGGTTCGGCGCCCGCCGCACGGCGATCGTGTTCTTCTCCGGCCACGTGCTGGCCACGCTTGTCACCGAGTTGCCGGTGATGGCCCTGATCAGCGCCCACGTGCTGCCGAACTCGGCGGGGCACTGGCTCGACATCGGGGTCAGCTACGGCTTCTTCACCACGGCCGGCGCGCTCGTCTTCCTGCTGCGCGGCCGCGCGCGGCCGGTCGCGCTGGCCGTCATGGAGGCGTTCATCGCGGTGATCTGGCTGAGCGACGACCCGCTGACGCTCGACTCGGTCGTCACGCTGCTCGGCCACGCGTTCGCCGCGCACTTCGGCCTGGCGTTCTGGGGGCCGCGCCTGCGTGGCGCTTCCGCAGGCCGGGCCGGGATTCCGGCGGGTAGGCAGGCGCCGGAGTCGGTGGTGTAATCGACCGAGCCACACGCCGACTGCCGGGGGGACGGACGCTCATGCAGGCAGACTCCCTCGCCGAACTGGTCGAGCTGAGTCCGGACGCGATCTGCGTCCACGAGAACGGCGTCCTCGTCTACGCCAACCGCGCCGCCCTCGAGACGTTCGCCGCGCGCTCGGCCGAGGAGGTCGTCGGCCGCCGGTTCACCGACTTCGTCGCCGAGGAGTCGCGGGCGGCGCTGCTGGCGAAGCTGGCGCGGCTGACCGAACCGGGGCAGGCGAGCGAGCCGGTCGAAGCGCTGATGTCGCGGCTGGACGGGAGCAAGTTCGCCGTGGAGACGGTGTCGGTGCGCCTCGGCGGCCGGCCCGCCTACCAGGTCGTCATGCGGGACATCACGGCGAAGAAGGCGGCCGCGGACGCCCTGCGCTACCAGGCCGCGCTGGTGTCGCACGTCAGCGACGCGCTGATCGCGACCACCGGCGAAGGGGTCGTGACCAGCTGGAACCCGGCCGCGGAGGCGGTGTACGGCTGGACCGCGGCCGAGGCCGTCGGGCGGCGGGCGAGCGAGCTGGTCGGCGCGCCGCTGGACCTGTGCGGCAGCGGGGTCACCGAGGCGGTGCACCGGCGGCGGGACGGCGCGCCCCTGGCGGTCCGCGTTTCGGCGGCCGAGATGAACGACGGGTACGTGCTGGTCTGCGCGGACGAAACCGCGCGGCGGCGGGCCGAGCAGAACTACCGCACGGTCGTCGCGTCGCTCGACGAAGGCGTGCTGGTCATGGGGGCCGGCGGGCTGATCGAGGCCGCGAACCCGGCCGCGTGCCGGATCATCGGCGTCGCCGAAGCCGACCTGATCGGCGTCCCGTGCCACACGCTGGTGCTGTTCACCGAGTCCGGGCACTGGATCCCGCCGGACGAGACGCCGTCGGTGCAGACGCGGCGGACCGGCGTCACGCACAACGGCCTGGTGGTCCGGTTGCGGCGGCCCGACGGCCGTGACGTCTGGGTGTCGCTGACCTCGCGGCTGCTCAACCCCGACGACCCGGCGGCGCTGGCGGTGGTGACGTCGTTCACCGACATCACCGAGACCCGCGCGATCAGCGCGCAGCTCGCGCACGACGCCACCCACGACCCGCTCACCCGGCTGGGCAACCGGACGCTGGTGCTCGACCGGCTCGCCGCCGACCGGCGCGGCGCGGTCACCGTGCTGTTCCTCGACCTGGACAAGTTCAAGGTCATCAACGACTCGCTCGGGCACTCGGTCGGCGACCAGGTGCTGCGGATCGTCGGCGAGCGCCTGCGCCGCTGCTCCGGACGCGAAGACCTGGTCGGGCGGCTCGGCGGCGACGAGTTCGTCGTCGTCACCGGTGAGGTCACCGAGCCCGGCGAGGTGCGGGCGCTGGCCGAGCACCTGCGGGCCGCGCTGGCCGAGCCGATCGGCGTGCTCGGCAGGCAGCTGCACCTCGACGCGAGCATCGGCGTCGTGCTCGTCGGGGCCGCGGACCGCCGCAGCGCCGAAGACCTGCTGCGCGACGCGGACGTCGCGATGTACCAGGCGAAAACGCTCGGGCGCGGCCGGCACCACTTCTTCGACGTCGGCCTGCGCGAGCGGATGCAGCGACGGCTGCGGATGGAACAGGACCTGCGCGACGCGGTGCACGACGGCCAGCTCTGGCCCGCGTACCAGCCGGTCGTCGACCTGCGGAGCGGGGAGATGGTCGCGGTCGAGGCGCTGCTGCGCTGGACCCACCCCCGCCACGGCGCGATCTCGCCCGCGGAGTTCATCCCGCTGGCCGAGGAGAGCGACCTGATCAACGTGATCGGCAAGGAGATGCTCCGCGCGACCACGCGCGAGCTGGCCGCGCGGCGGGCCGGGCAGGGCTTGGACCTGACGTTGAAGGTCAACTTGTCGACGCGCCAGCTCGACGACCCGCACCTGGTGCCCGCGGTGCGGGACGCGCTGGCGCAGACCGGGCTGCCGGCCGCCGCGCTGTGCCTGGAGGTCACCGAAAGCGCGTTGATGCGCGACCAGGAGGCGGCCGCGGAAGTGCTGGCGTCCCTGCGGTCGCTGGGGGTGCTGCTCGCGATCGACGACTTCGGCACCGGCTATTCGTCGCTCGCGCAGCTGCGGCGGCTGACGCTGGACACGCTGAAGATCGACCGGTCGTTCATCACCGGGATCGCCGAGTCGCGGGACGCCGAGGCGATCGTCACGAGCATCATCGCGATGGCGCACGCGGTCGACCTGACGGTGATCGCCGAGGGCGTCGAGTCGGCGGAGCAGGTGGATCTGTTGCGCGAGTTGGGGTGCGACCAGGCGCAGGGCTACCACCTCGGCCGCCCGGTGGCGGCGGCCGAGCTGTTCGGTCAGTAGATCTTCAGGAGCCGGTCCAGTTCGTCCGGCGTCAGCTCGATGCCGAAGTCCTTGAGGGTGGCGTCGAGTTGCTCGGGGCCGATCGTGGTGGTTTCCGTGGTGCCGTCGGGTTTTTCGACGGTGAGTTCGCGGCCGAGCAGTTTCCGGCTGACGCCCGGTTCGAGCGTCATGATCACCAGCCGGCCGGTGAACGGCGACTTCGGGTGCGTCGAGGTGTAGTGGTGGTAGACCTCGTAGTCGATGGGGTGCATGCCGTCGAGCCGGAAGTCGAGCAGGTCTTCGTCGCCCTTCTTGAGCGTCCACCAGCCGTTGTGTTCGACGAGCCGGTGCGGCCAGCCGGCCTGGTCGGTTTCCTGGCCGTCGACGAGCGGCATCGGGGCGAGGATGCCGGCACCGAAGCCGACGTCGGCGTGGAAGCGCCGGCCGTCGGCCTCGGCGACGAGCGTCATGTGGGTGTAGGGCCCGGGCCGCCGCGGCTGGACGCGCGCGGCGAGCCGGTGGACCGGGTAGCCGAGCTGTTCGAGGACGGCGGCGAAGAGGCCGCTCTGCTCGTAGCAGTAGCCGCCCCGCCGCCGTCCGACGAGCTTCGCGTGCACGACGTCGAGCGAAATCCCTTGGTGCTGCCCGAGAACGACGTCGACGTTCTCGAAGGGAATGGTCTGGACGTGGGCGCGCATGAGGTCTGCCAGCGCCTCCGCGGACGGTTCGCGGGCGGGCTGCCCGATTCGCGTCAGGTAGGCGTCCAGGTCGACGGCGTCGGTGCCCCACTCGGTGGTCATGGGTCCAGCGTGCACCCTCGACCTTGATCGAGGTCAAGCCTCGTGGACGATCTTCCGCACCTCGACGGCGGTGTACCGGGCATCGGGGATGAGGGCGGCCAGCTCGACGGCGCGCGCCTCGGTCTCGACGTCGACGATGTAGTACCCGCAGAGGAAGGCTTCGGCCTCGATGAAGGCACCGTCGCGGACATCGGCGGCGCCGTCCTTGACGCGCACGGTCCTGGTCTCGGCCGGTTCGGCGAGCGCCTTGGTCCCGGCCATTTCGCCGGTGTCGGTGATGAGCTTGATGAAGTCGCCGTGTCCTTCGTAGACGCCGTTCTTCTGCTCGTCGGTGAGGGTGGCCCAGAGGGTCGGGTTCATGTGGAGCGTGAGGAGGAATTTCATGCCCGGTGGTCGGAGCCTGTCCCGGCGTCCGGACACGGCTGGTTCGATATCACTCGTTCGGCGTAGCGACGAGGAGAAACCGCTGGTCGTCGATGGGCTTGCCCCAGAACGCGGGATCGTCGAGCATCCGCAGTTCGGTCGCGCACCCCGTCGCTTCGACGAGTTCGCGGCAGCGGCCGGGTCCGATCCCGGCGCCGGTGAACCAAAGGCCTTCGACGAGGATCAGGCGTCCGCCGGGCTTCAGCAGCTTCACCCAGTTCTCCAGCGCGGCGCCGGGGTCGGGCATGGCCCAGAGGACGTGCCTGGCGAGAACGACGTCATAGGTTTCACCGGTGGGCGGATCGGCGGCGTCGCCAAGGCGGAAGTCGACGGCACCCCGGGCTTTTTCCCTTGCGACGTCGAGCATCGCGGGCGAGGAGTCGATGCCGCGGACGTCGTGGCCGGCCTCGGCGAGAAGAAGGGAGAGGCTCCCGGTCCCGCACCCGAGGTCGACCACCTTCGCGGCTGCGGGAACCAGGGGGAGGAGGAGATCGGCCCAAGCCCGGCGGACGGAGGGGTCCTTGAGGCCGTGGTCGGGCTGCTCGTCGAAGGACGCGGCTTCGGCGTCCCAGGGATTCGTCGTCACGGTGGAATACTCCCGCGGTGGCAAAGCTTCCCGACGACACACCCTTCCCGTTTCGCGGCCGGGTCGTCTGGCTGACCGCCGAGCAAGGCGGTCGCAAGACCGGACCGCCGCGCGCCGACGACTACGTCGCGAACGCGTACGTCCCGCCCCAGACGGCGCACTCCGGCCTCGCGTCCTTCGCACTTCACGGCTTCGTGCCGGAAGCGCTCGTCTCGCCGGCCGCGGGGTGCTGGCCGATCGTCGACAACTCCGGCCTGTACCGGATCCAGGAGGGCACGGTCGTGGTGATCACCGAAGGCCCGCGGCCGGTCGGGTACTTCCACGTCGAGGAGGTGCACTGAGGTGGCCTACGTCAGGTTCCAGAGCACCGAGCCCGACCCCGACGGGCGGCACCCCGGCTTCTTCGGGCTGATCAACAACCTCAGTCGGGCCGGCAGGCTGACCCCGGCCCAGGAGGAGTTCCGCCGGGCAAACCACGCCTGGTACGAAGCGCACTACACGAACCCGTCCGAGGTGGACCCGACCGTCTACGACCCCTCGGTCAACCCGGGTGCGACCGCCTGGTTCAAGGAGTCCGCGGAAGCGCTCGTCGCCCGGGCGGACGGTTACCTCGAAGTCCTCGCCGCCCACGGCGTCGGCTGCACCAAGCTGGTGGCGCAGGAGGCGCCGGGCCGGATCGTCTACGAAGACGCCGACCAGATCGTCGTCGTGCCGCACCGAAGCTGAGTCCACGTACGAAAAAACCGCCCCGAGCCTTCGGGGCGGTTTTCGTTGCGGTGGCCAGGGCCGGGGTCGAACCGGCGACCTTCCGCTTTTCAGGCGGACGCTCGTACCAACTGAGCTACCTGGCCGGGAACGCCGGCGAGGAGCCGAACGATCTTGCGACCCTGACGGGACTCGAACCCGCGACCTTCGCCGTGACAGGGCGACGCGCTAACCAACTGCGCCACAGGGCCTTGCGTTTACTACTGTACTGCGTACTCCCAACGGGATTCGAACCCGCGTTGCCGCCTTGAAAGGGCGGAGTCCTAGGCCGCTGGACGATGGGAGCCCGGCCGGTTTCGGGTGACCGACCGACCGCGCTCTCAGGTCCCCCCGGGAGCGATTACAAGCATAGGGCACGCCGCCACCGCTTTGCAGCGGGGGTTCCTTAAGCCCCCGGCGTCGCCGCGACCTGCGCAAACAGCTCCGCCAGCCGCCGATCGAGCTCCGCTTGCTCCGGCTCGGTCAGCGCCGACTCGATCAGCTCGCCGATCCGATCGTCGGTGAGGGACTCGGCGCGGTGCCAGCGGTCGCGCAGATCCGGCTTGCGTTCGGCCGCCGCCACGAGCTCGTCGGCGGCCTCCGCCGGCCACGCCGTGCGCAGGAGCCGCTCGCGGCCGCCCTCCGGGTCGGCGATCACCGCCTCCGGCACCGTCACGCCGACCGCCCGCAGCGCCGCGAAGTGCAGTCCGCCGCGCAGTTCGCGGAAGAGCATCAGCGCGAACCCGAGCCGCTCGACGTCCCCCGCCGGACGCTCGGCGTTCCGCCAGCCGGCGAACAGCGCCAGCCCGCTGGCGTCCGCGGCGTCGGCGACGCGGAACAGCAGCTCCGCCAGACGCCCGGGCTCCGATACGGCCGAAAGGTTGACGCGCGACCACCGAGCCGATGACTCCGCGTAGGCGCGGACGGCCGAAGGCGCGTCCAGGGCCGCCATCGCGGGCGGCAGGACGAACTCGAACAGCCAGTGCGGGAAGATCCCGAACAGCTCCGCGGCGACCTTCGGCGGGACGTCCCCGAGCACGGCCGAACGCCCCCGCAGGTACAGCGAGCGCGGTGGCAACCCCACTTCTGCCTCGACGGCCGCCAGCTCCGGCGACGTCATGAACTTGCCGCCCAGCACCTGCACGACCGGCCGGATCCGGTTGGCCAGCCCCGCCGCGCCTTCGACCGTCGTCATGTCCGTCCCCTTTCGACCCAGCAAACGTAACACTGTTACGAAACCTGCGTCAAGGAAGCTCGGCAACCTCGGGAATCACTCACCGGAAACGGCGACAACCAGCAGGAACATCACCGGACAGGCCCGGCGGAACACCGCCAGGCCCCCGGCCTCAGCGCTGAACGGGCGCCTGCCCGTCCTCGTCCAGGTTCAACCCCAGCATCTCCAGCAGCTGCGCACAGTCCTCGACCCCCAGCGCACCATTCGCCACGGCCAGCCGAGCCCGCCGGACCTGATCGTCCGACACCCGCTGCGCATCCGCGGCACCACTCCGCTGAGCCGGCAACCCCCCGGCGAACGGAGCACTCCCCCCATCGGCACCTTCGTACCGAAGGAGGAACTGCCGCACTTCAACAGACCCGCTCATAGCCCCTCCACACGGCTCACAACAGCTTGGCCGCGAGGCTAACCAGCGCCGGCCGCCACACACAGCCCCCCGGAGAGTGAACCTGAGGCCACGCTCCGCTCAACGCAGCGCAATCGGCACACCGGAAGAAGCCCACCACCCGAACGACGGTCACCTGCGCCGGAAGTGACACCCCACGCGGAAATTTCCCGCTCTCCACTCGCCCGGGAAGGGAACTCGTGCAACAATCGAAGTGCTGACACACCCCCGGTCAGCGCCTGTGGAGATCCCCTCCGACCCCCGCGTTCCTCCCCCTGGCGCGGGGGTCCTCCATTTCTCGGGCCTGCTCGGGCTTCGCCCTTCGCCTGCCCGATTCATTCCGGCGTGCCGACCCGGGGGGCCGAGCCCCCCGGACCCCCACGGTGCGTCTCTCACGGCTCTTCGGGGTGGCTGGCTTCTCGCCTCGGGCGCTGTGCGCCCTGGCGATCTTCCTCCCTTTGCGCTCGCTCCCTTGCCTCTGCTGCCGCTCCTCGTCCCTCGCCTCGCGCTCCTCTTCCTGCCTTGCTTTCGCCCCGGCCTCTTCATCCCTCGCTCCTCGCTGCCCCCCTTGCCCCTCGCCTGCCTCTCGTTGCCTTGCCGCCCCATGCCTGCCGCCGTCGTCGCTGTCGCTCAGGCGCTCCCGGCGCCCAGTCAGCCCCGTCGCAGCGTTCGCCTCCCATCCACCGCTGCAACCCGGCCGCTCGTCGCTCCGGGCCCCGTCGCCACTTCCGCCTTGCGCCCCGGCTCCCCCAGCTCCGTCACCTGCGACAACCTCGGCCTTGAGCCGTGATCGACTCGGTGCGTTAGGCCTCTGTTGCTCTGTGCGTCGGCCCTCTAGTCCATTCGGGTCGCCGCTGGGCTGATTGGGGCGACCGCTTGGCGTGTTGTGGCTCACAGTGGTTTGTGTGGCGAGACCTAACCGTTATCGTGGCTGGCGTGCCTCTTCCCTCCCTTGGCCGCTTGAGCAGCCGGACGAACCTCAAAGCCGCGTCCTCCGGACGCCATCGTGGTGCCGCGAAGCCTGCGGATGATGGCGTTGTCGAGGACAAGGAACTCACCTCCTACCTCGCCGCACTCGCGCCAGATGCCGACAACGAGAGCACCGGCTCCGGCAAGCGCTTCGGCGAGGCGCAGGTCATCCAGCTCCGGATGAGCCTCATCGCCAACCAGCAGCTGAAGGACATCGCCGCCGAGCGGGAGATCTCGCCCCAGGCGCTCGCCCAGGAATGGATCCTCGAGCGGCTCAACTGGGAGGGCCAGGCCTCCTCGCTGCAGGACCAGCGGCAGCAGCACGCCGGCGACCTCACCGACCTCACCGACGAGTTCCACTTCCCCGCCGACGCCTTCGACGCGCCGGCCCTCGGACGTCGCTGAGCCCGAGAAACCACGAACACGAGAAAGGGCCCCCGGCGATCGGATCGCCGGGGGCCCTTCGCTCAGGCCTTTAAAACGCAGAGGGCCTGTTGATCAGATCGCGCGGACCTTCTGGGCCTGCGGACCCTTCTGACCCTGGCCGACCTCGAACTCCACCCGCTGGTTCTCCTCGAGGGTGCGGAAGCCGCGGCCCTCGATCTCCGAGTAGTGAACGAACACGTCGCCTTCGCCGCCGTCCTGCGCGATGAAGCCGAAGCCCTTCTCCGCGTTGAACCACTTCACAGTGCCTTGCGCCACCGCTGTACTCCTCGTTACACAGATCCGCTTCGAATGCCACCGAAGCGGCACCCCGACCGTCCCGGGCGGTTCCAACGAGTCGAGTCAAGAGCGGGTCGGCTCCATGGCTCGCGTCAGAAGTTCCGCGAGTGTGAAGCCACTAACACGCAAAACGACGGCCTGAGAGCAGACTACCGGGATCTGGCCAAAGTTGAACCCCGTGATCGAGGCGAAAACCGCCTGTCCGGGCCAAGGTCACCGGAACGTCGTAGGGCTCCCACCGCGTTCTGTCGGACCCACCGGATAGTCTTGCGCAGCACAGCGACACCGTGATCACCGGATACGGCTCGGAGTCGCCCGTGCCCCCTCAGTGAAAGCATTCGCGGACTATTGTGACCTTCGTCACGCCGATGTTGCTCAACGTCGCCGGTCCACGGGACGTCTCGATGAGGGGAAGCACCAAAGGGGCAAAGGGGAATGGGTGTGACGGTGAGGACTTCCACGCGGCGCCGGGGCGCTGCAGTGGCACTGGGCTTGGTCGCGGTACTCACGCTGGGGGCGTGCAGCAGCGAACCGACCGTGTCGGCGAGCGGGACTTCGGGCGGGGGCCCGACCCAGTCGCCGGCGCCCACCGCGCAGCCGGCGAAGCTGACGGTGACGCCGGCGGGCGGCGCCCAGGACGTGCCGCCGGGCGAACCGGTCGGCGTGCAGGTCGCCGACGGGACGATCGTCTCGGTCACGCTGACCAACCCGGACGGCAAGCAGGTCCAGGGCCAGACGTCGGCGGACAAGAAGAGCTGGACCACCACCGAGCAGCTCGGCTACGGCAAGACCTACACGTGGTCGGGCCAGGTCAGCGGCTCCGACGGCAAGAACGTGCCGATCAGCGGCGCGTTCACCACGGTGAAGCCGAAGCGGCAGATGTCGGCCAGCCTGAACGTCGGCGACGGGCAGACGTACGGCATCGCGATGCCGATCGCGCTGACCTTCCCGAGCCGCGTCACCGACAAGGCGTCGGTCGAGAAGGCGCTGTCGGTCGAGACCACGCCGAAGACCGAGGGCTCGTGGGGCTGGATGAACGGCGACACCTCGGTGCACTGGCGGCCCAAGGAGTACTACAAGCCGGGCACCACGGTGAAGGTCAACGCCAAGATCTACGGCGTTAAGCTCGGTGACGGCGTGTACGGCAAGCAGGACGTGTCGGCCAGCTTCACCATCGGCCGCTCGCAGATCGTCAAGGGCAACACCCAGCAGCACACGATGCAGGTGATCCGCGACGGCCAGCAGATCGCCGACTACCCGGTGAGCTACGGCCTCGACTCCGACCCGGGCCGCGTCACCCACAGCGGCGTGCACGTGGTGATGGGCAAGCAGGCGACGTACGCGATGAGCAACCCGAAGTACCACTACGAGAACGTCGTGGTGCCGTGGGCGGTCCGGATCTCCAACAACGGCGAGTTCATCCACGGCCTGGCGGCGTCGGTCTGGGCGCAGGGCAAGAAGAACGTCTCGCACGGCTGCCTGAACCTGTCGCCGGCGCGGGCGAAGGAGTACTACGACGGCGTGCTCACCGGTGACCCGGTGGAGATCACCGGCAGCACGCAGACGCTGACCGCGAAGGACGGCGACTACAGCGACTGGACGTACGACTGGGCCAGCTGGCAGAAGCTGTCCGCGCTCGCGGGCTGAGACCACTGAGGAACACCGAGCGGCCGGGAAGTCCATCGCGACTTCCCGGCCGTTCGCGTTTTCCCCGGAACCCGATGCAACCCCGGCGATCACCCGCCGCATGACTAGGGGCAGAGGCGCGACGATCCCGGTCGCGCCCGCGAGAATGAGGAGCTGTCTTGCGTATCCGCATCGCCCTGACCCTCGGCGCGCTCGTGCTCGCCGGTGGCGCCCTTTCCGGTGGCATCGCCCTGGCGGACCAGGCGCAGCCGGCGCCGCCGACCACCGCCCGGCCGACCGAGGCGCCGTCCGCGGTCCCGACGGCCACCCGCGCTCCCCAGCCGCCGTCCGCCGCGCCCGCGCCGCGGGAGACGACCCGGCCGGCCCGCACCGGACCGGCTCCGCGCGTCCCCCGTGCCGTGCCCGCCGGCCCGACCGGTGACCTGCACCTGCCGGCCATCGGGGTGACCCGGTAGCCAGGTGATCTCCCGTTCCCGTCCGTCGACCGGGCCGGGCTCGCCGTGGGACGGCGAGTTCGCCCGGTACTTCGGCGAGCGCGGGCACAGCCTGCGGTCCACCGCCTTCCTGCTCTGCGGGGATTGGCACCAGGCGGAGGACCTCACGCAGGCCGCGCTGCTGAAGCTCTACCTGGCCTGGCCGAGGCTGTCGCGCCACGACGCCTTGGACGCCTACGCCCGCAAGGTCGTGCTGCGCACGTTCCTCGCCGAGCACCGGCGCAGCAGGTGGAAGCGGGAGCGCCTCACCGACACCCCGCCGGAACTCCCGGTGGAACCGGCCGCCGGAGACCGGGACGAACTGGTCCGGCAGGCCCTGGCCGTACTGGCCCCCAAGCAGCGCGCTGTGCTGGTGCTGCGGTACTTCGAGGACCTGAGCGTCGAGGAGACGGCGAAGGCGCTCGGCTGCAGCACCGGCACGGTGAAGAGCCAGGCCTCCCGCGGCCTGGCGACGCTGCGCAACCGGCTCGGCCCGCACTACGGTGCGCTGACGTTCAGCGCGACCACGGAGGGGAGGTGACGAAGATGGAGCCCGAAGACGACGTCCGCGCGTTCCTGACCGGCGCGGCCGGCGGCACGCAGCCGCCGATGCGCCTCGAAGCCGCCGACGTGATCGAACGCGGCGGCCGGGTCCGGCGACGACGCAAGCGCTTCGCCGTGGCGGGCACCTCGGCGGCGACGGCGGTCGTCCTGGCGGTGGCCGGTTTCCTGGCCGGGCACCGCGCCGGCCCGCCGGCACCGGTGGAACCCGCCGGGCCGGGGCTGTCCACGATCGGCACCAGCTCCCCCGCGGCGACGCCGTCCCCGGAGGTCGCGCCGGCGACGTCGGTCGCGCCGCCGGCGGCCGAGCCGAGCCGCACGCCGTCGCGTGCCACGCGGGCCCCGCAGCCGCCGTCGGCGGGCCGGTCGTCGCCGCGGTCCGTGCCGGTGACCAGCCGGCCGTCCTCGGGGCCGAGCGAACCGGATACGCCGCCGGCGACCACGTCCCGCTGACGTTTTCGCAGCTCAGGGCCTGTGCCGCAGATCACCGCCGCGATGTGGGTTTCTGACGAAATACCCGTCCGGGTCGGGGCGATATGCCCTGTGGTGTTCCGATCGGACACCGCAGGAACTGCTCAGCCGGTCGCTTCGCCGCCGGCCCGAGACCCCGAGGAGGAAGCACATGGTGCTCGCCGCACTGATCGTCGAAACCGGAATCGCTGTCGTGGCTGCGGGTGCGCTCGCCGCTTGGTCCCGCAAGCGCTTCACTCCTCGCAGCGAAGCGAACTGACCCACGGCGCACGGGTGCCCCGTCCGGTGATCCGGACGGGGCACCCGGCTATCCGGCGCACCGCTCAGCGCTGAGCGGCCGCGGAGGCCAGCTTTCCGCCGGTGCCTTCGGTGTCGATCTGTTCCATCGGCACCTGCGACGTCTCCGGGATCTTGATGATCGGGATGATCGCGATCAGCGCCGCCGCCATCAGGTAGTACGCCGGCCAGTCCTCGTTGCCGGTGCTCTTGATCAGCGCCGTCACGATGACCCCGCACGTGCCGCCGAACAGCGACGTCGAGACGTTGTAGCCGATCGCGAACGAGCCGTAGCGCACCCGCGTCGGGAACATCGCCGGGAACGTCGAGCCGATCACGGCCAGCATGAAGACCAGCAGGATCGCCACGACCAGGAACCCGACGAACAGCCACAGGATGCTGCCGGACTGCATCAGCTTCAGGCACGGCCAGCTCAGCACGAGGAACCCGATGGCCGCGGTGAGCAGCAGCGGTTTCCGCCCGATCCGGTCGGACAGCGCGCCGAGCGGGATGATGATCGCCATCTGGATGACTTCGACCGCGATGATGATCAACGTCGAGGTGTTGTCGTTGATCTTCAGCGTGTCGGTGAAGTACGTCGGCATCGTGGTCAGCAGCAGGTAGTCCGCGACGTTCAGCAGCAGCACGATGCCGATCAGGTTGAGGATCATCCGCCAGTTGCGGACGAAGATCTCCTTGAGCGGCGCCTTCTTCGGCGCTTCGCCCGCGGCTTCCATCCGGCGGAACTCGGGGGTGTCCTCGAGCTTGTTCCGCAGGTAGAGCCCGATCAGGCCGAGCGGCAGGGCGACGAAGAAGGGGATCCGCCAGCCCCAGGCGTCGACCTGGTCGGCCGTCAGGGACAGCGTCACCGACAGCACCACGAGGTTGCCGAGCACGTACCCGGCGAGCGTGCCGAGCTCGAGGAAGCTGCCGAAGAAGCCACGGCGTTTCGTCGGCGAGTACTCGGCGATGAACGTCGCCGCTCCGCCGTACTCACCACCGGTGGAGAAGCCCTGGATGATCCGCAGCAGCAGGATCGCGATCGGCGCCGCGATGCCCATGCTGTAGCCGCCGGCGTACGTCGGCAGGACGCCGACCAGGAACGTGCAACCGGACATCAGCAGGATCGTGATGGCGAGGACGCGCTTGCGGCCGATCTTGTCGCCGAGCGGCCCGAAGAACGCCCCGCCGAACGGCCGCACGATGAACCCGACCGCGAGCAGCGCGAGCGACTTCAGGACGGCGTTGCCTTCGCCGGGGAAGAAGAGCGTCCCGATGCTGGTGGCGATCGCTCCCGAGGTGAAGACGCCGTAGTCGTACCACTCGGTGGCGTTGCCCATCGCGGACGCCCACACGGCGCGCTTGACGGTTCTCTCGTCCACTGACGGTTTGCCCGTCGTTGCTGCTGGTTCACTCATGCCGGCGACGACCTCCTCCGTGCAGTGCCCATTGGGCCGTTCGAGCTCATCAACCCAGTCTTGACCGGCTCTCCGGGGTCGGCAGCCTGAGCCGCGATTCTTCTACGGTGGGGAACTTTCCGGCTACTGAGAGATATGCGTTTCCTGCTCACGCTGCGGGTCGCGCGCGGCGCGCCGCTACCGGCGAGTTAACGTCAGCGCATGAGTCGTGTTTCTCAACCCTGGCCGCCGGTGCCGGTGGAGCCGGCGGTCCCGCACCCGAAGGCGCCGGCGCCGGGTACCGAGCTCGGCGTGCACTTCAGCGAGTGCTTCGGCTGCGGCGACGAGGCCGACGCGGGCCTGCACCTGCGGTCGGCGGTCGGCGAGGGCCAGGTGATCCACTCGCGGTTCACCGTGACCGCGGCGCACCAGGGCGCGCCCGGGCTGGCCCACGGCGGGTTGCTGGCCTGCGCGTTCGACGAGGCGCTCGGCTCGACGGTCGGCAACCTGATGCGCCGGCCGGCGGTCACGGGCAAGCTCGAGACGGACTTCCGCCGCCCGGTCCCGGTCGGCTCGACGCTGTTCATCGAGGCGCGGCTGGACGGCATCGCGGGCCGCAAGATCTACGTGAGCGCGGACGGCCGCCTGGACGCCGAGGACGGCCCGATCGCGGTGAGCGCGCGGGCGCTGTTCATCGTGGTCGGGTTCGAGCACTTCAGCACGCACGGCGACCCGGAGGCGCTGGAGAAGCTGGCGGCGCAGCACGAGAAGAACCAGCAGCGGCAGCGCGAGGAACGCGACTGGGAGATCAACCCCTAGGTGTAGTGCCCTGTGAGGTTGGGGACGCGGCTGGCGGGTGGTTTGCCGCCGAGTGCGGTGTGGCCGCGGTGGTAATTGTAGGTGTGCAACCACCCC